>JBCDKL010000020.1:0-18989 GCA_038746695.1 Pseudomonadota bacterium | reverse complement strand
TGAACAGGGCAAGCCGCGCAGACCGAACGTGCGCCCGATGGGCTATGCTGGCAATTTCGCGCATAACCGCCGGGGCAACTGGACCCATTGAGCGAGGCGGTGATGCAGCCGATCCATCCCGTCATTCTCTGCGGCGGTTCGGGCACGCGGCTCTGGCCGCTCTCTCGCAAAAGCTATCCGAAGCAATTCTCGGCCCTGTTCGAGGGCGAGACCCTATTCCAGCGCACACTTGGCCGGGTAACAGCCGAGCGCTTTGCCAGACCGATCCTGGTGACGCACCAGGACTTCCGCTTCATCGCGGCGGAGCAGCTTCATGCACTCGGGCTCACGGCCGAACGCATCGTGATCGAGCCCGAGGGGCGCAACACCGCCCCCGCGATCTGTCTCGCCGCTCTGATCGTCGCGGAGATCGACGCGGATGGCGTGATGCTAGTCTTACCCTCCGATCACGTCATGGCGGACATTCCCGCCTTCCACACGGCCATCGGGGCCGGGGCTGAGGCCGCCGCCACGGGTGCTCTCGTGACATTCGGGATCGCTCCGGATCGGCCTGAGACGGGTTACGGCTATATCGAACTCGATGCCCCACCCGGCGCAGGCGCCCAGCCTTTCCTGCGCTTTGTCGAGAAACCGGATCTCGCCCGGGCGGAGGAGATGCTGGCGACCGGGCGCTATCTTTGGAACTCGGGCATGTTTCTGTTTCGCGCCAGCGACATCCTGGCAGCGTTCGAGACCCATCAGCCCGAGGTTCTCTCCGCCGCCCGAGCCGCCCAGATCGCGGGAGTTGAGGATCTCGATTTCTTCCGCCCGGGTGCCGAGGCCTATGCTGCCAGCCCGGACATCTCGATCGACTATGCGATCATGGAGCGGATGGCAGGCCAAGTCGTCCCCGTCTCCTGTGGCTGGAACGATTTGGGCAGTTGGACGACCGTGTGGCAGGAGAGCGCGCAGGATAAGGATGGCACCGCCACCACCGGCGGCGCCCTGGCCATCGATTGCCGCGACACCCTGTTGCGTGGCGATGACCCGGAGACCCGGCTGGTCGGCCTCGGCCTCGACGGGATCGTCGCCGTGGCAACCCGTGACGCGGTGCTGGTTGCCGATATGGCCCGCACGCAGGATGTCCGCCAGGCCGTCGATGCGCTGAAAGCCGAGGGCGCGACTCAGGCGACCGAGTTCCCCCGCTGCTACCGGCCCTGGGGCTGGTACGAGACCTTGGCCCTGGGCGCCCGGTTCCAGGTCAAACAGATCATGGTCAAACCCGGTGGGCGGCTCAGCCTGCAATCCCATGTCCACCGCTCGGAGCATTGGGTCGTGGTGAGCGGAACGGCGAAAGTGACGGTCGATGAGACGGAGCGGCTGATGAGCGAGAATGAAAGCGTCTATATCCCGCTCGGCGCGATCCATCGGCTCGAGAACCCTGGCAAAGTCGATCTCCACCTGATCGAGGTGCAGTCTGGCGCCTATTTGGGCGAGGACGACATTACCCGTTACGAGGACATCTACGCCCGGACATGAGATCTAGGGCTGACGTCTAGGCGCTGGGCTCGTTGATCCCGGCGCTCATATGGTCGCATGCAGATCAAGCCGAGGTTACCGGTGACGCTGGCCCACCCACCCAAAACTGGTTGCAAGAGAGCACCCATGGCTTCCTTCTCCGCGAGACTGACCCGCTCATGCGCCATCCCAAAGTCATCTGCCCGCGGAAGACACTTGAAGGCACCTAGACCACGACCGCCCGTCGGAGCTTAGGTAGCCGGCTTCCGTTTGTCGGAGTGGAACGGCGTCGCAAACCGCATATCCTTGCTTTGTCGGTGGAATTGAAACCTGTCTCGGCATCTCTTCGGCATAACCGCGACAGGGTCCACCTCCGTCCGGGCTGGCCTTCTCGGCGAGCACGGGCTACATCTGCCCGCAACCCGGAACGCGTCGGAGAGCCGCCATGTCCTTGGTCATCACAGCCCTCTATGCCGGGCCGCTCACGCTGATAATCCTCTGGATGGCTTTCGGCGTGGTCGCCCTGCGCCGGTCCGAGCAAGTCTCGCTTGGAGATGGCGGCAAAGAGCTGTTGCTGTGCCGGATCCGCGGCCACGCCAATGCGGTCGAGACGATCCCGATCGGCATCGTTCTGCTGGGATTGGCCGAGGGGTTGGGGACACCTGGCTGGATCTTGCACATTCTGGGTCTGCTGCTTTTGATCGGGCGGGCGCTGCACGCCGTGCATTTCCGGCAGTTGCGCAAAGGGATCACCCTCCGCTTCTGGGGCATGCTTATGACGGTCCTGGCGCTGGCGCTTCTTTCACTGGGCGTTTTTGTTCAGGCTTTGATGGGGCTTGTCAGTGGCTCCGCGTGACGTGGGGCGCGAGGCCGAGATCGCCATGCGTCTGATCGAGGCCGCCAAGGGCGCGGGGGCGGAGGCGGCCGATGCCATTGTGATCTCCTCCTCAATGACAACGATCACCGTGGCGGATGAAAGCCTCGAGGAAGCCGAACGCTCTGAGGCAACAGAATTTGGCCTTCGGGTCCTGATCGGTCAGCGTCAGGCCTGCGTCTCTTCCTCTGATCCGCGAGAAGCCGTGTTTGAGGAGATGGCCGCCCGCGCCGTTGCCATTGCGCAGGAAGCGCCGGAAGATCCGCATTGCGGCCTGCTAGTTCCAAGCGCTGTCACCGCGATTGCGCAGGATCTCGACCTGATCGATCCAGCCCCGACCCCGCTGCCTGATGCCTTGGAGGAGAACGCGCGAGCGGCAGAGGCCGCGGCCCGCGGCGTGCAGGGTGTCACGATGGTGGAGAGTGCCTCGGCCTCTGTCGGCCTCGCCCAAATCGGGCTCGCCGCCAGCAACGGTTTTTCGGGGAGCTATGCGCGCAGCAGCTCCGCGCTCTCGCTTTCGGCAATTGCCGGCGAAGGGCTGGGGCGCGAGCGTGACTGGGCCGCCGAGATGCGCCGCCACCGCGCCGACCTGCCCGATTCCGCTGAAATCGGAGAGCGCGCCGGGCAACGCGCGGTGGAACGGCTGGACCCCAAGCGCCCTCCCTCTGGCAGCTATCCGGTGCTCTACGACGCACGGGTCGCACCTGGCCTGATCCGGCATGTCTTGGGCGCGATCAACGGCGCATCGGTCGCACGCGGTGCAAGTTGGCTCCGCGAGGCGATGGGAGAACAGGTGCTTCCTGCAGGGATCTCCTTGATCGACGATCCGCTTATCCCGCGCGGCCCGGCGTCGACACCCTTCGACGCCGAGGGCGTCGCAGCGCGGCGCCAGGCATTGATCGAAGACGGTGTGTTGACCAGTTGGATCCTGGACGCCGCCACGGCCCGCAAGCTGGGGCTGAGCACCACCGGCCATGCCCGCCGCGGCACCTCGTCACCGCCGAGCCCGGGCAGCACCAATGTGCGCCTCGCTCTGGCGGATGGTCTGGTCCGCAGCCGCGCCGAGCGGATTGCCGAGATGGGCACGGGGCTTCTTGTCACCTCGATGATCGGCGCCTCGATCAATGCCACCACGGGTGCTTATTCGCGCGGCGCGTCGGGCTTCTGGGTCGAAGGCGGTGAGATCGCCTATCCGGTCAACGAGATCACCGTGGCCGGCTCCCTGCCCGAGATGATGCGGAGCATTGCGCCCGCAGACGATGCCGATCCTTATCTCTCGGTCTCGGTGCCCTCGCTTTTGGTCGAGGGACTGACCATTGGCGCTTGAACCCGCCGCCGCTTTGAGGCCGAGCCCCGAGGAGGAGCGCGATCTTCTTGTTTCGGCGGCTGTCGAGGCGGGGGCGCTGGCGCTACCCTTCTTCCGCAGCGGGGTCGAGAGTTGGGAGAAAGCTGGCGATGCGGGCCCGGTCTCCGAAGCAGATCTCGCGGTCAATCGCAGTCTGGAGGAGAGGCTTCTGGTATCGCGTCCCTCTTACGGCTGGCTGTCGGAGGAGAGCGAGGACGATCCTGGGCGGCTGACCGCCGAGCGGGTGTTCATCGTTGATCCGATCGACGGAACCCGGGCCTTTCTCAAGGGAGAGACCGGGTTCGCCGTTGCGCTGGCCCTGGTCGAAGGCGGACAGGTGATCGCCTCTGTCGTGCATCTTCCAGCGCGGGGAGAGACCTATGCCGCAGCACTTGGCTCTGGCGCCACGATGAACGGCAACGTCATCGCGCCCAGCGCCCGCAGTTCGCTTCCCGGCGCCACCGCGCTCGGCGCCAAACCGTCCTATACAGCGTCGCACTGGCCCGGCGGCTCGCCTCCGGTGGACCGGGTGTTTCGCCATGCGCTGGAATGGCGGCTTTGCATGATCGCAGCCGGGGAGTTCGACCTGATGGCCACGATGCGCGACGCGTTCGAATGGGACGTCGCCGCCGGCGCCCTGATCGCCGCCGAAGCAGGGGCCATCATCACAGACCGCGACGGCCACCCGCTGGCGTTCAACAATCCCGATCCGAAAGTGCCTGGTGTGATCGTCGCCCCGCCGCCACTCCACGCCGCCTTGATGACGCTGCGCCGAGGCTAGTCCGAATTGACTGGCGCCCCGGGCTTTGTATTCTGCGCCCAACCCAGAGCAAGCGGAGAGCAGCATGACCCGGCTTCACCTCGTTTTCGGCGGAGAGCTCGTCGATCCGCAAGGGAGCGAGTTCCGCGATGTCGGCCAGCTCGATATCATCGGCATATTCCCCGATTACGCTACAGCCTTTCAGGCCTGGAAGGCCGCAGCACAGCGCACGGTCGACAATGCCCATATGCGCTATTTCATCGCCCATCTGCACCGGCTGCGCGATGAGGAGAAGGAAGCGAGCGTCGAGGAGCAGGCCCTGGCCAAGGGATGAGATGGCAGGTTTTAGCGGCATTGCACGCTGGCTGAGAGGGTCGGCTTGGGGCCGGGCGCTCAGCAGCCGCTTGGGTGCCGGCTATATCCGCCTGGTGACCCGAACCACCCGCTGGCATGTCGAGGGCAAGGACGTGTTCGATGCGACGGAGGCCGAAGAGACCGGCGGAGTCATAGCCGTGATCTGGCACGGTCGGCTTTTCATGTCGCCCACCTACGCACCAGTCGACCGGCGCCGAACCATCGCAATGATCTCGAACAATCGAGATGGCGAACTCATCGCCGCTATCGTTGGTCGTTTCGACGTGGACGCGGTGCGCGGCTCTACCTACGACCGCGCAAAGCGACGCGACAAGGGCGGTCTAGAAGCCTATCACGGCGCTATCGCGGGCCTGCGCGAGGGTGCGTTGGTCGCGATAACCCCGGATGGGCCGCGCGGACCTAGGATGCGGGCGCAGGTCGGGGCTGCGCAATTGGCGGTCGAGACCGCATCCCCTGTGATCCCGATCGCGTTCTCGGTGCGCTGGGGCCGGTTGCTCGGCAGTTGGGACAGATTTCTGCTTCCCCTTCCCTTCGGTCGCGGCGCCATTGTCTATGGCCCGGTGCTGCGCCCGTCCGGACAGGGCGTGGAGACAGTGAGACGCGAGATGGAGCAGTCATTGACCGAGACGACCAACCGGGCAGATGCGCTTTGCAACCGCCCGGCGGTTGTCCCAGGAGAGGCAGAGGCCACGCCGGGCGCGCCGCGGACAATCTCGGATGCCGATGCCTGAATGGCGCGTCCGCTTGCCCTCACAGCTTATCTCGGCCTTTCGCGCATCGCCCATCCGCTTGCACGGCTGCTGATCCGCCTGCGCCTAGCGCGGGGCAAAGAGGATCCGGTGCGCTATCCCGAACGGCTCGGAGAGCCGGGGCTCGCCCGGCCCAAGGCATCGGTAATCTGGTTTCACGGGGCCAGCGTGGGCGAGGCGATGTCGATCCTGCCACTCGTCCGCGCCTATCTCGACGCAGCGCCCGATGTCGAGGCGCTGATGACCACCGGCACCCTGACCTCCGCCCGACGGCTCGAGGGGCTTTTACCGCCGCGTTGCCGGCATCAATTCGTGCCGGTCGACACGGCGCAGGCGGTGCGTGCCTTTCTCGACCATTGGCGCCCGGATCTCGCGATCTGGGTGGAAAGTGAGTTTTGGCCGCGGCTGATGGTCGAAACTGCCGCCCGCGGGATCCCGATGGTGCTCGCCAATGCCCGCGTCTCCGAGACCTCGGCCAAGCGTTGGGAAGGGGCGGGGGGCATGGCAGCATATTTGACAGGGCTCTTCTCGGCCATCGATGCGCAGGATGACGAAACGGTCGCGCGACTGACCGCACTCGGCACCGAACCGGCGAAGCTGCGCATGGCGGGCAACCTCAAAGCGCTGGCTCCGGTGCCCGAGGCCGATCCCGAAGCGCTCGCTGACTGGGAGACGCGGCTGGGCGATCGCCCGGTCTGGCTCGCCGCCTCGACCCATCCGGGTGAGGAGGAGGCGGTGCTCGATGCTCATGTGGTCCTGCCACCCGAGACGGTGTTGATCCTCGCACCGCGCCATCCAGACCGCGGACGCATCGTGGCCGAGATGATCAAAGAACGGCAAATGCCGTTCATCCGGCTCTCTCTTGGCGAGGTACTGGGGCCAGAGACACGGGTGATCCTGGCCGATACTCTGGGGCAAATGGGGCTTTGGCTCAGGCTCGCGCCAATCAGCTTTATCGGCGGCTCCATTGTTGCGATGGGCGGGCACACGCCGTTCGAGCCCGCAGCGATTGGGTCGGCCATATTGCACGGCCCGCATACCGAGAATTTCGCCCCGGCCTATGCAGCACTCGCCAGGACGCAAGGCGCGCGGCAGATCGGCTCGGACAGCGAGCTGGCCCGCGAGATCACGGTACTCTCCCACGATCACAGTGCCCGGGCCGAGATGGTGGCGCGGGCACGGGTGGTGCAGGACTTGGCGCCTGACATCACCGCAATGGTGCGCCAAGGTCTGGCGCTGATGGCCGGGTCAAAACCGTGAAGGCGCCCGGTTTCTGGTGGCAGGAGCCGGGCATGACAGCGGCCCTGCTGGCACCGGTCGGCTGGGCATGGCAGGCGGCGGGGTGGTTACGCGCCGCCCGCACCCGCTCGGTGACAGCGCCCGTCCCAGTGCTTTGCATCGGCAATCTGACGGCAGGCGGCGGCGGCAAGACCCCAATGGCCGTGGCCTGTCTGATGCGCCTGGCCGGGCGCGGAGTGACGGCGCATCTGGTCAGCCGCGGATACGGCGGGCGGATCAAGGGTCCTCACCGCGTCGATCCCACCCGGGACAGAGCGGCCGATGTGGGCGACGAGCCGCTCTTGCTGGCCAGCTACGCTCCGGTCTGGGTTTCGCGCGATCGCGCCGCCGGGGCCCTGGAAGCGGCCAAAACTGGGGCTGAGATCGTGCTGCTCGACGACGGCTTCCAAAACCCAGGGCTGAGCAAGGATGCCTCGATCCTCATGGTCGATGCGGGCCAGGGATTTGGCAATGGCCGGGTGATCCCCGCTGGCCCTCTGCGCGAGCCAGTTGCGGACGGCCTCGCCCGTGCTGATCTGGTGATCCTGGTCGGACCGCCCGCCTCGCGAAGCGCGGCGATCGCCCGTTGGCCCGAACTGGCCAACGCACTGTCCGCAGAAATGGTGGTGCCCGAGACAGGCCTCGATCTCTCGGGACAGCGCGTCGTCGCCTTTGCGGGCATCGCCCGACCAGAGAAGTTTTTCGAGACGCTGCGGTCCCAGGGCGCCATGTTGGTCCGCGCGGAGGGCTTCGCCGATCATCGCCCTTATGCGCGCAAAATGCTCGACCGCTTGCAAGCAACCGCACTTCAGCAAGGCGCAATGCTGGTGACCACCGAGAAGGACGCCACCCGTCTGCCACCCGCCTTTCGCCGCGAAGTGATGGCCCTGCCGGTGCGCTTGGAGCCCTCCGATTGGGCGCCCATCGACCGGATTTTCGCCAAACTCGCCGCCAAACCGCCTTCTGGCGACCGCTGAACGGCCCGTATCAGCGGTAAGATCACACCTGTCCCTCGCTGGAGACACCCAGCAAGCACCTAGGGGCGCCTGAGGCTGGAGACCGGGCGCCCCACTTTTTCCCAAAGATCTATTCGAAGGAAACGGAGAGGGTGGTACCGCCTCCCCGGCTCGAACGGGGGACCTCTGGATCCACAATCCAGCGCTCTAACCAACTGAGCTAAGGCGGCGATCGCTATCTCGGGCTTTAGCCAAGGATCGGTGGATTTTCAAGCGGCTTGATCTCGGCTGGCCGGGCCGCTAGGGCGGGGAGAGGTTTGGAGAGACGCATCATGGGCATCGACCGCGATTCGGATCAGGCGGCAGGATTGCAAATCGGCCCGACCAGTCTGGGCATGGTGCGGATCTACATCGAAGGCGATGGAATAGATCTGCCGCTGGACTTCGACCCCGACGAAGCCCGCGAGATCGCCGAAGAACTGGTCGGCGCCGCTGCCAGGGCGGATAAGATCGCCGAGAAAGCCAAAGGCGGACATTCCGGAAATGGCAGGCGACGGCGGTGATCCCGATCACGGCACCCGACTGGTTGCCCGAGGATGCGGCCCGAAGGATCGGCGCCATCGCCGCGGCGCAGTCGGCGCGCCCTCCTGCCGAGATTGCGGCGCGGATCAAAGCGCTCTCGACCCGCAACGCTGAGATCCATGACCACGAGGCGATCAACCTCAACCCCGCCACTAACGTGATGAACCCGACGGCAGAGGCGCTGTTGGCACAGGGGCTCGGCGGGCGACCTTCGCTCGGCTATCCAGGAATGAAATACGAGATGGGCCTGCAAGCGATCGAGGAGATCGAGGTGCTGGCCGCGGGCCTCGCCTCGGCTGTCTTCGATGCCAGCTTTGCCGAGACGCGGGTGGCCTCGGGCGCCATAGCCAATCTCTATGCTTTCATCGCCTGTTGCCGGCCTGGAGACCGAGTGATCGTTCCGCCCGCCGCGATCGGCGGGCATGTGACCCATCACGCTGCCGGGGCTGCGGGACTCTACGGGTTGGAGATCCACGAGGCGCCCGTGGATGCCGAAGGCTACACGGTCGATCTGATAGGGCTGGCCGAGATGGCTCGCGACCTCCGACCCGCGCTCATCACCATCGGTGGGAGCCTCAACCTTCTGCCACATCCCGTGGCCGAGATCCGCGAAATCGCGGATCCTCTAGGCGCGCGGGTGCTTTTCGATGCCGCGCATCTCTGCGGGATGATCGCCGGTGGGGTCTGGCCCAACCCTCTGAGCGAGGGGGCGCATCTGATGACCATGAGCACATACAAAAGCCTTGGCGGTCCGGCGGGCGGACTTTTAGTCACCAACGAGGCTGATCTCGCCGAACGCCTGGATGCAATCGCTTTCCCAGGTCTGACCGCGAATTTCGATGCCGGGCGGGTGGCTGCGTTGGCCGTTACCCTGGTCGACTGGCAGCTCCATGGCCGGGCCTATGCCGAGGAGATGGTTGCTTCCTCCCGTACACTCGCCGCCGCACTTTGGGCCGAGGATATCCCCGTTTTCCTGGCGGGGGGCGAGACCGCCACCCGCAGTCACCAATTCGCCATCGAAGCGGTGCGCTGGGGCGGCGGGCAGGCGATGGCGCGACATCTCGAGCGGGCCAACTTGCTGACCTGCGGGATCGGCTTGCCGTTGGCGGAGGTGACAGGCGACATGAACGGTCTGCGCCTGGGCACGCCCGAGATCGTGCGCCGGGGGATGACATCCGCGGATATGGGAGCACTGGCCCGCCTGATCGCCCGCGCCCTGGGTCCCGAGCCGGAGCGCGTTGCGCCGGAGGTGACAGCGTTTCGCCAGAGCTTCCAGGGCTTCGCTTTCGTCGAAGCGGCCTAACCGCTGGCGAGCCGCAATGCCCGCTCGGCCGCCAGCCGGGCAAAACGCAGTGTCACGGCCTTGCGCCGGGCCGCAGCCAGCGGACGGTGAAGGCCGGGGCGCAGCACCTCGGCACCATAGGCATCAGCCCGCATCAGACCCTGATCGCCCGGCAGAATCTCGTCGGGAAATCCCTCCGGCACGGCAAAGAGGAAGCGGTCGCACCAGTCGAGATAGCCCTGCCACTTCCGGTCCGATGCGAAATCGGCGCGCGAACTTTTGACCTCCACACACCAAATCTCACCATCCCGGGCCAGGGCAAGCACATCCATCCGCAGCCCGGCCTTGGTCGGAAACTCAGTCAGCGGCGTCAGGTCGAGCTCGCCCAGCGCCCGGCAAACGCCGCGTGCGAGGACCTGGCCCGGCTGCAGTTGAGTCTTTGCGAACATGTCAGGAACATACCCCGCGCCACATGCGCGGGGCAAGTCAGTCGGCGGTAGCTTCCATCGCCTTCATCTCGAAGGCGGCCGCCATTAAGGCACGGGCGTAGTCTGTCTTAGGCGCTTCGAAGATCTCGCTGGCCGGACCGCTCTCGACCACCTCGCCCTGGCGCATGACGATCAGGTGATGGGCCAGCGCGCGGACCACTTTCAGATCATGGGAGATGAAGAAGTACCCCAGTTCGTATTTCTTCTGTAACGAGCGCAGAAGCTCGACGATCTGGGTCTGCACGGTCATGTCGAGCGCGGAAGTCGGCTCGTCCAACACCAAGAATTTCGGCTTGAGGATCATCGCCCGGGCAATCGCGATCCTCTGGCGCTGTCCGCCCGAGAATTCATGCGGGTAGCGGTCCATCGCTTCGGGATCCATGCCGACCTCGGTCAGGACCCGGGCCACCGCGTCGCGGGTGGTTAAGGCGCGGTCGCCCAGCCCGTGGACGCCCAGCCCCTCTGCCACGATCTCGGCCACGCTCATACGGGGGCTCAGCGAGCCATAGGGGTCTTGGAACACGATCTGCATATCGCGGCGCAGATCGCGGAGCTGGCGTTTCGGCAGGTTCGAGATATCGCGATTTTGAAAATGGATCCGCCCCTCGCTGGCGATCAGGCGCATTGCCGCCAAGGCCAGCGTGGTCTTGCCCGAGCCGGATTCGCCGACAATGCCGACGGTCTCTCCGGCACGGACGCCGACATCGACATCGGTGACCGCCTTCACATGGCCCGTGGTCCGGCGCATCAGGCCAGTCTTGATCGGGAACCAGATCTTCATCTTCCGCGCATCCAGAAGCGGTTGCGCGCCTGTGGGCAAAGGTTCGGCCCGGCCTTTCGGTTCGGCCGCCAGAAGCTTCTGGGTATAGGCATGCATCGGCCGATCGAAGACTTGGGCGGTCGGTCCGGTCTCGACAATCTCGCCATCCTTCATCACCGCGACCCGCTGCGCGACCTTGCGCACGATCCCGAGATCATGGGTGATGAAGAGCATCGAGAGCCCTTCCTTGCGCTGGAGATCGGCGAGTAGATCGAGGATCTGCGCCTGAATGGTGACATCCAGCGCCGTGGTCGGCTCATCCGCGACCAGAAGTTCGGGCCGGTTGGCCAGGGCCATGGCGATCATAACCCGCTGGCGCTGTCCGCCAGAAAGCTGGTGCGGAAAAGCGCCGAGCCGGTTCTCAGCATCGCGAATTCCGACCTTGGCCAATAGATCCAGAATTCGGGGCCGCGCCGCGCCCCGGCCGATGCCCTGATGCAAGCGCAGGCTTTCGGCGATCTGCTTCTCGATCGTGTGGAGCGGGTTGAGCGACGTCATCGGCTCTTGGAAAATGAAGCTGATATCGTTGCCCCGGACCTCGCGCAGGGTTTTGGCATCAGCGCCCATCATCTCGCGCCCGGCATAGGTGATCGAGCCGCTGGCCTGTGCGGCACCCGGCAGAAGCTGCACAGTGGAGAGCGCCGTCAGCGACTTGCCCGATCCGGACTCGCCGACCAGGGCCAAGGTCTCGCCCTCAGCGATCTCGAGGCTGACGGATTTAACCGCAGCGACGGGGCCCTCCTTGCCGGGAAAAGCAATGGTCAGATCCTGGATTCGGAGCAGGCTCACGTGAAGGTCTTTCGGGGATCGAAAGCGTCGCGGATACCCTCGAAGACGAAGACGAGCAGCGAGAGCATGATCGCAAAAGTGAAGAACGCGGTGATCGCGAGATGCGGATCCTGCAGGTATTGCTTGCCCTGCAACGCCAATTCGCCCAGCGACGGATAGCCTTGCTCGAGCCCAAAGCCGAGAAAATCGAGCCCGGCCAGAAGCCCGATCGAGCCGGTGAGGAGGAAGGGCAGCAGGGTCAGGGTGGCAACCATCGCATTGGGCAGCAGATGGCGGAACATGATGGTCCAATCGCTGACACCCAGCGCGCGGGCGGCCTGGACATATTCGAAGTTCCTTGCGCGAAGAAACTCCGCCCGTACCACTCCGGTGAGCTGGGTCCAGGAGAAGAAGACGAAGATCGCGAACATGATCCAGACGGTCGGGGCCAGAACTGCCGAGATGATGATGATGACATAGAGGAGCGGGAGCGCGTTCCACACCTCCTCGACGCGCTGGAAGAAGAGGTCGATCCAGCCGCCGAAAAAGCCTTGGGCGGCCCCGGCGGCAATCCCAATGAGGGCCGAGACAAGGGTGACGCCGAAACCGAACAGGACCGACAGGCGGAAGCCATAGATGACCCGGGCCAGCACATCGCGCGTCTGGTCATCAGTGCCGAGCCAATGGATGGCGTCAGGCGGTGAAGGCGCAGTGGCGACCGAGAAATCCACCGTGTCATAGGAGAAGGGAATGAGGGGCCAGATCATCCAGCCCGGGCTCTCGCCTTGGTCCAAGATCTCGTCACCATTGGTACGGATCAAATCTGCGATGAACGGATCGGCGTAATCAGTGCCGACAAAACCTGGATCTCCGCCCCAGTGAACCTCGTCAAACTCCGTGAGGACTGGCGAGAAGAAGCCGCCCTGAAACTTCACCAGAAGCGGTCGGTCATTGGCAAAGGCATTGGCGAAGAGGCTGAGCAGGAACAGGATCGAGAAGATCCTGAGCGACCAGAGCGCGCGGCGATTGGCGCGGAAATTGGCAATCCGGCGGCGATCAAGCGGAGAGAGGCGGATCATCTGATGACGCCTCGGGCGGGCACACGCTCCCATGCGCCCTTGCCGCTTGTGGCGCAGTCGGTCTTTGCCCTCCCGCCCGCCTGTGCCCACCCGAGGCGGGCCACCGCATGTTGTGGGCATGCGGAAGCAGCTGCGCGGCGACGCGCTTTGGCGCGGCCGCGCGCGGGTGGGTGGGTGCGCACACCGCCTGCAGCTTGGACAGACTTCTCATGGGAGCGCAGGGTCGCGCCAAAGCGCATCTCTCAGCCCTCCCGCCGCTCGAAATCGATGCGCGGATCGATCAGCACATAGACCAAATCGGTCAGGAGACGCACAGCGAGACCCATCAAGCCGAAGATATAGAGCGTGCCCAGCACCACCGGGTAATCGCGGTTCAGCACCGCCTCATAACTTAGCAATCCCAGCCCATCGAGCGAGAACACCGTCTCGACAAAGATCGCCGAGCCGAAAAACGCGAACAGGAACGCACCAGGGAAGCCGGCGATCACGATCAGCATGCCGTTGCGGAACACATGGCCATAGAGGACGGCCCGCTCGCTCAGCCCCTTGGCCCGTGCGGTCATCACATATTGCTTGGCGATCTCATCCAGGAACGAGTTCTTGGTCAAGAGCGTCAACGTCGCGAACGACCCGATCAGGATCGCCAGCACCGGCAGCGAGATATGCCAGAAGTAGTCGGCGACTTTGCCGAGCGCGCTCATCTCCTCCCATCCGTCCGACACCAGACCGCGCAGCGGGAACCAGTCAAGATAAGTGCCACCCGCGAAGACCACCAGCAGCAGCACCGCAAACAGGAACCCTGGGATCGCATAGGCGGCAATGATGATCGCCGAAGTCGCCGCATCGAAAGGCGTTCCGTCGCGCACCGCTTTCATCACGCCGAGCGGGATCGAGACCAAGTACGAGATCAACGTCGCCCAGAGGCCGAGCGAGATCGAGACTGGCAGTTTCTCGACAATCAGGTCGATCACGGTGGCCGAGCGGAAAAAGCTCTCGCCGAAGTCGAACCTGGCATAGTTCCACATCATGATGGCGAACCGCTCCCAGGCCGGTTTGTCCAGGCCGAACTGGGCGGTGAGTTCGTCTTTGAGCTCCTGCTCCAATCCTTGGGAGCCGCGGTAACTGCTTTCCTCGCCGAGATTTTGGCTGCCTCCGCCCGCATCCGCACCCCCGGTGAAACGGTCGGTCGCGCCATAAGCGCCGGTGCCCTCTTCCAACTGCAGCATGATCCGTTCCACCGGACCGCCGGGCACGAATTGCAGAATAGCGAAATTGATCAGCATGATGCCGAACAGGGTCGGCACGATCAGGGCCAGCCTGCGCAGGATATAGGCGCCCAAGTCTTAGCCCTTCACTTTGTCGGAAAGCGTGGCTGCCTTCTCGGCATCGACCCACCAGAGATCGATGATCCCGCGGGCGAAGGCCGGTTTCGCCGCCGGATCAGGGCGGCCGAACAGGTCCCAATAGGCAATCGTGTGGCTGCCTTTGTTCCATTGCGGCACCCAGATATGGAGCGCACGCAAGACGCGGTCGAGCGCCATGACCGCATTGGTGAGGTCCTCGCGGTTATCCGCCCGCTCGATTGCATCGATCAGCCGGTCGACTGCAGGGTGTTTTATACCCGCCAGGTTCTGTGTGCCCTGCGGATCGGCGCTGGACGAGTGGAAATAGTTCCGAAGCTCCACGCCCGGGGTCAGGCTCATGGACTTGCGGTCGACGGTGATGTCGAAATCATACTCGTCGATCCGGCGCTTATATTGTGCTGCGTCCACGGTGCGCACCGTGCCGTCGATGCCGATGCGTTTGAGATTTTGGAAATAGGGATTGGTGATCCGCTCGAACCCGACGCCGGAGAGCAGCGCCTCGATGGTCAAGGGCTCGCCATCGGCATTCTTGCGCACGCCGTCCTGTAGAGTCCAGCCGGCATCGTCGAGCAGGCGGCCGGCCGTCTTCAGGGTGCGCCGGTTCTTGCCCGAGCCATCGGTGGCGGGCGGCACATAGGCCGGCGTGTCCAGGACGCCGGGGGGCAAATCCGCCTCCATCTCGCGCAGAAGCGCCAGTTCCCCGGCACTCGGGACATCATCGGCCTGCATCGGGCCGCCTTCGAAGAAGCTGTCGGTACGGGTATAGAGCTCGAAGAACAATGTTCGGTTCGACCATTCGAAATCGAAGCACATCGCAATCGCCTCGCGCACGCGAGGGTCCTGAAATTTTTCGCGGCGGAGATTGAACCAATAGCCCTGACTGCCAGCGGGGCGGTTGTCCGGCAGGGTGTCGCGCAACACCTCGCCGCTGCCAATCGCGGGGAAGTTCTTCGGCTCATAACCGGTGGCCCATTGTTTCGACCAGAACTCCTCGTAGAAGTTGAAGGTCCCGGCCTTGAACGCCTCGAAACTTGCCGCCCGGTCGCGAAAGTATTCCAGCCGGATCCGCTCGAAATGCCAGCGGCCGCGATTCACCGGCAGGTCCCAGCCCCAATAGCCCTCGCGGCGGCGATAGATCAGGGTCTTGCCCGCATCGGCAACTTCGATCTCATAGGGGCCGGAGCCGAGAGGCGCGTCCATCGTGCTGTCAGTGAAATCGCGCCCCTCCCACCAGGCTTTCGATAAGATGCCCAACCCTGCCACCAGCATCGGCAGGTCGCGTTTCGGAGCTTCGGCGGCGAAGTCGAAGCGGACGCGCTGCGGGCTCTCGACCATGACGCCGGTTACCGAGGCATAGACCACGCGATATTGCGGATGGCCTTTCTCGAGCAGCGTGGTGTAGGTCCAGGCGACATCCTCGGCGGTGACCGGGCTTCCATCGGCAAAGCGCGCCCGCTCATCGATCTCGAAAGCGGCCCAGGCGCGATCCTCGGGATATTCGATCGATTTGGCAAGCAAGCCGTAGAGACTGTCCGCCTCGTCATCGGCCGGAGTCATCAAGGTATCGCGGGTCGCCGATGTGAAGACCGCCGGATTGCCCTTCAGGATAAAGGGATGCAGGCTGTCAAACGTGCCCGAGACGCCGGTGGACCAAGTGCCGCCCATGGGTGCGTCCGGCGTGGCATAGTCGAACATCGCAAAATCGGGTTTGTATTTCAGATCCCCGAATGCCGAGACACCGTGCGAGACGGTGGTCGCCGCCCTGGCCGGGCCAAAGATCAGGCCGGATGCTGCCGCTGCCAGCCCCAGCGCGCCAAAACCCCGGCGGGTGATCGCGAGCTTCGTGTCTTTGACGGTTTTCTTGGCCATTCTGCCATCTCCCTGTTCCGACTATGGGTAGGGATAAGCTGGGGCGGTTTCAAGCAATTGGCCACCCATGCGACGTGCAAAAAGACCGGCAATCCCGGCGGCTCGGGCGAAGCGGGATGAACAAGCTGTGATGCGGGCCTAGTGCAGCGGTACCGGTGTGCCGTCCTTCTCGTTGAGATAGACGATCAGGTTGACCCGGTCTTCCGGCTTTTTCAGACCGGCGAAGGCCATCTTGGTGCCAGGGGCGTATTCCTTCGGCTTGGCGAGGAATGCGTCCAGCTCGGCCAGCGTCCAGGTGCCTCCCAGGCCTTGCAGCGCGCCGGAATACTTGTAGCCGTCAACCGCGGCCTGCTGGCTGCCGACCACACCCCACAGCGATGGGCCAACACCGTTGCGGCCTTCCTCGGCCTTGTGACAGGCGCGGCATTTCCGGAAGACCTTCGCGCCAGCATCCGGATCGGCGGAAGCCAGCAATTCGGCGAAGGGGCTGTCCGCAGCGGGGGCTGAATGCGCGGCTGTCTCGGCAGGGGCGACGGCGGCAAGCTCAGTCGACTCCTCAACTGAGGGCGCGGCCGCTTCGGATTCTTCGACCGCCGCGGGGGCTGGTTCAGCAGCGGCCTCTTCAACCGCTTCTTCTGAGGGAGCCAAAGTGGTTTCCACCGCGTTCTCTGCCCCCTCGTTGACCTCCTCAGCGTTCGTCGCGACAGCGGGTTCAGTGAGAGCGGCAGTCTCGGTCAAATCGTTTTCTGTGGCATCGGTCTCGGTGACGCTGGCTTCGGCACTGCCGGTATCAGCAGCATCAGCTTCAGGCTCAGCCGCCGCCGTCTGCTCGGCCGGTTCAGCCTCGAGAGCGGCGCCATCGTCATCTGTTGCCTCGGTGGCATCATCGTCACTTGCGTCCCCGCCACTCGCCTCTTCCTCGGCCGCTGGCTCTTCGCCCGCTCCAGCCGCGCCCGCTCCGGCATCTTCGACGGTCGCGTCTGTCGCAGTATCGGACGGCGCGGTCGCCAGTTCGATCGGAGAGCCGTCGGCCTCGTTCATCCAGGCGATCAAGTTCACCCGATCCTCGGGCTTCTTCAGCCCCGCAAAGCTCATCTTCGTTCCGGGCGCCCAGCCTTTCGGGTTCTCCAAGAACCCGCTCAAGCTCGCCAGATCCCACTCTCCACCGACCGAGGCGAGGTGATCGCCATAGGAATAGCCCCCAACCGATCCGATACCGCGTCCGACCACGCCCCAAAGATGTGGCCCCACACCGTTCTCGCCATCGGCCATTTTGTGACAGGCCCGGCACTTGGCGAAGACCTTCTCGCCCGCGTCCAAATCCGCCGCCATGGCCAGCGCCGCGAGATCGATCGTCGGCTCCTCCTCGACAACGACCGTCTCCTCAATCTCAAGCGCGAAGGCCAGCGGTTCGTCCTCGCTATGCCCACCGCCATGGCCGAAGATCTTACCGCTGAAAAAACCAAGCAGCATGAAAACCAGGACAGCACCCACCGCGCTGCCGATCCACACGCCACCCATCGCCCGGTCGATCGCTGAGAGAAAGTCTGTCACACGCATCGTGTTTCCTCGCTGAGGCCGCGTCTGTGGCGGCTACACTGCTACGCGTTGATGTAGCGCCTTCCCGTCAGCCTCCGCAACCGCTAGGAGGGGGCCGATTGCCGCAACTATGTGCACTGAATTGCGACGATTGGGCCGAAATGAAGACTACGAGGCGGAGATGGCAGACCAGACCGATCAGCTTGTGGCATTCCAGGGAGAACTGGGCGCCTTCTCGCACCAAGCCTGCCGCGAAGTCTATCCCGACCGTGATGTGCTGCCCTGCAAGACCTTCGAGGCGGCGCTGACCGCGGTGCGTAACCGCGAGGCGGAATTGGCGATGATGCCGATCGAGAACTCGCTTTATGGCCGGGTCGCCGATCTCCACCACCTTCTGCCGGAGAGCGGTCTCTACACCATCGCCGAGCATTTCGTGCCGATCCGGCTGCAATTGCTTGGCGTGCCGGGCGCTACTCTGGCCGATATCACCGAAGCGCAGAGCCATATGGTCGCGCTCGGCCAATGCGGGAAGTTCCTGAGCCATCGCGGCATCACGCCGATCATGGGCGCCGATACCGCCGGTAGTGCCCGCGAAGTGGCCGAGGCTGGGCGGACCGAGCGCGCCGCGATCTCCTCGGCGCTGGCGGGCGAGATCTATGGTCTGGAGGTGCTGGCCCCGAATGTCGAGGATATGGACCACAACACCACGCGGTTTCTCGTGCTTTCGCGCCGCAGGATCGAGGCGGATCCGACCGGCGGCCCGGCGGTGACCAGTTTCGTCTTCGAGGTCAAGAACCTGCCCGCTGCCCTGTATAAGGCCATGGGAGGATTTGCGACCAATGGCGTTAACATGACCAAGCTCGAAAGCTTCATGCTCGGCGGATCCTTCACTGCGACGCGCTTCTATGCCGAGATCGAGGGCCACCCCTCGGACCCGGCTGTCGAGCGGGCCTTGGACGAGCTGCAATTCTTCTGCAAGCACTTCAAGACTATGGGTGTATTCCCGATGCATGCCCGCAGGCTCTCGACACCGGACTGAGTGAAAAGGCCGCCCCTGATGCCAACCGAGATCCAATGTTGAGCGAAATCGACCGCCGGATGCTGCGACTCGCCTATGACGAGGCTCTTGCAGGGTTCGAGGAAGGCGGCTGCCCGATCGGCTCGGTGCTGGCCCGTGGCCAGGAGGTGGTCGCGCAGGGCCGCAATCAACGGGTCCAGAAGGGCGACCCCATCGCCCATGGAGAAATGGATGCGCTGCGCAAGGCCGGGAGGCAAAGAACCTATCGCGACACAACGCTCTATACGTCGCTGAGCCCCTGCATGATGTGCTCCGGCACCATCGTGCAATTCGGCATCCCGCGCGT
>JBCDKL010000019.1:0-19782 GCA_038746695.1 Pseudomonadota bacterium | reverse complement strand
GTACAAACCGCCGAGGCGCGGATCCGCCCCGTTCTTTTGACGACGATCACCACAATGGCGGGGCTGACCCCGATGATGTTCGCAATTAGCCTCGACTTCTCGACCGGGACCATCAGTTTCGGCGCGCCAACCGCGCTCTGGTGGACGCAATTGGCCACGGCGGTTGTCTGGGGTCTTGGGATTGCGACACTGCTGACCTTGCTGGTGACACCGGCGGCCCTGGCCGCGCGCGAATGGGTGACCCGCGGCGCCTATGGGGGAGTGCAGCTCTTGGCTGCCGTGCTGATCCCGGGCAGCGCGTATTGGCGCGACCGCCGTCTGCGCCGCGACCTCCGCCGCGCCAAGCCGGGAGAGCTTTTGATCTGGGAAGACCCCACGCCACCCTCGCCCACACTGCTCCGCGCAGCCGAATAAGTGTTACTGCAGTCCAAAACGGAGTTGGGTTCGGGCAATCCCGGGTAGTGGGTCACTTTGAAATCGGAGTTTGCGCCTGGACCCGGCAGGCCCCATATCACTCAGCATGACAGTGCAGCACAAGAGACCCAGAGACGCCAACCAGCTTGCTAAGTTCATCGAGGACGTAGCGACACCGGCGAAGCTGAGGACGCGCAGCCCGAGAAAGTTCAGGGGCAACTTAAGGTTGGCTAAATGGGCGGGAAGGCGAGACCCCAAGCCCTCACCCCCGAGGAACGCAACGCCATTGCCAAAGTGGCGGCTAAGGCGCGCTGGGGTTAACCAGCCTCATCTTCAAGAACTACTTTTTGCGTCTCTAGCAGCCTAATCAGCCCGCCGATTTCCTTTGGACCCATATCACCACTGACCAATAGGCGAACACTTGTCTATTTGCCGACCTTGTTACGCATCCATTCACTTTCGCCCTTATGGCTAAGATGGCGCGTCTGTCGGTTCTTCAGCAATCTTAAATATCCGCGATGGCGTGCTCGCGCCGCTGTCTTCAACGATGACCTGTTCCTTTGGAATCCCCATTTCACCATCCACGACGGCGATCCATTTGCGATCATCAGTGACCAGCCGTACCCGCCGAGGGCTTTCAAACTGAAGCGCTCCACCGGAGTTCCATTCGATCAGATCCCCGACTTTCGCGCCGCCAAACTGAATGAAATGTTCGTCGTGTTTCGCGTCCGGCAAATTTGCTTCTTGAACGTTTTTTTGGAGTTGGCCTCCATTTTTACTCGCATTCTCTTGCTCCAGAAACGGGCGGGGTTTCGTGTACGAAGAGATAACCGGCCCAATGGCGCGATCATTGAAAATCTCTTTCATCAGATAAGACCGCAAGGCATCTAGTGACCAGGCCCCATCAGCGAACCGATCCCGAAGAATTGAGAAAAGCCCTGGGGTGAACGCGCTCTGAACCAGCGCCGTCTTGCGTTGGTCTGGATCGTCAGGATGTAGACTATCTACAGCGGCTTGAGAAACACGGACTTCGCACTTGGCGACTTTCTCGAACAGTCCGAACCGCATCGGCGTGGCGATTGACTTGTTGGCAGCTCCACTGAGACCGTTATAGCCCAGATTCCTCGTGGCAACTTCCCTGTCTATCGGATTGCGGCGGTCAGACTCAAAACCTTACGGGCGTTATCGACCGCATCCTTAAGCGAGTAGTTCGGGTTGCTGGGGCTACGAATGCGAGCCAACATATCCTTAAGTGAACCGTCTTGCTTAGAGCCAATTATTATTGCGCTAGCGCTAGCACAAATCCTTTCGCGGTGTTTTTCGCATTTCTGCTGACTATGCATTCATGCCCACAGCTACTATCAGCACGGATTTAGACCCCACTAAGGGCCACTGGTAAGATCGGCGATTGCGATCCTTACGACCAGTGCTGTCAGGCCCCGCTCCGGCGGGGCCTTTGCTTGTAGAGTCATAAGCTCAAACCGACCCACTACCTGAACCCGACAAGACATCTCCTCGCGCAAGTCCTTGCGGTCTTGCACGAGGTGCGGGTACTAGCAGAAATCTCGCATGTCGACCCAACGCAGCAGAGATCATTACAGAATATTCAAAAGCGAGATCATCCCAGAAGCGCCCGCTCCTCCACAAAACCGGCGCGGTTTTGTGGAGGGAATGTCGCATCGGCCCGGAACGGGCCGATTCCGTTTAAGTCGACGCTTTCAGGAGGGGCGCCTCATCGGCATCCTGCCTGGCCCACATCCTGGCATAGAGCCCGCCCTGCGCGAGCAGATCCGCATGGGTGCCGCGCTCGGCCACCCGTCCTTCTTCGAGCACCAGGATCTGATCGGCCTCCACAACTGTCGAGAGCCGATGTGCCACCATCAAAACGGTCCGACCTTGGCCCAGCTTGCGCAATTCGGCCTGGATCTCCCGTTCCGTGCCAGTGTCGAGGGCCGAAGTTGCCTCGTCCAAGATCAGAATCTTGGGGTTCTTCAGCACCATGCGCGCAATCGCCACCCGCTGTTTTTCGCCGCCTGACAGCTTGAGCCCGCGTTCCCCCACCAGTGTCTCATAGCCCTCCGGCAAGCCCATCACGAAGTCGTGGATCCGGGCCGCGCGGGCTGCCGCCTCGATCTCCTCGCGCGCGGGCCCTTTGCTTCCGTATCCGATATTGTAGCCGATCGTGTCGTTGAACAGCACAGTATCCTGCGGCACCACTCCGATCTGAGCCCTCAGGCTTGCCTGGGTCACCGCGCGCACATCCTGGCCGTCGATCTCGACCGCGCCTTCGCTGGGGTCGTAGAACCGGAAAAGCAACCGCGCGATCGTGGACTTCCCAGCACCGGACGGGCCGACCACCGCCAGCGTCGCCCCGCCGGGCAGCTCGAAATCCACGTCCCGCAGGATCGGCCGGCCGGGCCCTTCCTCCGCTCCGTAATCGAAGCTGACCTGCCGGAACCGTACCTTTCCGTCCCCGATTGCGAGCATTGGCGCACCCGGCCGATCGACCACCTCGGGGGCCTGATCCGTCAGATCGTACATCTCGCGCATATCCACCAGGCTCTGGCGGATCTCGCGATAGACCGTGCCGAGGAAGTTCAGCGGCACCGTAATCTGGATCATGAACGCATTGACCATCACGAAAGAACCGACCGTCAGCGTTCCCGCCTGCACCTCCCAAGCGGTCATGGCCATCACCGTCACCATCGCCGCCGCGATGATCAGCGCCTGCCCCGAATTCAAAAGTGCCAGCGAGCTCTGAGTCCGGATCGCCGCTTTTTGGTAGAGCCCCATGGCCCGGTCATAGCGGTCCGCCTCTCGGCCATCGGCATCGAAATATTTGACCGTTTCATAGTTCAAAAGGCTGTCCACCGCCTTTTGGTGGGCATCCTGATCCTCGCGGTTCATCTCGATCCGGATCTTCACCCGCCATTCGGTCACCCGAAAGGTGAAGAGCATATAGGTCGCGATGGCAATCAGCAGAACGGCGAAGTACGACCAGCCGAACTCGAGCCAAAAGATCCCAGCCACGATGGCCAGTTCCACGATCAAGGGGACGATATTGAACACCATGAAGCGCAGCAGGAAATCGATCGCTTTTACACCCCGGTCGATGATCCGGCTGAGCGCTCCGGTCTTGCGCGAGATGTGATAGCCGAGCGATAGCTGGTGCACATGGCGAAACGTCCGCAATGCGAGGCCGCGCAGCGCATGCTGGCTGACCGGCGTGAACATCCAATCGCGAGCCTGCTGGAGAACCGTGCCCGAGAGCCGCGCCACCCCATAGGCGACCACAAGAAGGATCGGCGCCACCAGCGCCTCACCGGTCAACCCATCCACCGCATCGCGATAGACGAAAGGCATCGTCAGGGTCGCCCCCTTTGCGGCCACCAGCAGCGCCAGCGCCAGTGCCACTCTCAACCGCAGATCCCGCCTCCCCTCAGGCCAGAGATCGGGCAGGGCACGCAGGAGAATGGTGAGGTCCGGCACCCCTATCTTGGTCGCTGTGCGCGAGGGGCGCCGCCTGGTGCTGCGCGGCATTGCCGGCTCCCGGGGGCTGAGGTGCTGTGGTCGGGCTCATTCGCTGTCGACCAATTCGGGCACCGTGAAGACTTGACCTGGATATATAAGATTGGGGTCGCGGATCAATTCGGAGTTGGCCGAAAAGATAACCGAGTAGCGGATACCCTCGCCATAGAATCGCTCGGCAATGCGCCATAGGTAATCGCCGCGCTCGATCTCGACCTCGCGTTCGGCCAAGCGTTTGGGGCCGGTTTCCGCGGCATAGGTGAAAGGTGTCTCGATCCGGCTGACCACATCACCCGCCGGGGCGATCTCGTCAAAACGCAACAGCCGGGCCGATTGTGCTCTTATCAGTGGCAGTTCCGCGGACCAGACCCCCGGGGGCACGACCTTGGCAGTGCCCGCGAGCTCGGCATTGATATAGATCCGGATCACATTGCCGCTGACCGCACGACCCGAGAGATCGACATCGCCACCCTCGGCATAGGAGATCCGGTCGAGCCTCACTCCGGGACCCGAAATCGGTGCGGGCTGGAGCAGCGCATCCTCGGACCCGCCATGGCGCAGCAGCAACGGGGCTTCTCCGGCGCTCTCGGCCGGCAGGATCAGCACGTCCTGGCCTGGGGCGGACGGGTCCACTGGGGCGGCAGGCGTTGCGAGCGAGGGCGCTGCGTCCTCCGCGCCGTCCTCGGTATCCGTCCCTTGCGCGTCCTCGTCGATGCGAACTGGCGCTGACGCGGTGCCGAGCGCCGTTCCTGGCTCAGACAAGCCGTCTGGCTGGGCCCGCGCGATGGTCTCGCCGACAGATCCGCCGTCCGGGTTGAGCGGCGCATCGGTCTGAGCCGCACCGGCGGCAAGCGTCTCGGCACTCCCTCCGGCGGCGGGTTCTGGAAGATCCGGCGTCCTGGCGGCCAATTCCGCCTCGGCATGCTCGGACCCTGCCACCCGCAGCGACAGACGCTGTGGCTCGCCCGTGGCGGGAATGCGCAGCAGAGCGACGAAACTGCCGGTCGGGTCGCTCCGTTCGGTGGCGATCACGGCGCCATCCAGGAGCAATTCCACATCCGAGCCTGGCGGAGCTTGACCGGCGATCACCGCCTGACCCTTGGGATCGATCCTAACCACATCCAGTTGAATGGCGGTCGCATCGGCCTCCTCCGGCGCGGTTTGAGACGCAGCAGGCTCAGTCGGTGAGTCCGCCTCTCCTCCGCTCGATAAACCGGACGAGAGGGCGGCCAAGTCTTCCGCTGCCTCGGCCACCGGGTCCGCTCTCCCCACCGATGGATCGCCCATCTCGACCGTCAACTCAGACGCCGCGCCAGTTTCCCGAGCCGCCGCCGATGGGTTCTCAACTACGCCACTCGTTGACGCTGCGGGTGCAGGATCAACCGCCGGTGCTTGCCCCTGTTGCCACAAGATGGCCAATGCCGCGGCCGCGGCGATCCCGACCGAGCCGAGGATGATTGCGCTGATCTTCATCTGCGGCCGTCCTTTGTGCAGGCGAGCCTACCCTAGCTCATCCGATCAAGCCCGTGTAGCCTTTCCTCAATTCGCCGGAGAGGAGGGAGCCGATGCCACCGAACAAGCCCGAGCGCAGCATCTGCCTGTTCTGCGGCTCGCGTACCGGCACAGCGCCGCATCATCTGGCCGAGGCCGAAGCCCTCGGCGCGGGATTGGCGGATGCGGGGTTCGGCCTGGTCTATGGCGCGGGCGATCTCGGCCTGATGGGGGCCGCGGCCCGCGCCGCCAAATCGGCAGGCGGGCAGGTCACCGGCTTCATCCCGCGGCATCTTCTAGCAATGGAGGTTGGCAATCCGGGCATCGATGCCCTGATCGTCACCGAGACCATGCATGAGCGCAAGAAACTGATGTTTGGCAATTCCGACGCGGTGGTCGCCCTTCCCGGTGGTCCCGGCACCCTGGACGAGCTGATAGAGGTGCTCACCTGGCGCCAGATCGGCCTGCACCAGCGGCCCATCGTTCTGGTCAGTCCCAAAGGGTATTGGCAGCCGCTTCTCTCATTGATCGACCATGTGATCGGCCATGGCTTCGCCGATCCGGGATTTCGCGATTATCTCGATGTGGTGGAAAGCGCGGACGAAGCCGTGGTCCGGTTGAAAGCGCATCTGATCGATTAGGAGAGCGCGGCGCGGGCCTCCTCCAACACATGATCGGCGGTCATCTGAGCATGCAGTGGCGTGATCGTGATCCAGCCGTCATGGCAAAGCTTCGCATCCGTCCCCTCAGGCGCTGAGGCATTGCGAGTGCCATGGCGATAGAACTGATACTCCCGCCCGTTCGGCGCCTGGAAACCGACCACATCGAAAGTCGCGTCGCGGCGGATCCCCTGCGGGCAGACCTGCATACCGGCGATCTGATCGGCTGAACGGGCGGGAAAATTGACATTGTAGAAGACGCCCGACGGGAACGGCATGGCCATCACCCGACGCATCGCCTCTGCCCCCATCGCGCGCGCCGCGGCGAAGAGATCCTCGGGCCCGTCCTTTGCGTAGAACTGGCTGAGCGCGATTGAGCGCGCCCCGCCCAAGGCCGCGTCCATCGCAGCACCCACCGTGCCGGAATAGACCACGTCCTCGGCCACATTATGCCCGCGATTGACGCCCGAGATGACCAGGTCCGGTGGCGTGTCGGCGAGGATTTTGTGCAGACCCACCAACGCACAATCCGCAGGGAACCCGTCAATCGCAAAGCGCCGCTCTCCCAGTTTGTTGAGCCGGGTCGGGATCGTGTAGCTTATCGCATGAGACGCGCCGGAGCGTTCGTTCTCGGGCGCCACCACCCAGATCTCGCCCTCGGGTCCAGCGATCTCGGCGGCAATCTCCTCGGCCACCGCCAGGCCAGGGGCCATGATGCCATCATCATTGGTAATCAGGATGCGCAAAGCTGCTCTCTCCTTTTGGGGGGTCAGGGGTCAGTTGCCCGCCGGAGGGGCGGCACTGAACTGTCTCAGGATTGCCGTATGCGCGGATCTGATATCCTGGGTCGAGCGGGGGATCCGCGCCAAAGTGGCGTCGAAAAAAACCTGCGGGTTCACCGCATCGCCCATATTGCAGCCTGCCACCTGACCGTCGCGCACCTCGCAGCGAACATAGAGAGGCGCCCCGAAATTCATCCTCTGGCCAGGGTCGGTGCTGATCGCGTAGACCACATTCGCAGTCTGTCCGCGGAAATTCTCTTGCCCCGAGCAGAACAGCAGATCGTTCTGGGTCTGGCAGGAATTCTCGGGCCGTCTCGTCTGCAGATCGCCGATGACCTGGGCATAGTTTTCCAAAAGCGGCCGGGCGAGGCCCGCGAGCCAGACATTGCCCTCAAGCAGATCGGCCTCGAATTGCGAGCGGGTCAGGACCCCGCCCACGGGAAGTGGGTTGTCGGCACAGCCAGTGCCGCGTGCAACCTGGGCAGCGAGCGGGCGGTCGCGGTCGAGATTAGCGGTCGGCCCGTCTTCGAGCAGAACAAGCTGGCGCACGATCGGCTGTGGCAGCGATACACCAACCCCGCTGATCGTATAGTGCACCAGGCCCGGACGTCCGCCCGTGCAGGCGCTCAGATCGAGCCAGTTGGGGTTCGTCGCCGTAGCCCCTGCAGCGGCCGCATCGCCCGTACCGCCGGTCGCGTTGGCCGTCGCACTTGCCTGCGGCGCGGCCTCGGTCACCGGCTGATCGGCACAAGCGCCCAGCGCCAGCAGCAGGGCGCCTAGCAGGCTGGATTTCAAAATCGCGTTCTCGACCAATTCCATCTCCTCATCGCTCAAGGCGGCTGTCATGGTCCCCCGCGCCGGGTTCTAGGCCACCGGGTCGCGAGCGTCCAGCCGCGATCCTGACGCGGGGTCGGGTTCCTCGGTTCGTGATGTCAGGCCAGCCGTCCCTCGGGCGTCAGCATCGTGGCACCGCGCAGATAGGGGCCGAGCGCGTTGGGCAGGGTGACCGAGCCATCCGCCTCCTGCCCGTTCTCCAGCACTGCGATCAGACAACGCCCGACCGCCAGGCCCGAGCCGTTCAGCGTGTGCAGAAACTCCGGGCGTTTCTCGCCATGGCGGCGGAACCGCGCCTCCATCCGTCTGGCCTGAAAATCGCCGCAGACCGAGCAGGAGGAGATCTCGCGATAGGTCCCCTGCCCCGGCAGCCAAACCTCGATGTCATGGGTCCGCCGCGCCCCAAACCCCATATCGCCGGTGCAGAGCACCACGGTGCGATAAGGCAGGCCCAGCCGTTCGAGCACGCCCTCGGCACACGAGGTCATCCGGTCAAGCTCGGCCCGACTGTCTTCGGGCTTGGTGATCGAGACCATCTCGACCTTCTCGAACTGATGTTGGCGCAGGATCCCACGGGTGTCCTTGCCGGCACTGCCCGCCTCGGAGCGGAAGCACTGGCTGTGCGCCGTAAAGCGCATCGGCAGAGCGCTCTCGTCCAGGATCTCGCCCGCCGGGATATTGGTCAGCGTCACCTCCGAGGTCGGGATCAGCCACCAGCCATTGGTGGTCTGATAGCTGTCCTCGGCGAATTTCGGCAATTGCCCGGTGCCGGTCATCGCCTCCTCGCGGACCAGGATCGGGGTCCATACCTCGGTCAGCCCGTTCTCCTCGACATGGATGTCCAGCATGAACTGCGCCAAGGCCCGGTGGAGCCGCGTCAGCCCGCCCTTGAGCACCATGAACCTGCTGCCCGAGAGCCGACCCGCGACCTCGAAATCCAGGCAGGCGGCGGCGCCCTCGATCTCGAAATGCTCCTTCGCGTCGAAGGCGAAATTGCGCGGCGCGCCATGGCGCCTCAGCTCGACATTCGCGGTCTCGTCCGCACCGTCGGGCACATCGTCATGCGGGGCGTTCGGCAGGCCCATAAGGATCTCGTGCAGGCGCGCATCCTCGGCCTTGGCTTCGTCCTCGAGCCGGGCGATCTCGTCCTTTTTCTCGGCCACCAGGGCGCGCAGGCGCTCGAACTCGGCCTCATCGCCCTGGGCCTTGGCCTGGCCGACCGCCTTCGAGGCGGCGTTGCGCGCGGCCAAAGCCTCCTCGGCGGCGGTGATCTTGGCGCGGCGGGCGGTGTCGATTGCCAGGATCTCCGACGAAACCGCCGACACCCCCCGCCGCGCGAGCATCGCGTCGAACGCATCGGGGTTGTCACGGATCAGCCGGATATCGTGCATCATCGCCTCCTGAGTCCAAATCGGCGAGACGGCTTATGCCCCATCCCCGCCCGGCTTGGCCATCCCCGTTTTCGAGGCGGGCGCCCCGCTGGCGATCCAGGCGTCATAGGCTATGTCTTTGAAGTAACCCGTGTCCGTGTCATCGTCCCAATGATCCGGGCGCTGGATATGATCGGGCAAAATCGTCGCCGCATCGCCAAAGGCGCTGTTGACCCCCTGCTGGGTCAGCGTGGTACATTCGGTAAAATCCGCGGATCTGACGCGCATGCGGGCCATGTGCCAGCGCGTCAGATCCGCGGATTTTAACTTCGCCCCTACGAGGTCCGCCCCCTCCAAATGCGCCCCTCCGAGCTTCGCCCTCTCCAAATGCGCCTCTCCGAGGTCCGCCCTCTCCAAATGCGCCCCTCCGAGGTTCGCCCCCTCCAAATGCGCCACTCCGAGGTTCGCCCCCTCCAAACGCGCCCCTTCGAGGTACGCCCCCTCCAAACGCGCCCCTCCGAGGTTCGCGTTTTGAAGATTGGTGTGGGTTAGATCTAGGTGATAGTCCTTCGTCGTCTCGTAGTCTCTCAACCGCAGTTCCCGGCGACCGATCACTGTGAGGGCCGCTTGCACATCCGCCCTGGGTCCGGCTAGCGTTGACAACCATTCAGATTGGTTGCTGGTCGCGTCGAAGACATAAGAACCGAAACGCAGCTTGAATTCCGCCTCCCGTTGCACGCGCTCGGCCTCGGTCATTGCATCAGGCGTAGGTTCCCAGGAGGCCAGGTTCAGCGTTTTCGCATCGCTGGCCGGGGCGTTTTCGCGGAGATAGGCGCAGAGGGTTTCCATGATCGGAATGTGGTCGCGCTCGCTGTCCTGGGCGATGCGCTCCAGGGCATAGATCGCGCCCAGCCGAACCTCGATATTCGGGCGGGATTGGGGCTTGCCTCCCACATAGACTGTTTTCTCCGCGCCCAGTTGTTCGATCGCCTTGGTGATCCGGTCGGTGATATGCCCCTGCTCGGCGGTCACCGCCTGACGCTCATTCATCCAGGTTTTGATCAGTTGAAAAGGCACGGCGGCCAGCAGCGCGGTGCCGCCCAGCAGAGCGCCGATCGCATAGGCGATGTTGCGCAGTGCGTCATGGTCGAACGGGTCGGTGTCGAGCACCTCGCCCAGTTTCTCGACCGCATCCCCGGCGAGCCAGGGCAGCCGCCCGGCGAAGCGGAACCAGAGCACGGCATAGAAGACGCCGCCCACAAGGATTGTCACCCAGAGGTAATTGTTCCGGAGCCTCACAGCCGCCCAAGCGCGGTTCTCTGGCGAGAGGCGAGCTTGCCCCCAGGCGCGGGTCTTCTTCTCCCAATCGAGGATCTTGTTGCGGGCCTTGATGGCTCGGCGGATCAGGACAAAGCCGAAAAGCAGGGCTGCCAACGCCAGCGGCGTGGTCGTTCCTCCAATCGTCTCTAACCAATCACCCATTGCCCCTTTATGCGCCAAGGGCGGGGCGGCGGGAAGGGGTCAGGGGAAGAAGGCGACGGCCAGCAGGACGCTGTAGAGGGCGAGGGCCAGGCCCGGCACGGCGATCCAGAGCGCGTTGGTGACTTGGGACGGCACTTCCAACCCCATCGTCTCGATCCGGTCGAAGCTGCGATAGGTGCGGGGGTCGGCGCGCGGCTCGATGCCGGGTTCGATCCACAGCTCGTCGCGTCGGTCGGGCGCGTGTTCCGCCAGAGTACTGATCGGCCGGGCATGGCCGGTGGGCTGTGTTTCGGCATGGGTCATACGCGCTCTCCCATTGGCGTTCCCCCTGGCTCGGCCGTCAGGTTTCTGGATCTGGCTTTAGAATCGGTTAAAGCCCGGACGACGGAGCCGGGTGGCTTGCATCCCCATTCCCCCCGCGTATATATCCGCCAACGCCCCGGAAGTGGGCTGTTCAACACTCCCGACCGAGAGGAAGCTCTATGTTCGCCACCCCCGCCTATGCGCAATCCGCCGGTGCCGGAGACCCGATGGGAGGGATCGCCGGGCTGCTGCCGATCGTGCTGATCTTCGTCATCTTCTATTTCTTCCTGATCCGCCCGCAGCAGCGCCGCGCCAAAGAGCATGCAGCCATGCTGGAAGCCGTGCGCCGGGGCGACGAGGTGGTGACCAGCGGCGGGCTGATCGGAAAGGTGCTCAAGGTCAATGAGACCGAGGGCCAGCCAGCAGAACTGGAAGTCGAGATCGCCAAGGATGTGAAGGTGAAGGTCCGCCGCGACATGCTGGCGACCGTGAAGTCGAAGACCGAACCCGCGAAAGACTGATCCGGAAAGGCGCGCGCGCCCATGCTCTATTTCGCCCCCTGGAAACGCCTTGCCATCCTGTTGACCTGCCTGCTGGGCGTGCTGTTCGCCTCGCCCAATCTGCTGGCGCCGGAGATCCGTGAGAGCCTGCCGAGCTGGATGCCGCGCGATGCGGTCAATCTGGGGCTTGATCTGCGCGGCGGGGCGCATCTTCTGGTCGAGGTCGAGATCGAGGAGGTGGTGGCCGAGCGTATGGCGGGCCTGAGGGCCGAAGCGCGCGAGGCGCTGGTCAACGCCCAGGTCCGGCGCTTCACCAATCTGAGGGCGACCGACAGCGAGGTGACCGTCCGGGTCACCAATGCCGAGGATGTCGAGCGCGCCCGCACTGCTCTGCGCAGCCTGGCTCAGCCGGTGGGCGGCGGGATCGCAGGCGGGTTCGGGATGGGCGGCTTTGCCGGTGGGGTCGATCTGGAGGTCGAGGCGCTGGAGGATCAGCGGTTTCGCCTCACTCTGACCGATCCGGCGGTCACCGAGGTCACCGACCGGACCATGGCGCAGTCGCTGGAAATCATCCGGCGTCGGATCGACGAGGCAGGTACGCGGGAACCCTCGATCCAGCGCCAGGGTGAACGGCGGATCCTGATCCAGGTTCCGGGCATCGGCTCGGCGGACGAGCTTTTGGATCTGATCGGGCAGACCGCGAAACTCTCATTCCATGAAGTTACCGAGTTCGGCCAGGAGGTGGGAAATCCCGGACCGGGCCAGTTCGTCGCCCGCGGCACCGAGGAGGAAGGTGGCGGGCAATACATGCTCGAGCGCCGTGCAATCCTTTCCGGCGATAATCTGGTGGACAGCCAGTTGGGCTTTCACCCGGACAGCGCCCTGCCAGTGGTGAATTTCCGCTTCGACACCGCGGGCAGCCGGATCTTCGGACGCTATACCGCTGCGAATGTGGGTCAGCTATTCGCCATCGTGCTGGATGGAGAGGTGATCTCTGCCCCCCGCATTCAATCCGCGATCCTGGGCGGGGCTGGGTTCATCGAGGGCGATTTTACCGCAGAAAGCGCCACCAATCTGTCAATTTTGCTGCGGGCCGGCGCGTTGCCCGCCTCGATCTCTGTGCTGGAACAACGCACGGTGGGGCCGGATCTGGGCGCCGACTCGGTGGCGGCAGGTGCGGCAGCGACATTGCTGGCTTTCGCGGCTGTGCTGATCTTCATGGCGATCACCTACGGGCTGTTTGGACTGCTGGCCGATATCGCGCTGATCATCAATGTGGCGCTGCTTTTCGGGGCGCTGAGCTTACTGGGCGCCACGCTAACCCTTCCGGGGATCGCCGGGATCGTGCTGACCATCGGGATGGCGGTCGATGCCAATGTGCTGATTTTCGAACGCATACGCGAGGAGATCCGAAGCAATTCGGGCAAGGTCGCCCGGGCGGTCGAGCGCGGCTACAGCCAGGCGTTCTCGGCCATCCTCGACGCCAATGTGACCACTTTCATCGCGGCGATCATCCTTTTCGGCATGGGCTCTGGGCCGGTCAAAGGCTTTGCGGTGACGCTCGGCATCGGGATCCTGACCTCGGTGTTCACCGCCGTTCTGGTGACCCGGCTGATGGTGGTGACTTGGATCGACTGGCGTCGACCGAAGGCGTTGAAAGTCGCCCAGATCAAGCTGGTGCCAGAGACGACCAAGATCAACTTTCTAGGCGTTCGCAGGGTGCCAGTGATCGGCTCGGTCTCGGCGATGATCGCATCGCTCGCGCTGGTCGCGGTGCTCGGTTTGAATTTCGGCATCGATTTCCGCGGCGGTACGATGATCATGGCCAAGACCGACGAGGCGGTCGAGACCGGCGAATACCGCTCGTCTCTCGCTGATCTGAACCTCGGCGATGTGGCGGTGACCGAGATCTCCTCGACCGCCGAGGACCTCTCCGGCGACGACCAGAACGCTGTGATGATCCGGATCGAGCAGCAGGGCGACGACCCCGCCGCCCAGAACGAGACGGTCCGTCTGGTGCAAGAGACGCTGTCGGACACGTTCGCCACGATCCAGTTCCTGGCCGTAGATGCGGTCGGAGCGAAGGTCTCGGGCGAGCTTCTCCAGGCGGGTATCCTGGCCGTGCTGCTCGCGGTTGCAGCGGTTCTCTTCTACATCTGGCTCAGATTTGAGTGGCAATTCGGCTTGGGCGCGGTGATTGCGCTGGTCCATGATGTCGTGCTGACCATCGGGGTCTTCGCGCTAACCGGGATCGAGTTTAATCTGGCGATCATCGCCGCCATCCTGACCATCGTCGGGTACTCGCTCAACGATACGGTCGTGGTCTATGACCGGGTGCGGGAGAATTTGCGAAAGTATAAGAAGATGGAGTTGATCGACCTGCTGAACCTCTCGATTAACGAGACCCTGGCGCGCACCGTGATGACCTCGGCGACCACATTGATCGCCTTGGGAGCGATGTTCCTGCTCGGCCCGGCGGTGATCCAGGGCTTCACCTTCGCGATGATCTGGGGCGTGGTGATCGGAACCTATTCCTCGATCTTCATCGCCGCGGCCACGCTCCTATGGCTCGGCGTCAGCCGGGACTGGAAGACCGCCGAGGAAGCCCGGGCCAATGTCCGCGCCGATGGGGCGCAGGTCTGAGCCGGTGCGGCTCAACGAGATCGATTTCGAAGGCAGCCAGCCACCGGTCGATGGATATGGCCCGGGTGGGTTCCGAGTCGCGGGCGCCTGGCATAAGGGCGGTCTGTTGATCCTGCCGGGCGGCGTCCAAACGGGAGATCTGAGTCCAGAGGGCATTGCCCCGCTCCTCACTGAAGCCGAAGGTATCGATGTTCTGCTGATCGGCACCGGGGCCGAGATCGCCCACCTGCCCGCATCGCTGGCCAAAGCGCTGGAAAGCACGCAAATCGGGGTCGAGACTATGTCGACCCCCTCCGCCTGCCGCACCTACAACGTGCTCCTGGCTGAGGATCGCCGGGTCGCACTTCTGGCGCTGGCGGTCTGAACCGCCCAATTTCGCGTAGAAACCCGTCTGACTGCGCCTCGGCCGGGCCAACTTGGCCAACAAACCTTTCCCGGCGCTGCATTCGGCGTATAGTCCGCCCTGTGGGGGCGCCCCCCCGCAATCCAAAGGCAGACCACCACCCGACAGAGATGAGGGCTATTATGGCATTCGACCTTCCCGACCTTCCCTATGCGCATGATGCGCTGGCCGCCAAGGGCATGAGCAAGGAGACGCTGGAATATCACCACGACCTGCACCACAAGGCCTATGCCGATAACGGCGCCAAACTGCTCGCAGGTTCGGGGCACGAGGGCAAGTCGTTGGCGGAGATCGTCGTGGGCACCTATCAGGCGGGTGCCGTCGCGCAGTCGGGCCTGTTCAACAATGCCAGCCAGATGTGGAACCACAACGAGTTCTGGCAAATGATGGGCCCGGGCGATGGCGGAATGCCGGGCGAGCTGGAGACGGCGATCACCGAGGCGTTCGGCTCGGTCGATCAATTCAAAGCGGATTTCTCCGCCGCAGGGGCCGGCCAGTTCGGCTCGGGCTGGGCCTGGCTCGTGCAGGAGAGCGACGGCAGCCTCAAGGTCACCAAAACCGAAAATGGTGTGAATCCGCTTTGCTTCGGCCAGACCGCTCTGCTCGGCTGCGATGTGTGGGAGCACAGCTACTACATCGATTTCCGGAACAAGCGCCCGGCCTATCTGTCGAATTTCCTCGACAACCTGGTGAACTGGGAAAACGTCGCCAGCCGGATGACGTAACCGATTGGGCTCCTCTCCGAGCGGGGAGGAGCCATCACCTCGATGCTGGCTGCGATTCTCCAATTGATAGAAACCATCCTAGTCTGATGATCCGTCGGAGGTGACTTGAGCGAGCAATCACCCGAGGAGCGCGACCCCCCGAGCGGCAACATCTTCGCCGCCGGGCTTGCAGTCTTCGGGCCGATCGCTGCGGGGTTCAATGTAGGCTCCTACATTCTGGGCTTCTTCGGCGCCGGAGCCCTGGCGCGTTGGCTGATCGAGCATTGGTTCCCGTTCACCCGCTGGGCCTGGGGTCAGCTTTTGCAGATCCTGTCCCTACCTGAAATCACCGAGTCCGAAAAGGATGCTCTGACGACTCTGGTGTTCTTCGCGCCCCTCGGATTATGGGCGCTCCTCTTTGGTCGCTCCAGCGCCGGGCGGGCGCATGGCCGATTGCATGGCGGTCTGCTGCAAGCCGCAGGCGTGATCACGGGCATTCTGTTTCTGAGCGTCGTCGGCTGGAACTTCATCGTCGAATTCGCCGGAGTGGCCACCGAGACACTGCAACAGATGGTCGGCGGGACGCTTCTCTATGGCATTTTGATCGCGTGCACAGCGATCAGTCTCTCTTTTGTTGCATTTATCGAGATCAAGGATCGGCGCAAGAACCGCCGAACAGATATGCCTACGCTGATTATAATCGTATTTCTCTTCGCCTTCAGCCTGATTTTCTTCGCTGCAGCCGCACAGTTTTTGATCCTGAGTTCCTCCTATCTGGGTCCGATCAAGGCCCTGGCTTTGCTCGGAATTCTCGTCCTCGGCGGGCTTGCCTCGATCCTCACGCCCTACCGTTTGATGGTCGCCCTCGGCGTGGTGATCTGCTTTGTCAGCGCGGGTCTAATCTTTGAATTGGGCGTTCTGTTCATCGACTTCATCGAGTCGGTGACACCGAATTCGACGGACAGCGGCCAACCATGACCCAGTCCTCGCCCCGATCCGGGCGCCCAAAGCGCCGCAAAGGGCATTTGCAATTGCGGCCCGCAACAGGCAGGACGAGGGCCGAGTAAGAATCGCAGGGGAACCGGGCCATGGCGAGAAACATCCTTATCCTTGGGGCCTCCTACGGCTCGTTGCTGGCAACCAAGATGCTGATGGCGGGGCATAACGCCACCCTGGTCTGCAGGCAAAAGACCGCCGATCTGATCAATTCGGAGGGGACCGAGGTCCGCATCAAATTGCGCGACGAGGCCGAGCACCGCGCGATCCGCTCGACCGATCTGCCGGGTAAAGTCGATGCTTGCCCGCCCGAGCATGTCGATCTGGCGCGCTATGACCTGGTGGGCCTGGCGATGCAGGAGCCGCAATACGCCAACCACACGATCCACACCCTCATGATCAAAATCGCTGAGGCAGGGCTTCCCTGCCTCTCGATCATGAACATGCCTCCCCTGCCCTATCTCAAGCGCATCCCGGGCCTGGCGGCGATGGATCTGAAGGAGGCCTATACAAAATCCCAAGTCTGGGAACGCTTCGATCCGGGGCGCGTAACGCTCTGCTCGCCCGACCCCCAGGCCTTCCGCCCGCCCGAGGAAGGGGCCAATGTGCTCCATGTCGGCCTGCCCACCAACTTCAAGGCGGCGGTCTTCGAAGCAGCCGAGCATAACGAGATGCTGCGCACGCTGGAGGCCGATATCGCCGCGGTGACACTCGACGGCAAGGATGTGCCCGTGAAGCTGCGGGTCTTCGACTCGCTCTTCGTGCCGCTGGCGAAATGGTCGATGCTTCTGACCGGCAATTACCGCTGCATCACGCCGGGCGATCCGCAGGCGATCCGCGATGCGGTGCATGGCGATCTGGACCTGTCGCGCGCGATCTACGGCCATGTCGATGCGATCGCGCAGAAGCTGGGCGCCGATCCAGCCGATCAGGTGCCGTTCGAGAAATATGCAAAAGCGGCGGAGAGCCTGTTGAAACCCTCCTCCGCGGCGCGTGCCGTCGCCTCAGGCGCGCCCTTCATCGAGCGTGTGGACCTGCTGGTGAAGGTGATCGCCGAGCAATTGGGCATGCCCCATGCCGAAATCGAACGCACCGTCGATGTGATCGATCACAAGCTCGACGATCAGATCGTTCCCGGCTGAGCACGGAAAAGCCGCGTCGGACCGTCCCAGCGACATGTTTTTAGTTGATTCAGATCCGCGCGCCCTTTGGCCCCGCGGTGGCCGCGAGCACCTGGAAGGCGGCGAGCCTGTCACCTCCCTCGGTGAGTCCATCATCAACGACGAAGGCTTCGAGACCGTGCCGCGCCGGGATCCGGACCTCCGCATTGGGCGCTCAGCCCTTTAGCCGCACATGCTCGCGCCTCGCGTAACAGCGGGAGCACGGCCACGCCTGGCCGCCCCCTTGTCGCTAAACTGGCCTACTTCTGGGTAGAGACGCGGACATGAGTGCGGTCCAACGTGTCGAAGCGGACAATCGTGTTGGCACGGGCGCCCTCATCCCCGATCCGGTCGAGCATCTTATGCGCAACCCCGGTCATCGGGGACGGATCACAGGGATTGGTATCGGAGTTTCCGAGACTGCGCAGGGTGAAGTCGGCGTTGAGTTCCATTCATCGCCTCCAGTCTCGCGGCAAAGACTGTCTCTCAGTTGTTCCTTCGACCGCCGTCCGCATCCCAACCCGGCTCAGATCGTAAGTACTAAACGGCTAAGCTTTAAATTGATGCAAGCCGCTGGGCGCGCAACTGTCCTCCGCCCGCTCTGTTTGACGAGGTCGTTGCACCACCATGAGCGTCACTGATCGAAGTGGCGGTCCAGTTCATATCGTCCGACAAAAGAAGCGCCGATTGAGCCGTCGCATCCCCGGATCAGTCGCGAAGACTGAACCCGTTCCACCCCCAATAGCGTCTCTGTTTTCTTCGCCCTTGATCAGATACTCGAACAGGGCTGTGGCCATGGATGTCGGCCTTTCTGGCGTAGGTCCAGATCTCACTGTCGCCAGAGCAGGTTTCAACCTCACTTCCCGGCTGACAGCGTGCCACAGGGCCGCTAGGGTTGGGTAGAAGGGGCAGATTTGGGGGCGGCGTCTTGGACCCGGCGATGCAGCGCGATCCGGCAATGATGGAACTGATTTTCGCCCTGCGCAGCGCCGGGGTGACCGACCGGCTTGTGCTGAGCGCGATGGAGGCGATCCCGCGCCAGATCTTCGTCGAACGTGCTTTCCAGGGCCGCGCCTTCGCCGATATGCCGCTGCCGATCGCCTGCGGGCAGACCATCTCGCAACCCTCGATCGTCGCAAAGATGACCGAGGCGCTGGAGGTGACACCCCGTTGCAAAGTCTTGGAGGTGGGCGCGGGGTCCGGCTATCACTGCGCCATTCTCTCAAAGCTCGCCCGACGGGTTTATGGCATCGAGCGCCATCGCGCGCTGGCCTTGGAGGCACGCGCCAGGATCGACGGTCTTGGCCTCGCCAACGTCACCATCCGTGCCGGAGACGGCACCCGCGGCTGGCCCGAACAGGCGCCCTTTGACCGGATCATCACAACAGCGGCGGCCGAGGATGCCCCAGGCCCGCTGCTCGATCAGCTTCGCATGGGCGGAAAAATGGTGCTTCCCGTGGGCCAGACGGATGAGGTACAACAGTTAATCAAAATCGAGAAAACCGAAAACGGATATCTCTACAGCGAGCTGGGCGATGTGCTCTTCGTGCCTCTGATCGAGGGAATGGCGGAAGAAACCGGGCCTTGAGCTCCGGGCTTTATCGGCGAAGGCGGGCGGGAACGAACGCGCCCATACCAGCAAGAGCAAGGCAAAACAGGCAAGGGCAGCAGTATGGTCGAGACATCTTTTCCCAGGCTTCTCCTGGCCGCCAGCGCGACGGCCCTATTGATCAGCGGCTGCACACCGCGCCAGTCGGCCGATACGGCAAGCGTGCGAGACACCCGCTCCGGCGCGGCGTCACAGGCCGCAACCGGACCGGTGACCCTGCAGAACGGGATCCGCGATTACGGAGACTACCAGGCCGCCATCGCCCGCCAGGGAGAGACCGTGGGCGAACTGGCGGCGCGGGTCGGCCTCTCCGGTGTCGAGCTGGGCGCCTATAACGGGCTTCCGCCCAATCATGTCCTCGGCGCTGAGGATGAATTGGTGCTGCCACCGCGCCCCGGCGGCTACACGGAAGAGGCCGCTCCTGCGCCCGTTGTTGCTCCGCCACCTGAAGTAGCCGCCATCGAATCCGCTCCATTGGATCTGGGCGCTGGCACCGAAATCGCCGGAACTCCCGAGGCACCCTCACCACCAACGGCAGAGGGCGCCTGGAGCCCGGAATTCGCCGAGGCAGCGATTCAACGCGCCACCGGGATCAATCCCGATGGCAGCCTTGCGGCACCACCCAGCGCCAACGCGCCCCTGCCAGAGAACCCGGCCGATCCGGATCCTCTCGAATCCCCGGATCTCAGCCAGTACCAATCCGCACGTCCTCCGGCCCCCGAGACGGATCTGGCAGAGACGGCCGCCCTCTCGCCCGAAACGACACCAGCCCCGCAGCAATCGCCGCTCAGCGCTGGCCAGGACGTGACCCCACCCGTCGAGGCAACGGCACCGCAACCGGCACCTCTGCCTGCGCCTGCTGCTGAGGGGGCAGCCCCCGATCTCGCCGGTTCCGACCCAGCCG
>JBCDKL010000018.1:0-19867 GCA_038746695.1 Pseudomonadota bacterium | reverse complement strand
TGGTGATCCCGTCCCAATAGCTCGCATCGGCGTGATAGCCGATCCCCGCCACCCCGCGTGACCAGGCCAGCCGCCCTGCGAGGAATTTCGCCCGCTCCTCCGTCGGCAGATCGGTGCGCATACCCTGCGCGTAATAGCTCTCGGGCAGCACATCGATCGGCAAGAGAGCGGGCCACCAGACCGCAGTCGGAAAATTCTCCTGCAACAGAACCTGCTGGCAGGAGAACGCATCGCATTGCCAGGGCAGACCCATCCAGCGGGTCAGATCACCCGGCATCTGCGGGCCGATCGCGGGCGGCGTGCCTTCGAACCCGCCGAAAGCCTGGGTGCCGGTCAGCAAAAATCCGAGATCCTGAACCAGGCTGTCGCGGTTGCCATGGGCGATCCGGAAGGGCTCGGCTCCGGGATCGGTTGCACGGGCATACATCCCGGCCAGGCGGAGGTAATAGGTCAGCTCGACCCCGGGATGGAACGCCCCGCCCGAACACGGCTCCAACGCGGCGCGGGTGAGCATATCCGGCTGCGCCTCGACCGGTGCCTCTTCGAGCGCTGAGATCTGGGGAGCTTGTGCTTCCGGTTCGAAATCGTCGATGAAATCGCCCTCGGCCCAGGCTTGGAGATGCGTGTATTGCAGCGCCGGAAACTGGAACCATTGCAACGGCGAGCCGTCGTAATTGATCCCGTCGCCCAGCATGTAGGGGATCTTCAGCCGCTCCTCGATATAGGCCTGGTCGGAGGTGTTAGCCGGATCGCGGAACAGGCCGAACACCTGCTCGCGCAGCGGGCGCGCGGCCTCGGACGGATCGGCGAGCTGGGCGAGATAGGCCGGATCGCTCAGATCCCCGATCGGCAGCCAGCCCTGGCGCAAATCGGCGGCCTCGGTCACCCAGGCCATCAGGGCCGTGCGCCGCAGGGTGGGATAGATATGCTGGGTGAACGAAATCGGCAGGGCGGGCGGGGCGGCCCAGCCCTCGCGCGTGTTCAAATCCTCGATCACATCGTAAAGCGTTGTAATCGGGGGGATTTCCGGGGCAAAATTCGGGCCGACACAGGCCACCCATGACGGTTCGGCCACCAGGCTGCGGCCGTCGGCCAGGGTGACCTCGGCCGTCACCGGCCCGTCGCACCAATCATCATGCCAGCCGTCATTATCCGAGAAACTGGTGATCCCGGCATTGGTCGGCGAGGAGGATTTGCCATCCGGCGGCACCACCAGCAGACGCCCCGCCTGATCGGTCCGCAGATGGCCTAGACCGACTTTCGCGCTGCCCCAGAACACGCCCTCGAAGGCCAGCGCCGGATCGTCTCCATCCGGATTGACCGAGGCGCCCGAGACGGTTTTCTTGCCGCCATCGATCACCAGCATCTCCTCACGTCTTTGATCCGAGACGAAATACTGGTTGCGTTTGCGCCCGGGCAGACCCGGCGCCAGATCGCCATTGTCGAGCGCATTGTTGAAGCCGTACCAGGCGGCCTTTGTGTTGGCGAGATGGGCGGACCAGGCGATCTCGGCCTCGGCGGTGGTCAGCTCTCCCACCACCCTGTCCTCGGCATCGAAGGCGTAGATGCGAAAGCGCTGGACCTGTTTCTTGATCAGCTCGGTGCCGTCCTTGAAACCGCCTTCGGGATCGGGCGGCAGGCCGGGAAGTTCGGGCGCCAGGAACCATTGTGCGCTGCCGCCGACGCGGCAGATGCCGATGGCGGGATAGATCCGGACCGTGGCGATCTCGGCGCCCTCAGGTGCTGCCTCGCGCGCGGTTGCGCGGATCGGCAGGGCGGGCCAGGGCATGCCGGCCAACAAGGCGCTGGCGGCGGTTCCGGCGAGAAAACGGCGGCGGCTGGCCCCGCGCGGCTGGTCGGATTGATCCATGGAACTCCCCCCTAATCTGGCCGGTTTCGACCGTTCCGGGGGAAAGTATGGCATGGTTTTGCCGGTCCGCCTCGCGCTAAATGCGATTGAAGCGTCGGTCTTCTCGCCCGAGGGGCGAGCGCCCTCAGGTTTCGGCTGCTTTCCGGCGCAGCTCAAATTTCTGCACTTTGCCGGTGGAAGTTTTCGGCAATTCCGCGAAGACCACATGGCGGGGGCATTTGTAATGCGCAAGCCGGTCGCGGGTGAAGGCGATGATCTCATCCGCCGTGGCCTGGGCCCCCGGTTTCAGCTCGATAAAGGCACAGGGTGTCTCGCCCCATTTCTCGTCGGGCCTGGCAACCACCGCGCAGAGCGCCACGGCGGGATGTTTGAAAAGCGTGTCCTCCACCTCGATCGAGGAAATGTTCTCGCCACCCGAGATGATCACATCCTTGGAGCGGTCGCGGATCTGGACATAGCCGTCGGAGTGTTTGACCGCGAGATCCCCGGTATGGAACCAGCCGCCAGCGAAGGCTTTCTCATTGGCCGATTGGTTCTTCAGATAGCCTTTCATCACCACATTGCCGCGCATCACGATCTCGCCCAGGGTCTCGCCATCGGCGGGGACCGGGGCCATGGTTTCGGGGTCGAGCACGTCCAGCCCCTCCAAGGCCGCGTATTTCACCCCCTGGCGCGCCTTCAGCGCCGCCTGGTCGCCCGGCGGCAAGGCGCTCCACTCGGCCTTCCACTCGTTCAGCACGGCAGGGCCATATACCTCGGTCAGGCCATAGAGATGAACCACATCGAACCCCGCCTCCGCCATTGCGACCAGGGTCGCCTCGGGGGGTGGGGCGGCAGCGGTCAGGAAGCGGATTTTCTGAGTGAAATCATGGCGTTCCTCTTTGGGCGCGTTCAATAGAACCGACATCACGATCGGCGCACCGCAGAGCAGGTTGACCCCATGCTCGGCCAGCGCGCGATACATCGGTTCGGCCCTCACCTGGCGCAGGCAGACATGGGTGCCGCCGACCACCGAGACCGACCAGGGAAAGCACCAGCCATTGCAGTGAAACATCGGCAGGGTCCAGAGATAGACCATCGGTTCGGACAGCCCCGCATGCACGATATTCCCGGTCGAGAGCAGCGAGGCCCCGCGATGGTGATAGACCACGCCCTTGGGATCTCCGGTGGTGCCGGAGGTGTAGTTGAGGCTGATCGCGTCCCATTCATCCGCGGGCATCTGCCAGGCAAACTCGGGATCCGCGGGGCCGAGAAAATCCTCATAAGGAGTGCCGAGCCCGACAGGTTTCAGATCCGTGGTCGGGTCTGTGTATTCGACCACGGCCGGTTTCGGACCGGCCATCAGCGCCAGAGCGTCGCTGAGCAGCGGCGCCAGCTCACTGTCGACAATCACCAGTTTTGCTTCGCCATGGTCCAGGATGAAGGCGATCCCGGCGGCGTCGAGCCGGGTGTTGAGCGCGTTCAGAACCGCGCCCGCCATCGGCACGCCGTAATGCGCCTCGAGCATCGGCGGCGTGTTCAAAAGCAGCGCCGAGACGGTGTGTCCCTTGCCGATCCCGCTTGCCGAAAGCGCCGAGGCGAGGCGGCGGCTGCGGGCATAGAATTCGGCATAGCTCAGCCGCAGATCGCCATGGATCACCGCCACCCGCTCGGGCCAGATCCCGGCCGCCCGGGCGAGATGGCTGAGCGGGGTCAGCGGCTGAAAATTCGCGGGCCGGCGGTCGAGGCCCCGGTCGAAGATCCCGTGGTCACTGCTGGATGTCATCGCCGCGCCCTCCCAAACGCAGCAGAAGGGTCGCGGGTTCGGCGAGGCTTGTCAATTCGGCGACAGGCCCAGCGCCAGGATCAAGCGGTCTCGAAATGTCGCGTGGCGTTACGCAACAAGGCACGTGACAAAATTGACTAAATTGTCAGTTAACTGCGATCTATAGCGACTTTTGCGGCGCATGAAGGCAGGGGATCACCGGATTCCAGGGAGGCCGCACCGGCCCACGAGCGCGCCAATCCTCATCATCCTGCCGAACCAACGGCGCACCGATTAAATAGACAGCGTCCACAGCGAAACGAGAGCCCGCCACCCTTCCGTAGGAGCACCAAACCGCCCACCCACCCCACCCGGCGGCAACGCCGGGCAGCGCCCGACCCTCTCCACGGGAGGACGCTTTGGCGAAGCAGTACACAGCTTCCACTGCGCGGGTGCTTTGACGTGCCACATTGGCCAGAAGTAGCACTGCGCCCACCCAGGGTCGGGCGCTGCCCTCCTCTTTCTGCATTACGCCGTTGGGCGCCACCGGGCAGCGCCCTTCTCTCCCCATCGGAAGGCGCTTTGGCAATGTGGTGCGAAGCCCGTTCGGCAAAGGGCGGTGGAAGTTCCATGCTCGCCGGAGCCGGCACCGCGTCCGCCCAGGATCGGACGCTATCCCTTTCTCTCAGGGTCGTGCCGCATTCCATCGCCGCCCGACGCGGGGCGTTGAGGCGGTGGGCTCACTGGAGACAAAGACGCGCTCACCTACGGTCGAGCGCTGCCCTTCTCTCGACCGGTTGAGAGGCTCAATCCTCGGCGCCGCTCTTGGGCAGGTTGAACAGCGCGTCGGGGTCGAACTCTTCGGCGGGTTTGGGCTCGGCCGGGCGCGGGTCTTCCATCGCGAAGGGCGACGGCTCGCGGGCGGGCTCGGCCAGGCTCTCCTCGGTCGGCATCAGGCTGACGCGGTCCTCGGGCGCGGGAACGGTTCCGGCCTGGCGCGCCTTCTTCTCGGCGGCCTTCTGCACGGCCGCATCCAGATCAATCTGGCGGCAGAGCCCCAGCGCCACCGGATCCACCGGCTGGATGCTGGCGATGTTCCAATGGCTGCGATTGCGGATCGACTCGATGGTCGGCTTGGTCGAGCCGACCAGTTTTGCAATCGCGTTGTTCTCCATCTCCGGGTGATAGCGCACCAACCAGGCGATCGCCGCGGGCCGGTCCTGGCGTTTCGAGACCGGGGTATAGCGCGGCACCTTGCGCTTGGGCGGCGGTGCGACCTGGCGGCGGATCAGCTTCAGCCGGGCGATCGGATCGCCCTCGCAACGCTCGATATCCTTGGCGGTCAACTGATTGTTCTGCACCGGATCGAAGCCCTTGATCCCCTGCGCCACCTCGCCATCGGCGATGCCCGAGACCTCGAGCTCGTGCATCCCGCAGAAATCGGCGATCTGGCGGAAGGTCAGCGTGGTGTTGTCCACCAGCCAGACGGCGGTGGCCTTGGGCATCAGGGGCAGGTCGTCGCTCATGTCATCCTCCAGTTGGATACAGCTTCGCCGGTGGCTCCGAAAACCCGAAGCTCTGAAGACCGGGGCCGGGGCGGCGCATCTCACGGTTTCGAGGGGAAATCTGAGGCGCTATATAGGCGGGTAGGTCTGGAATTGAAAGCGGTTTCCCGATGCGTCTGCTGTTGATCGTGCTGGCTCTGTTGATCCCAGCCTCCTCGCCTGCCAATGACCGGCCGGGCGATTTCTCGCATTATGTGCTGGCGCTGAGCTGGAATGCCGCCTGGTGCACGGCCGAAGGCGATGCCTGGGACCAGGGGCGCGGTGCCGCGCAATGCGACCCGAGCCATGCCCATGGCTGGCTGCTCCACGGGCTTTGGCCCCAGCGCGAGCGGGACTGGCCGGAATATTGCAAAACCAGCAGGCGCGACCCGACCCGAAGCATGAGCGCCGGGATGGCCGATATCATGGGCAGCGCCGGCTCGGCCTGGCATCAATGGAAAAAGCACGGCCGCTGCGCCGATCTGGAGGCGGAGGCGTATTTCGACCTCGCCCGCGAGGCCTATGACCGGATCCTGCGCCCCGCGGTGCTGCGCCAGCTGGACCGCGACGTGGTGATCGATCCGGATGTGATCGAGGATGCGTTTCTCGAGGCGAACCCGCAGCTCCGCGCCTCGGGCCTGGCGGTGACCTGCCGCGATGGGTTGATCCGCGAGGTGCGGATCTGCCTGTCGAAAGCGCTGGTGCCCCGGGCGTGCGGCGCCCCGGTCGCCCGCGGCTGCCGGGCCGATACTGCGACCTTCCTGCCGATGCGCTGAAGCAGAGAGCGACCGCCGGGATCTACGCATTGAGGATGGTATCCAGTGCTGCGGGGCGACTAGGGTTCGGGGAATGGTCGTCGCCCTAGTCAACTCGGCGGCGTCGAGGATCCGCGCCCGCCCGACCTCACTTCCGGTTGGGGAGGGCCTCGGGCCAGGGGTCTTCGAAAGCGTAGCCCGCTTTCCATTGCGCGATCTCCTCGGGCGAGCAGAAGCATTCTCGCAGGGCCTCGGCAAAGGTCCCAAGCCCGTCGCGGTCGCCGATCACCGTCAGACGGCAGCGCCGGTCGCCGAATTCGGGCGACAGGCCCTCGAGACGGCGGCGCATCTCGGTGCGCTCCGCGGGCGAAAGATTCAGGCTCCCATCCTCCAGTGCTGCGACTTTCCAGTAGTTCAACACCCCCAGCCCCACGCTGCCCGCAGTCTGGTTCCACAGCAATTGCAGCCGGTCCCGGGTCGGCAGCCAGAAGAAGCCCTTGCTGCGATAGATCCCCTCGCCGAGATAATGGTTATAGACATCCCAGAGTCGTTGCGGATGGAACGGGCGGGGGTCGGAGATCACCACGCTGTCGATCCGGTACTCCGCCGCGCTGGCCATCGAGCTGGTGCCATGGGTCCGGTCCCACTCGGTCAGTTCGGCGCCGAGCTGGGCCACATGGCCGTGATCGTAGGGTGGCATGGAAAGCAGATCGACCAGTTTCACATTGCCCCATTGCATGCCCAGGATATCGGCGCCGGGATTGATCGGATGGATCGCCTCGGCGACCTCGCGCAGCCGCTCGGCCGGCACCCGGTCCATCTTGCTCAGCAGAATGCGGTTGGCGAACATGATCTGCTCGGCCAGCAGGTTTTCGATACCGCGCCGCCCGGCGGCCAGATGGCGCGAAGCGGCCGGCACAATGGCGCGCCCGCAATCGTGATCATGGGCCAGGGTCGCCGTATCCACCACCGAGAGAAAACCGTGCAGGCGCACCCCTTCCTGGGTGCGGATCGCCTCGAGCAAGGGCCAGGGATGGCTGCTGCCCGAGGTCTCGATCACGATATGGCTGGCCCCGCCCGCCTGGAACTGCGCGATCGCGGCGGTGAATTGCTCCAGCCCTTCCCGCCCGCTAATGCTGCCCGCCTGTATCGAGACGAACAGCGGATCGCGGCGCGACAGAACCTCGGTCGTATCCAGGATCCGGCCATCGATGTCGAGATCGCTCATCTCGTTGACGATCACCGCCAGGCGGATCCCCGAAAGCTCCCGCGCCTGCGCCAGCAGGCTTTGCAGAAGGGTCGTCTTTCCGGCCCCGAGAAACCCGTTCAGAATCGTGACCGGAAGCTCCGCGGAGGGCGGGCTCATCGGCCCAGACGGTCGGCCGCTTGGCGAAACCAGGCCAGGGTCTGGGCGTGATGCGCCTGGCCCCATCGTTCGATGAACTTCTGGGTATGATAATCACCCGGATCATCCAGCGCCGCGATCCGCTGGGCCACGAAATCGGCGGTCAGGGGAATCCCGCATTTGACGGTGATGCAGTGTTCCCATTCCTCGTAATTGGTCGGAATTATCGACATCTTTCCTCGTCTGTTTCACTCGAGAGGCGCAATAGGTGGTGCCAATCCGAGTGCCAAGCGCAGCCTTATGCGGCCCCATCCACTCAGCCCATTGTTACAGTGTAACGGCTCAGGTGCCAGCGGTTTCACGCAAGCCGATGCCTGTCAAGTTTGATCCCGCAGAACTTGGGGCGGCGCGCTGGCCAAAGCTTTGTTTCACCCCTCGGCTATGCCGCGACCCAATGGGTAAGAGTCGATTAACTATAAAATGCGACACACCCCACAGTTCCCGATCTGGTCCAATCCTTTTGTGGCCCAGTCCATATGCGGTCGAGTTCTTTTCTGGCGCGGTGCCTTTGTGGCCCAGTGCCTTTGTGGCGGAGTGTCGAGCATGCGTGCCCTGCGTATTTGTAGCGTTCTGGCTTTGTCGATCGCGGCAGGCTGCACCGCATTGCCAGCCTCGGGCCCGACCACCGGCGCCATCTTGGATGCGCCCACCCCGCTTTTGGTCATCGAAGCCGAGCGCGAGATCATCACCGCGCTGGCCCGCCGCCCCGCGGATTTCAGCGGCGATCTGCTGGAGCCCAACGGGATCGGCGCCGATCTGCGCATCGCCGTCGGCGATAAAGTGACGGTGATGGTCTATGAGACCCTGGCGGGAGATCCGGTGACCGGGCTCTTCAACGGCTCGAAAGTGCCCGAGCAGATCGTCTCCCGCGAGGGTCTGATCTTCATTCCTTTCATCGGCCGGGTGAAAGCCGAAGGCCGCACCCGCGAAGCCGTGGCAGCCGAGATTGCCGGACGTCTGGGCACCAAGACCCTGGATCCCTCGGTTCTGGTGACAGTCGAAAAACGCCTGTCCAACGCCGTCAATGTGATTGGCGATGCGACCGAGGGCGGGCTGGCGCTGCTGGAACCCGGGTCCGAACGGCTGCTGGATGCGATCTCGCAAATGGGCGGGATCACGGTGCCGCCGCATGAGGCCATGGTGGCGCTGACCCGGGCCGACCGCACCCTGCGCACGCCGCTTTCGGCAATCCTGGGCGATCCGCGGCGCAATGTGCGCCTGACCCCCGGCGATCTGGTGGCGGTGACCCATGACCCGCAGACCTTCGTCGCCGCCGGTGCGAATGGGCGCAACGGGCTGTTCCCGTTCCGGCCGGGGCATACCACCCTGGTCGAGGGCCTGGCGCTCTCCGGCGGGCTGCGCGACAATCAGGCGGATCCGAGCGGGATCTTCCTGCTGCGCTATGAGCCGCGGGGCTTTGTCATCCAGCTTTACGGCAGCGCGCCGGTCGATGGCAGCGAAGTGCCGGTAGTCTATCGCTTCAATTTCCGCAATCCCGAGCAATTGTTCCTGGCGCGGCGCTTCATGCTGCGCGACGACGATATCCTGTTCGTCTCGAATGCGCGCAGCGTGCAGATCCAGAAATTCCTCGATCTGTTCCGGACCACGATCAGCAGCGGACAAGCCGCCGCCTCGACGGGCGCGTTCTAGGGCAGGGCGGGCCCCACGGGTCCGGTCTGCCGTCGTGCGCGGCAAAGATCCAAGGCCCGAGGCAAAGCGAGTGCCAGCAGATGCGGGTCAGTACCAGGCGTCCGGCTTGGCGGTCTTCTTGCGGGCCACGAAATCGCGCAGCTCCTCATCGATGCCGGGGTCGATCGGCGGCGGCTCATAGGCGGCGAGCAAGCCAGTCCAACGCTCATGCGCCCGGGTCAGACTGTCCCGCGCCCCGCGCTCCTCCCATTGCTCGCAGCTTTCGCTGTCGCTGAGTGCTGCCTCGTAGAACGCCGTCTCGTAATGCGCCATCGTATGGGCCGAGCCGAGGAAATGCCCCGCCGGCTCCACATCCTCGAACGCGCCCGAGGCGAGGGTCTGCGCGTCCACATCCAGCCCTTGCAGCATCACCTGATAGGCGCCCAGCCGGTCGGCATCCAGCACCAGCTTCTCGAACCCGGTGCAGAGCCCGCCCTCGAGCCACCCGGCCGAATGCAGCGTGAAATGCGATCCGGCAAGGGCGGTGGACAGCATCGAATCCGCGCTCTCCGCCGCCGCCTGCGCATCGGCGATCTTCGACGCGGTCAGCGACCCGCCACAGCGCAGCGGCACCCCGAGCCTGCGCGCCAATTGCCCGATGGTGAAATGCGACATCACCGGCTCGGGCATCCCGAAGGTCGGCGCGCCAGACCGCAGATTCATCGAGCTCAGGAAATTCCCCAGAACGAAGGGCGCCCCCGGCCGGACCAATTGGCTGAAGGCGCAGCACATCATCGCCTCGGCCAGCGCCTGGGCGATCGAGCCCGCGGTGGTCACCGGCCCCATCGCGCCCGACAGGATGAAGGGCGCCACCACGATCCCCTGCCCCGCCCCGCAATAGGTCTGGATCGCCTGGGTCACCACTTTATCGACCAGAAGCGGCGAGTTGGTGTTCACATTGCCCATGATCGAGCAACGCTCCTCGAACCCAACCGCGCCATGGAGGATCCTGGCCATCGCCACCGAATCCTCGGCCCGCTCCTGTTCCACGATGGCGCCCAGATGCGGTTTGTCGCCCAGCCGCATATGGGCATAGACCACGTCGAGATGGCGTTTGTTGACCGGGATATCGCAAGGCTCGCAGGTCATCAGGCCGGAATGGTGCAGGCTGGGCAGCATCTGGGTCAGGCGCACCAGGTTCTCGAGATCCTCCAGGCTGCCATAGCGCCGCCCGCCGACCAGATCGCGCACAAAGGGCGGGCCGTAGACCGGGGCGAAGACCTGATTGGTTCCGCCGATCCGGACCGAGCGGGCCGGGTTGCGGGCATGCTGAGTGAACTCGGCCGGGGCTGTCTGGCAAAGGCTGCGCGCCATGCCGCGGGGCAGACGCACCCGGGTCTCGGCGACATCCGCCCCGGCCGCGCGCCAGATCTCCAGCGCTTTGGGGTCTTCGCGGAATTCGAGCCCGACCTCCTGGATCAGCCAATCGGCCTGTTCCTCGATGGCGCTCAGACGCGCCTCGTCCAGGAAATCGTAGAACGGGATCGCACGGCGGATATAGGCGGGTGCCGCCTCTGACTGCCGGGTCCTCGATGGCCCTGCGCGCGCGCGGCCCGCCCCAGATCGACCCGTCCTGCGGCGCGAGCCATCAGGCGCTGGCGCATCGCCGGGGGTCGGATGCGGGGGATCGTCCATGCCCGAATCCTAGATCTAGACACCTCTGTCCATTTCCCTGAAAACGGCATGCCGGATCGAAGCCGCGACATTTTCAAGGCGAATCCCGCGCATATCTCGGCAATCCATCACCCCACGCCCTAATTTGGTCCAAATCCTCGCAAACTTGTGTTGCACCGCATCCAAACACCGCAAGCGGGTGGACCCAGTGGGAGAGAGAGGGACATGACCGACGTCATCAAGATCGCGCTCCAGCGCCGTGCCGAGCTTAGCGCCGAACTCAACCGTCTCGACGACTTTATCCGGATGGCCGAAACCCTGGTGCAGGATCACGGCCAGGCCACCGCGAAGCCCAGCACGCCGCCAAATGCCGCGGCAAGCAGCCCGGCCACGAATGGCGGCCCGGCCGAGCCAGCCTCGGAAGGACCCGATCAGCAGGACGTGCCGCTGCGCAGCCCGGGCGCGCGCCCAACCGTCTTCCGGCAAAAAGCCCACGGCTGAGATAGGGCCTGGGCGCCCTGTCAGGCGCCTCCCCGCCTGCCGCCTTCGGTGGAAAGGCGGCACCTCTTGTCCCGCACTGCGTGCGGGACGGACAGACCTGACCCAAAACAAGCCAATTTGACGCGGCCCGCTGCGGCGGGTAATATTTCACTAACCAAGCGGCACCCAACCCGTTGATGTCGTTAACTATTGTGGCCGCCCGCCATCCGGCGGGCGGGTTCTTCCAAGGATGCCCGCATGGCCGATTTTCTGGTCACGACCCTCGACGACAGCTCGGACCCCACAGACGGGCTGCTCAGCCTGCGCGAGGCGCTGGCGCTGGCCAACGGGAATGGCGAGGCGGACCGGATCGCCTTCGACGCAGCGCTCGCAGGCGGCACGCTGACCCTGACCGCGGGCGCGCTGGCAATCACCGAGACGGTCGAAATCGACGGCGATGCCGGGACCGCGGGCGCCAGCCGTATCGCAATCGATGGCAGCGGCCTCACCCGCCTGTTCACCGTCACCGCCACTGCGGCGAATTTCGAGGATCTGCATCTCCAAGACGGCTATGGTGGCTATAATCAGGGCGGCGGGGCGATCTATGCCGGCAGCGGCTCCGAGGTCACGATCGAGGCGAGCGCGCTGTCGGGCAATTACGGTGGCTATAACGGTCCGGGCTCCGCGGTGCTGGGCCGCGACTCGATCATCCGCCTGTTCGAGACCGAGCTGTGGGAGAATACCGGCAATTTCGGCGCCGTGGCGGTGACCGGCGGCACGCTGACCATCGTCAACTCGGCGCTGTTCGACAATACCAGCACCACTGCGGGCGGCGCGGTCTATACGTCCGAGACCAATCTTTATGTCGCGGGCTCCAGCTTTGTCGCGAACGCGGCGAGCTATGGCAATGGCGGCGCGATCTATGCCGATGGCGCGGCCAGGGTGGTCAATTCGACCTTCACCGGCAATGAGGGCACCGAGGGTGCGGCGATCTATGGCTCGAACCTGACCCTGGTGAACAGCGTGGCGGCGGGCAATCGGGGCCAGAGCCAGATCTATGGCCAGTCGCTCGCCCGCGAGGGCGGGAACATCATCGGCGCCGCGGTCTTCGACGGCGAGACCGAGACCGGCACCGCGGATCCGGCCGAGATCTTCGCGGCGCTGTCGGATGGGGCCGGAGTGTTGCAAGAACTCGGCGGGCCGGTCCTCGGCGTCCGGCTGCTGGCCCAGGGCCCAGCGGTGGATGCCGCCGATCCTGCTCTCCTGCCGCTGGATCTGTTCGACGGCGATGGCGACCAGAACTTCGCCGAGATCGCCAGCACCGATGCAAATGGCCAAGCGCGGATCCAGGGGGACGGGCCCGATCTGGGCGCCTCGGAACTGTCGGCCGAGGCTGGCAGCGGCGCGGCCCAGACCCTGACGGTCACCACATTGGAGGACGAGACGGCGGGCGGTATCGATGCCGCCACCGAGGCAGCGGATGGCGCAGGCCTGTCGCTGCGCGAGGCGCTGGCGATCGCCTCCGCCGGTGACGGACCGGGGATCATCCAGTTCGACCAAAGCCTTGCGGGTGGGCGGATCGTGCTGCGCGAGGGTCAGCTACAGGGCTCGGGCAATATAACCATCGATGGCGATCTCGACGGAAATGGCACCCCCGATATCGCACTGAATGCACGGGCGATGCACCGGATCCTCGACTGGCAGGGCGGCGATCTGACCATCGACGGGCTGGCCTTCGAGAACGGTGCCGCCCTTCAGGGTGCGGCACTGCGCGTCGATCAGGGCGTGCTCGGCAGCCTGACGGTCGAGAACAGCCGCTTCGTCAACAACACCGTGATTACCGAGGGTTACACCAGCTTCGGCGACCGCCGCGGCGGCGCGATCCACACCCATGTCGCAACCGAGATCGACGCCAGCCTGTTCCGCAACAACTCGGCTGGAGACTTTGCCGACAGCAGCGGCGGTGCGATCTTCAGCTCCACAGATCTGACGGTGACCGGGTCCGAATTCGAGGGCAATACCGGGGGACAGATCGGCGGCGCCATAGCCAATTTCGGCGGCATTGTGCGGATCGAGGGTTCCAGCTTCGACGGCAATCGGGCAAGCAGCGGCGGCGCCATCGGTCAGGAAGCAAGCTTCCTTGCCCAAAACGCCGTGACATCGTTGGACATTCAAGGCGGGGAGTTCACAGGCAATACCGCAGGGTATGGCGGTGCAGTTTTCGCGACCGAGACCACCCAGATCGACACCTCGGTTTTTTCCAACAACATCGCGACGACGGACTATTCCGGCACTGAAGGCGGCCTGGGCGGCGCGGTGGCCGCCATCGATGCGCCAGACGGCTCGGGCGAAATTGCGGTCACCGGTTCGGTTTTCACCGGCAATCGGGCGGTTTCGACGCTCGAAGGGGTCACATCTCTCGGAGGCGGGCTCTACATCACCGGCCTGACCGCACGGGTCGATGGGACGGAGTTCCGGGAGAATGACGCGACTTATGGTGGTGGCGCATTCCTCGCGGCATCCGCGGGCTCAGGCGCCAGCGTGTCGAATGCGCTGTTCGAGGGGAACACGGCGGCATTCGGCGCCGGACTGGCACTGAACATCAACGGCGACACGGGCCAGGTGGTCAACACCAGCTTTGTCGGCAATTCCGCCAGTCAGGCGGGCGGGGGTTTTTATGCCGCCGGAGCGGCCGAGGTCGCGCAATCGACATTCACCGGAAACCAGGCAGACGCCGAGGGCGGTGCGCTGTTCGCCGCCACCGGCTCCACCTTCGGGCAGACCGGCGTGATCACCCTGATCAACTCGCTGGCAATCGGCAATTCCTCAGCTGCAGCCGGTGCGATCCTGCAAAACGGGAACAATATTCTCGGCGGCCAGATCTTCGAGGATGGGGTGGCCACCGGCCCGGTCTTCGTCGCGGAGGTGTTCGCCGATATCGACAATGGTGAGGGCGTGCTGGGCGAGAATGGCGGTCCGCTGCCCACATTGGCCCTCTTGGCCGGAGGGGCGGCGGAGGATCGCGGCGCGACCGGGGCGTTGCCCGCCGACACTCTGGATCTCGATCAGGATGGCGATCTAGCCGAGGCCCTGCCACTGGATGCGCGGGGCGAGCTGCGCCTGGCTGGCAAGGCGGTCGATCTCGGCGCCTTCGAGGTCCAGCGCGAGGCGCCGCGCGGCACGGCCGAGGCCGATGTGATCGGTGGGTTCGAGAATGACGAGACCCTGGTCGGCGGTCTGGGCGATGACACGATCTTCGGCGGCGGCGGCGATGATGTGCTGATCGGCGGCGCCGGGGCCGACCGGCTGAATGGCGGCGCGGGCAGCGACACGGCTTCCTATGCTTTCGCCGCTCAAGGGGTGATGGCCGATCTCGACGGTCTGATACAGAACACCGCCACCGCGGCGGGCGATACCTATGTCAGCGTCGAGAACCTGATCGGTACCGAGGCGGATGACCGGCTGCGCGGCGATGGCGGATCGAACCGGCTCGATGGGCTGGGAGGCGAAGACTTTCTGTTTGGCCGGGGCGGCGATGACAGTCTGTTTGGCGGAGCGGGCGACGATCTGATCGCCGGAAATGCCGGGCAAGACCGGCTGACCGGCGGCGCGGGCGCCGATCACTTCGTGCTGTTCACCGAAGCCGATAGCGAGATCGGCCTGACCCGGCGCGACATCGTCGCAGATTTCACCCAAGGCGAGGATCGGCTGGATCTGAGCCGCTTGGACGGCAGCTTCACCTTTCTCGGCAGCGATGCGTTCACCGGCACAGCGGGCGAGCTGCGCTTCTTCACCATTGCCGCCAATGGCATCACCGTGGTGCAGGGAGATACGACCGGCGACGGGGTGCAGGATTTCCAGGTCGAGCTCACCGGCCTTCTGACGCTGACCGGTGCCGATCTCCTGCTCTGAGCCGCTCCGATTTCGCTTTCTAATCCCCGGCGTCTCGGCCATTCTGCGCGCGCAGCCAGCGGGAGACGCCTATGTCCATCACCACTTGTGTCTTCGATGCCTATGGCACGCTGTTCGACGTGGCCGCCGCGGCACGCGAGGCGGCGGCAGAGCCGGGTCGCGAGGCGTTTGCCGAGAAATGGCAGGCCGTGGCCGAAACCTGGCGGCTGAAGCAGCTCCAATACACTTGGCTGCGTGCGACGGCAGGCGTGCATACCGATTTCTGGCAGGTGACCTGGAATGGGCTCGACTATGCGCTCGAGGCCCATGGTCTGCAGGATACCGGGCTGCGCGACCGGTTGCTGAAGCTCTATTGGGAACTCTCCGCCTATCCCGAAGTGCCCGAGATGCTGGGGCGGCTGAAGGCCGGGGGGCTCGACACTGCGATTCTCTCGAACGGCTCTCCCGCCATGCTGAACGGTGCGGTGGAGAGCGCCGGGATCGGCCCGCATCTCGATGCGGTGCTCTCGGTCGAGACCGTCGGGGCCTTCAAACCCCATGGCGCGGTCTATGACCTGGTCGGCACCCATTTCGGCTGCACGCCGCGCGAAGTTCTGTTCGTCTCGTCGAATTGCTGGGATGCCTGTTTCGCCGCCAGCCGCGGCTTTACCGTGGCCTGGGCCAACCGCAAAGGCGAACCGATGGAGCATCTGCCCTGGCAGCCCGCCCATATCGTTTCCGATCTCACCAGCATTCCGGAGCTTGCAGGCCTTTAAATGACCGATTTCATTGCAGACAGACATTTCTCCGCCAGCGACGGGCGCAAGATCGCCTTCTGTGACACAGGCGGAGACGGCCCGCCCGTGCTCTGCCTCGCGGGTCTCACCCGGGACAGCCGCGATTTCGAGCCGCTGATGCTGCATCTTGTACCCGATTATCGCATGATCTCAATGGATTACCGTGGGCGCGGGCAATCCGGCTGGGCCGAGGACGCGGTGGCTGAGTATCAGCTCGAGCGCGAGGGCACAGATGCGGTCGAGCTGCTCGATCATCTGGGGCTCGAGGCCGCCACGGTGCTGGGCACTTCGCGCGGCGGATTGATCGGGATGGGTCTGGCGGCCAACCTGCCTGGCCGGGTGCGGGCCCTGATCCTGAACGATATCGGCCCGGTGCTGGATGTGGGCGGGATCGAGTTCATCCTCGCCTATCTCGGTCGGCCGCTGGAGTTTCCCGATTTCGACGCGGCGGCGGCTATGCTGACCTCGCTCTATGGGCCGAGCGCGCCGGATATGACCCATGACGACTGGCTTGCCTATGCCAGGCGTAGTTTTTTCGAAGGGGAGGATGGGCGCCCGGCGCTCTCCTACGACCCGAAGCTGCGCGATGCGGTCGAGGCCTCGCTCACCGATGCGCCGCCCGATATCTGGCCGCTTTTCGAGTCGATCACCTGTCCGGTCCTGGCCCTGCGCGGCGCCAATTCGAACATTCTCACCGAGGAGACCTTCGCCGAGATGCAGACCCGCAAGCCCGCGATGGCGGCGGTCGCCGTGCCCGATCGCGGCCATTGCCCGCTCTTGGACGAGCCGGTCTCGCTGGACGCGCTGCGCGGTTTTCTGGGGGGCCTGTCATGAGCGAGGCAAATTTGGCGGACGAGGTGAGAGACCAGGGAAGCGACGCGACGGTAGCGCAGGCGCGCGAGGCGATCACCATCGCAGATATTCAGGCCGCGAGGCAGCGGCTCGACGGCGTGGCCCGCGTGACCCCACTGCTGGAGAGCCCGTTCCTGAACGAACTAGCCGGACGGCGGGTGCTGGTAAAGGCCGAATGCCTGCAACGCACCGGCAGTTTCAAGTTCCGCGGCGGCTGGTCGGCGGTATCGGCCCTGGACGAGCCTGCGCGCCGGGCCGGGGTGCTGGCCTATTCCTCGGGCAATCACGCGCAAGGCGTGGCCCATGCGGCCGAGCTTTCGGGCGTGCCCGCAGTGATCGTGATGCCAAGCGACGCGCCGGATCTGAAGATCGCCAACACAAGGGCCCATGGCGCGGAGGTCGTGCTCTATGACCGCCCGGGCGGCGAGAGCCGCGAGGAGCTCGGCCAGGCCATCGTCGCAGAGCGTGGGCTGACGATGATCCGCCCGTTCGACGAGCCGATGGTGATGGCGGGCCAGGGCACATGCGGGCTCGAGATCGCCGAACAGGCGCGCGCCGCGGGGGTCGAGACCGCCGAGGTTCTGGTCTGCTGCGGCGGCGGCGGTCTGGCCTCGGGCATCGCCCTGGCGCTCGAGGCGGCCCATCCCGGCCTTCATGTCCGCCCGGTCGAGCCGGACACATCCGACGACATGGCCCGCTCGCTCGCCGCTGGGACGCGCTGTGCCAATGAGGGCCCGATCCGCTCGATCTGCGATGCGATCGTCACGCCGATGCCGGGGGAGCTGACCTTTCCGGTGCTCCGCCGTCTCGCCGGGCCGGGCATGACCGTAACGGATGACGAGGCGATGACCGCCATGGCGCATGCCTTCCTCCGCCTCAAACTGGTGGCAGAGCCAGGCGGCGCCGTTGCCCTGGCTGCCGCGCTTTTCCATGGTGACGAGATCGCGGGCGACACCGTCATCTGCACGGTCACCGGCGGCAATGTCGACCCGCCACGCTTTGCCGATGCGCTGGCCCGTCTCGCCTGATCCGCCGCACCGGCGCATGCTCCGTCATGGCGGGGGGGCGATGACGCGACGTGGTTTGCCCCATGCCCGCCCCGGGCGGCGCGCATCGCCCATCCCGATATGACCCGGCATCGCGTGACGCTTCTCAACCGTGCCAAAACCGTGCTGGAGGTCGGTGAGGAGGAGACGATCTATGACGCGGCCCTGGCCGCCGGGATCCAGCTTCCCATCGCCTGTGCCTATGGCGGCTGCATCACCTGTGCGGCGCGCAAGCTTTCCGGCAAGGTGGTCCAGCCCAAGGGCACGGCACTGAACCGGCGGCAGAGCCAGGCGGGCTATATCCTGCTCTGCGTCGCGCGCCCGCGCTCGGATGTGACCATCGAAGTCGGGGTCGAGAGCCATGGCGATCTCTATCAGAACCCCTTCGCCAAACCGCCCGCGCCCAGGGCGCGACGATGAACTGGATGGCCTGGCTTTTGCGGATCGCCCGTTGGAGCAGGCGCCCGCCCTCGACCCGGCAAGTGATCCGCCTGCTGGTGCTTTTGGCCGTGGTCGGCGGGATCGCGGCAATCGAAGCGCTCGGCTTTTGGCCCGAGGCGCTGACCCTCGACCGGGGCCCGCAGGCGCCGCGATTGCCGCGCTGATCTTAGCCGCCTATGGGCGCGCAGGGCGCCTGGCGCGCGAGCACCCAATCGGCCACGTCCTGCCAAACGCGCCGCGCCTGGAGGTCGCGGAACAGGAGATGCCAGCCATCGGGATAGATCCTGGTCTCCTGCGGACCGGCCAGGCGGGCGAACACCTCCTCGACCGAGCGCCGCGGCAGGATCTGGTCCTTCTCGCCGATCAGCATCAAGGCGGGGATATCCACTTCGGCCGCCGCACCCTCGGCGCGGTCGACCACCCGGACGAGGCCGAAGATCTCGCGCGCCGAGGGCGGCGAGAGATAGAGCGGATCGCGGCCCAGCGCACGCAGAGCTTCGATATTGTCGCTCGCTTGGATCCGGACGACACCTTCGCCGGTGAAGCGCCGGTCGGGCACCAGGGCGGCCGCACTCCAGGCCGCCAGACGGTGGAGCGGGTTGAGCATCGCCCCGCCCCAAATCGCAGGTGCTGCCAGAACCAGACCGTCGGCCTCAATCTCAGGTGCTGCGGCCAAAACCACTCCGCCGCCCATGGAATGACCGAGCACCACCAAAGGCGTGCAAGGTGCGTCGGCGCGAAGACCCGCTGCCACCGCCTTCATATCGGCGATCAAGCCTTCCGCGCCGGGCCAGATCCCGCGCGAAGGATTGCGTCCGAACCCGCGCTGATCATAGGCCAGGGTGGTGATCCCCTGCCCGGCCCAGAACATGGCCGCCGCGTCGAAAGTGCTTTTGGCATGGTCGCCATAGCCGTGGAGCGCGAGGATCACCGCGCGTGTGCCTGTCTCGTCCTCCGCCGTAGTCTTGTCTGCCGCAGTCTCGTCCTCCGCAATCCCGCCTTCCCCCGTGTTGTCTTCCACCGTCCCGGCCTGCCAGCGCTGCGCGGCGAGGGGGCCTTCGTCTCCCATCACAGACAGCCCCGGCACGTCCCCAGCCGATGGTTGCGGCAGAGGTCCGCCCACCGCACAGGCCGACAGCGCCGAGGCTAGGAGCAGAGCCGCTGCACGGAAGCTTGCAGCCATGGCACCACGTCCTCTTCGAACCAGGGATTGCGCTTAAGCCAGCCGGTGTTGCGCCAGCTCGGATGCGGCAGGGGCAGATGGCTCGGCACCTGATCGGTATGGTTTTGCCAGGCCCGCACCGTCTCGGTCACGTTCTTGCCGCGGCCGCGTCCCAGATGCCAGGCCTGGGCATATTGGCCGATCACCAGGATCAGCTCGATCTGCGGCAGGGTCTGCATCACCCGCTCGCGCCAGGTCTGGGCGCAGAGCTTGGGCGGCGGCAGATCCGAGCCTCTGGCATCATAGCCCGGGAAACAGAACCCCATCGGCACGATGGCGAGCCGCGCAGAGTCATAGAAAACCTCGCGCCCAATCCCCATCCAGCGCCGCAGCCGATCGCCCGAGGCATCGTCGAAAGGCCGCCCGCTGGCATGGACCCGCGCACCCGGCGCCTGGCCGACGATCAGCACCCGCGCGGTCGGCTGCGGCGCTGGATGGGGATCGGGCGCGAGGTTTTCTATGATTCTGCGCGGCTCGCCATCGTGCCGATGGGGTTCTGCTTCCCTGGCTATGACGC
>JBCDKL010000017.1:0-20125 GCA_038746695.1 Pseudomonadota bacterium | reverse complement strand
ACCCAGCCCTCGGTGGTCAGCCAGATCAACAATGACGATGTCTCGACCACACCGCTGAGCGAAATCTTCCGGTTCAATCCCGAAGATCTGGGGCAGCTCGTGGCAGTTGCCTTCGACCCTGAGTCTGAGGAGATCGCGGTCTATTCCTCATTCGCCTCGGTGATCGTGATCTTCGATACCGAAGGGAACGTTCTGCGCAGCATCCCGCATCCTTCGGAAGGCTCGAACGATATCGATCTTGAATTCGCACCTGAGGCGCTGACCCTGAACGGCACCGATGTGCCTGCGGGCAGCCTTCTTGTGATCAATGGAGAAACGGGCACGGCGGACATCCAGGCCATCGATCCCTCTGACGGGACCGTCCTGGCGACTCTGACGACCGAAGCAGGCAGCGGCTCGATTGTCGGAGGAGCTTATAACCCGACCACCAACACGTTCTTCCTGATCGATTTTTCCAGCGATCTCCTGCTCGAAGTCTCGCCCGCCGATGGCACAATCCTCGCGACCATCGATGTCGGTGAGCTCGGCTACAGTATAAATTTTGGCGATATCGATTTCGATCCGGTCACCGGAGACTTCCTGCTGGTCTCAAGCCAGGAGAGCACGGTCCTGCGGCTGTCGCCCGATTTCGAACTGCTCGACGAAGTGCCGCTGCCCAACGAAGTTACCAGCCTGAGCGGTATCGCCACGGTCGATGGCCGCGATTTCTACGTCACCAGCACGCTTGGAAATGTCCATCTTCTGGGCTTCTTCGATCCGGCAACCTTCCCGGTGGCGGCTGACGACGCTTTGACGACTGACGAGGACACCGCGGTCAGCGGCAATCTGATCACCGGCGATGCCGATGGCAATGGCGAGGATACCGATCCGGAGGATGACGATCTCATCCTGATCGACGTGCGCGACAGTTTCGGGCGACTGATCGCCTTCGATACGGCCACGTCGACCGGGAGCGGCGGTCAGGTGACAGTGTCCGAGAACGGAGACATCACGTTCAATCCGAACAATCAGTTCAACCAGCTCGATGAGACTGAAGAAGCCACGCAAACCCTCACTTACACAGTATCGGACGGCAAGGGCGGCACCGATACGGCCACGGTGAACATCACCATAACCGGGGTGAACGACATCCCGGATGTGATCGATCCAGGGATCCGTTTTGTGGCCGAGAATACGACTTTCGTCGCCGATCTCGTCGCTGTCGATCCCGACGATACCGACTTGGTCTTCTCGATCGAGGAAGGCGGCGATGGGGCATTGTTCGAGATCGACTCGGCGACCGGGGTCTTGAGCTTTAGCGAGGCTCCGGATTTCGAGATGCCGGGCGATGCGGATAACGACAACGAATATACGCTGATTGTCGGCGCCTCGGACGGACTTTTGACCGGGACTGAGACGGTTACCGTGCGGGTCACCAATGTGGTCGAGCAGCGCACCCTGTCGATCGCCGATGCCAGCGCGGCCGAGGGCGATAGCGGCGAGACTGCGATAACCTTCACGATCTCGCTCGACGCCCCGGCGGAGAGCGACGTCAGCTTCGATGCCACAGTCCGAAACATCAGTACCAATGCAGCGGATTTCGCTACAGGCACGCAGATAGGCACGCCCCAGCGCCTGACCATCGCCAGTGGCGAGAGCAGCACCACCTTCACCGTCAATGTCCAGGGGGACACGGTGGTCGAAGCCGACGAGACCTTCACCGTTTCGCTCTCGTCGATAACCGGAGCGCTGGCGGGCGACACGCTGGCGGTCGGGACCATCGTCAATGATGACGAGGCTCAGATCGTACTGGCCCAGGACGATGCTTTTGAGACTGATGAGGACACGGTCCTCAATGAAGATCTCTTTGCCAATAACGGCAACGGGCCGGATACCGGCAATGTCGAATTCACCGTTACCCAGGTTCGAGACAGCGAAGATAATCTGATCCCCATCGGCACTCAGACCGCGATCAGCGGCGGCGGGCTTCTGACCGTCGATGCCGATGGCAGCGTGATCTTCGACCCGAATGATGAATTCGAAGCTCTTGGCTTCAACCCGAATTCGGAGCCTCCGGCAGACCTTCTCAGCTTCACCTATACGATCTCGAACCAGGACGGCAGCGCGATCAGCGAGGCGAATGTCGAGATCGGGATCCGCGGGATCAATGACGAGCCGATTGCTGTGGATGACAGTGCGACGGTCGGTTTTGAAGGCTCGGTCGATATTACCGTGCTAGAGAACGATCTCGATCCTGATGACGTTGAGTTGACCGTGGCTCGCTTGATCGAGCCGGAAGGGTTCCCAGGCACGTTGACCCTGAACGAGGATGGGACGGTAACCTATGCCGCCGCCGACGGATTTGCAGGCGATGCGGTCTTCCAATACGAGGTGCAGGACGAACAGGGTCTGAGAGACACCGGCTCGGTGACTGTCAGCGTTTCGGGCCCGGATGCCCGCAGCATCGAAATCGGCGATGTCCGGCAGTCCGAGGGCGATACCGGCACCACCGATTTCATCTTCACCCTGACGCGCAGCGGCGATCTGCGTGCCGTGGACATGGTGCGGGCGGTGACCCAAGCGGGCACCGCGCTGGCGGGCGGCGATTTCCTCGTCCTGGACGAAGTCGTCACCTTTGCCGCGAATCAAAATTCCGCCACCGTGACGGTCCAGGTGATCGGCGATGCGGATATCGAAATTGACGAGACTTTCACGGTCGCGCTCTCCAATGCCGGTGTCTTTGACAACCTGACCCTGCCGGAAGCGGCAACCGGCACGATCCTGAACGACGATGTGCCCGGCAACACACCGCCCGAAGTCTCGGAGATCGAGGCGACGTTTACCGAGGATGACGAAGACCGCGAGGTCGATCTGCTCGATCCCGAGCTGATCAGCGACGCGGACGAAGACCCGATCACAATTGGCGATTTCGATGTGCGAACCTCGGATGAGCGCGAGATCCTGTTCTCGATTGAAGGGGGTATCTTCTCGCTCTCCAACGGGCAGTTCGACGATCTCAATATCGGGGACTCGGTCGATATCATCGTCGATTACGAGGTTTCCGACAGTAATGTCCTGGTCCCCAACACGGCGACGATCACCATCACCGGGTTGAACGATGCACCGTTGGCGCGGCCCTATGATGTGGAGCTTCGCGAGGATGACGAGGAGCTGATCGTCGACCTGCTAGATCCGGAATTCGTCTCGGATGTCGATAACCCGCTCAGCGATCTTTCTGTCACGGAACTGACCTGCTGCCCGGATCAGGGGACCGATATCCTGATCGAGCGGGATATCCGCTTTACCTGGGACCGCGAGGGCGGGCGGACCATCTTTGAACCTGGCCAGTTCGAAGATCTGGCAGGCGGCGAGGAGCTGGTCTTCGATCTGCAATACAAGATCTTCGATGGCGTGGACGAAACCGAGAATGTGGTCACCGTTACCATCCTCGGTGAGAACGACGACCCTGATGTCTTGGCGATCGATGCCGAGTTTGGCGAGGATGACCGGGCGCTTGCGATCGACCTCCTGGACCCTGAGGCGGTCAGCGATCCGGATGCGCTCGACACACTCCAAGTCGGAGATCTGACCTGCTGTTTCGTGACCGGAACCAACGACCGGCTAACCCGCGAGATTGACACCGAACTGGACCGCGAGACAGGCACCCTCTCCATCGACCCCGGTCAGTTCGAGGATCTCGAAGAGGGCGAAGAGCTGATCTTCGACATCCAATACGAGGTTTCAGACGCCACCGTAACGGTTCTTAACACGGTTACCGTGACGATCACCGGTGTGAACGACGCGCCGGATATCCTCTCGGAAGATGCCTTCACCGTGGCCGAGAACAGCACCGATGTTGGCCAGGTCGAGGCCGCAGATGACGAGGATGACGATCTCACCTTCAACATCCTTCAAGATCGGCAGGACGGCGCGCTGTTCCGGATCGATGGGGCCGGCTTTATCAGTTTTGTCGACGCCCCAGATTTCGAAGCCCCGGGCGATGGCGATGCTGATAACATCTATGACCTCACGGTCGAGGTTTTCGATGGGCGGGATACTACCACCCAGTCGATCTCAGTCACAGTCACTGATGTGGATGAGGGCGAAGGGATCACTATCGAGGGCACAGATGGCAGTGATGTTCTTGTGGGCAGCGATCAGGACGAGACCTTCGTCTCGCTTGGCGGGCCGGTGGATGTCTCGACTGGCGGAGGGGGCCAGGATATCTTCGCCTTCGGGGCCGAGACATCGAACGGTATCCGCGAATTCGACTACATCACCGATTTCGGCCAGGACGATCTTCTGGACATCGGCGATGCTACAATCGTGCGCGAGGTGATCTCACCGACGCAGACCATCTTGCTCCTAAGCGGAGATTTCGACACAATCTTCTTGTTGGGAGTTGATGGCTTTGATCAGAACCAACTTGTGTGACCCAGGGGACGAATGCCGCAGCGCGCGCGGCCTTGTCAGTGGAGAGTGGACGATGCGTTATCTTACCTTTGCAGGCGGCCTGATCGCGGCGCTGGCTCTGTCAGTTGCCCCGGTGACCCCGGCCGCGGCGTCCAGCGCCTCGGTGCTCGATGGCACGCAGCTAATCCAGGGCAGTCAGATCTTGTCGGTCTCGGGATCGGTCAGCTTCGATCCCGGCATTCCGAGCGTGATCCCAGGGACGTTTTCGGCGACCTCGGATTTCTTTGCCGATCCTGCGGTTTTCGTGCCGGGCGCCGATCCGTTCGGTGCGGATGATTTCAGCCTGACGGTTCTCGGCTTCTCGGGTCTCACACCGCAAAGCTTCAGTGCTGTCAGCACCGATATCCTGATCGAGAGCGACGAGATCGAAATCCTCTACGATGTCGATGATGGTGCGACCTTTCCTGGCCTGACCGATCTTGTCCTGCTGAGCATCACCGGGGCGTTCGGTGCAGATCCGTTCGGCTTGAACGGCGCGCCAACACTTGGGCTGAACGACCCCGCGACGTTAACTCTCAGCCGCGTTCAAGCAGTACCCCTGCCGGCCAGCGCTTTTCTCCTGTTGGGAGGGATCGCAGGTCTGATCCTGATGCGCCGCCGCGCCGGCGCCTGAGCTACTCAGCCGCTGGGCGCGCGATGATTTCAGGCGCTGCTGGCCGTCCGGGTGGTGGCAGATTGCCGTCGTAGCGCTTGATCGAAACAAGGCAGGTATGGGCGGAACACCCTCCTGAAAAAGCCGAGCTGGCGCGGTCGAGCGTAACCGAGTTCGGATTGCCGCTGGTATCCAGCACTCCATCGGTGGTCTCGACCGGATGGAACCAGGCACCCGTGGGCAGCAAGGCCACCCGCCGCCGCACTGTGTCCGAAACTCTGACCCCGGCAAGACAGCCGCCGCGCTCATTGGACACCAGCGCCACATCGCCCGGTTTCAACCCAAGTTCCGCCGCGTCCTCGGGATGCAGCGTCAAGGCGGCGCGCCCGCCTTCCAGATCGCCTGCAGTCCGCTCGGACCAGACGATCTGGGAATGCAGCTTGTTCTGCGGTTGCGCGCTGATCAGGTGGAAGGGATGGGCCACCGCGCGTTCGCCGCCCAGCCATTCAGGTGGTTCCAGCCAGGCTGGATGCGGTGGGCAATCGGCGTAGGCGCGCTCGGCCAGCATCTCGGACCAGAGTACGAGCTTGCCGCTGAATGTCTTCAACGGATGCGCCTCGGGGTCCGCGCGGAACTCGGCCAGATGCACGTGATCGCCGCGGGTGGGCAGGGCGGCATGGCCGGTCGCCCAGAAGGTCTCGAATTCCGGCAGATGTTCGCCGGTCCGTTCCAGCGTCTGTGCTGCGGCGCGGTCATAGATCCAGCGGATCCAACCCATCTCGTCGCGCCCCTCGGTGAAGGCCTCCTCCAGCCCCAAGGCATCGGCGATACCGCGGCAGATCTCGAAATCGCTCCGCGCCTCGCCCAGTGGCTCCACCGCTTGTTTCATCGCCAGGATCAGGTCCGAGCGGCGATTGCCGGCCAGATCGTTGCGCTCGATGGAGGTCGTCGCCGGCAGAACGATATCGGCGCGTCTGGCGGTGGGTGTCCAGAACGGCTCTTGCACCACAATGGTGTCGGGCCGCGCCCAGGCCCGCTCGAGCCGGTTGAGATCCTGGTGGTGATGATAGGGATTGCCCCCGGCCCACCAGACCAGACGGGTGTCGGGAAAGCGGCGTTCCTCGCCCTCATAGGTGAAGGGCTGGCCGGGGTTCTCCAACAGATCGGTGATCCGGGCGACCGGGATATAGCTGTCGATCGGGTTCTTGCCTGCGGGGAAGGAGGGGGCGGCACCGGTCACCGAGGTCGTGCCCACCCCACCAAGCGAGCCGAAGCCGAACGAGACCCCACCGCCCCGCTGCCCGATTTGCCCCGCAACGGCGGCAAGCGCCACGGCGGCCCAGAATGGTTGTTCGCCATGGACGGCGCGTTGCAGCGACCAGCTCATCGCAATGAAGCTGCGGATCGCGGTTAGGTCCTGGCTGAGGGTGCGGATCTGCCCAGCGTCGAGTCCGGTGATCTCGGCCGCCCAGTCGGCGGTCTTTGGCGTGCCGTCGGTCTCGCCGGTCAGATAAGCGCGGAACGGGTCTGCGCCCGCGCAGCAGCGGGTGAGGAAATCGGCATCCTCCTCGCCGCGCAAAATGATCTCTCCGGCCATTCCCAAAAGAAGGGCGGCATCGGTGCCCGGGCGGATCGGCCACCATTCCGCACCCAGCCAGACCGGTGCATCGTCCCGCCGCGGTGAGACGAGGACCACCCGCACCCCCCGCTCCGCCAGGCGGCGGAGATGGTTCTCGAGCAGGTGCCGCCCGATCCCGCCCGCCTCCTGCTGGCTGGTGCGCAGTGTCAGAGCGCCGATCACCAAAACCAGACCGGCATGCTCGGCGACGTTCTCGAGAGCCACGCCATGTCCCTGATACTCATCGTTGGTGCCCAGGATATGGCGCAGGATCACGGCACCTGCGGCCACCGAATAGGTGTCGCGATGCGCGGTGTAGCCGCCGGCGAGGTTCAAAACCCGGTGGATCTGGCTGGCTGCATGGTGGCAGCGGCCGCAGGACGTCCAGCCATAGGAGCCGCCAAAGATCGAGGCATTGCCATGTTCGTCTGCGACCCGGCGGATCTCTCCCGCTACCAGATCGCTTGCCTCGTCCCAGGAGACCGGCACCATCGGCTGATGGCCGCGCTGGCTGCCATCGGAGGCATGGCGGTCCCGCAACCAGCCCTCGCGCACCATGGGCTGAGGAATTCTGAGATCGGTGTCGAGCCAGTTCGGTACGGCATGGATGATCGGCGAGGGATCGGGATCTCCGGCAAAAGGCTCGACGCCGAGGATCTGGCCGTCCTCGACCAATAGGGTAAAGGCGCCCCAATGGGCGCAATGGGGGATGCGTTCGACGGTCATCGGTCGGGCCTCGTTCTGGCGGTCGCTGCGTACCCTGTCGCAAACGGCGGCGCGGTCAAGGCCGAACTGCGATGCGAGACGTCGCGATCTGACTTGCCCGGCGCCCGGTTCCCGGGCAATTGGGGATGAGATTGCCATGCAGGAGGAGAGATGGCCGAGCCAATCGTGATTGTCGGTGCGGGGCAGGCCGCCGCCTCGCTGATCGCCAAGCTGCGCGGGATCGGCCATGACGGGCCGATCACCTTGATCGGTGCTGAACCGGTCGCTCCCTATCAGCGCCCACCTCTGTCCAAGAAGTATCTGCTGGGCGAGATGGAGCGCGAGCGCCTGCTGCTCCGCCCCGCAAGCTGGTATGAAGAGCAGGGGGTGACCTGCCGGTTTGGCGAAACGGTGGTCGAGATCGACCGGCCTGCAAAGGCGGTGGTCCTGAGCGATGGAACGCGGCTCTCCTATAGCAAGCTGGCCTTGACCACTGGATCGGTACCGCGCCGTTTGCCCGCGGCGATTGGAGGCGATCTCGGTGGGATCTACACAGTGCGCGATCTGGCGGATATCGACCGGATGGCGCCGGAATTCGAGGCCGGTCGGCGGGTCCTGATCGTCGGAGGCGGCTATATCGGGCTGGAGGCCGCGGCAGTGGCCCGGGCGCGGGGCCTAGATGTGCTGCTGGTCGAGATGGCCGAGCGTATCCTCAACCGCGTGGCAGCACCTCCGACTGCCGATTATATCCGGGCTCTGCATCGCGGCCATGGGGTGGAGATCCGCGAGGGCGTCGGGTTGGTGCGTCTGGAAGGTGAGGAACGGGTGACCTCGGCGGAGCTGACCGATGGCAGCTCGGTCAATGTTGATTTCGTGATCGCCGGGATCGGGATCATGCCAGAGACCAGTCTCGCCGAAGCCGCTGGATTGGTGATCGATAACGGAATTGCAGTGGATGACCGATCGCGGAGCAGCGATCCTGATATCTACGCGGCGGGCGATTGCACCTCGTTTCCCTGGCAGGGCGGGCGGCTGAGGTTGGAATCGGTGCCGAACGCAATCGATCAGGCCGAGAATGCCGCGGTGAACATGGTTGGAGGGGACGAACCCTACCGCGCCAAGCCCTGGTTCTGGTCGGATCAATACGACGTGAAATTGCAGATCGCCGGGCTGAACGCGGGTTGGGACGATTGTGTCGTACGGCCAGGTGCCAAAGAAGGCACGCAATCGGTCTGGTATTATCGGGAAGAGCAGCTCCTCGCCGTCGATGCGATGAGCGATGCGCGCAGCTATATGATCGGCAAGCGGGTGATCGAGGCGGGGAAGACGCTGCCAAAGACCGATGTCGCCGATCCTGGCGTGGTGCTTCGGCCCTGATCATCGAGCTCTGACCCGCCCCTCGCGGCCACCGCCCGCCCCCACCCACCCTCCGCGGGCCGTGGCCGCGAGGGGCTGGTCAGAGGGTCGGATATACGGCACGATCACTCCGAGGAGGTTCGCCATGGACAAAGCAGTCGAGACCACACCGTTCACTCTGCGCGCGCGCCGCGAGGGCGGTGACACAGCTCAGCTTAATCACTGGGGGGCCAATTCGGATTACGGGCGGCTGCGTGATGTGCTGCTGGGCCCGGTGGAGAATTACCGCTGGCTGAAAACCTCGTCACTGTCGAAAAAGACGTTGCGGAGGGGGGTGATTTTCGACCCTTCGGTGGCCGCAGCGCAGCATGGTGAGATGGTCGATGCCTATCGCCAGGCCGGGGTGGAGGTGCATCTCCACAACCCCGACCCGGATCTGCCCTATCAGATTTTTGCCCGGGACAGTTCCATTATGACGCCTTTCGGCGCGGTGATCACCAATATGGCGCAGTGGTGGCGTCGGGGAGAGAATTTCCGCGCGATCGAAACCTATGCGCGGCTAGGGATCCCGATCTACGATTATGTGACAGCCGGTTGTTTCGAGGGGGGAGATTTCAATGTGATTGAACCCGGTTCGGTCTTGATCGGCTGGGAGGGGGACGAGGGCCGCTCGCAGGAACAGGGCGCTCGGCAATTGGCCGGGTGGTTCGAGGCGGAGGGCTGGGAGGTAAGGCTGGCGGATATCGATCCCTATTACGTGCATATCGATCTGATGGTCGTGATGCTGGCACCGAAGCTTGCCGCGGTCTGCGTAGACTGCACGGATCCTGAGATCGTCCATTGGTTGCGGGGCAAGGGGATCGAGATCGTCGATGTGCCGTTTCGCGAGACGATGGATCTCGGCTGCAATGTCGTCGCATTGGGCGATGACAGGGTTTTGTTGCCGGCAGCGTCGGTCACCTTGAAGGGAAAACTGCGGGCCCTGGGCTTTGAGATTTATGATCCGGAGCTCTCGATGATTACCCAGGGCGGCGGCGGGGTGCATTGCATGTGTCAGAGTCTGCGCCGCGATCCTGTCTGAAAGCGTCTGGTTAAGCGGAATGCGCCGCTTGGCGGCGCATACGTGATGCTGGCGTTTCGTTCCGAAACGCGGTGGCACTTGTGGTTTACCTCACGGTGTCAGAGTTGTGCTGCGCTGGTTTCGAGGGCGGTGCGGTCGAGGCTGGAGAGAAGCGTGCTCCAGGTCGTGATCTGTGGCAGGTCATGGGTGAAGAAGAAGCGATAGGCGGCAATCTTTCCTTCCAGGAAATCGGCCCGGCTGCCGGTGGCCTCAGTTAGGAGCCGTGCTGCCGTTTCGGCCTGGCGCAGCCACAGCCAGCCGACCATGAGATGCCCGAGCATGTCGCAATAAAGCGTGGCGTTGGCGAGCATCGTTTCGGGATCTGGAGCTGCCAGCAGGCTCCGGGTGGCTTGGCCGACCATTTCGGCGGCTCTTGCGAGGCTTTGCGCCTGGGGCAGGGTGCTGGCCATGGCGTCGGTGGCGATCTCTTCAAGCAGCGCGGTCAGTGCCGCGCCGTTCAGAGCAGGGATCTTGCGCCCGAGCAGGTCCAGGCCCTGGATACCGCGTGTCCCCTCGTGGATATGGTTCAGCCGGTTGTCGCGATAGAAGCGTTCCAGCGGCCAATCACGGGTGTAGCCCGCACCGCCAAGGACTTGGATGGCGAGCTCGTTTGCGCGCAGCCCATATTCGGAGGGCCAGGATTTGGCGACTGGAGTGAGGAGGTCGAGACGCTGGGTGGCCGCGCGGGAGGCTTCCAGGTCGCCCGACGTCTGGAGGTCGACAAGGCGCGCCATATAGAGGCTGAGCGCCATGGCGCCCTCGGCCCAGACCTTTTGCTGGAGCAGCATTCGACGAACATCCGTGTGCTCGACGATCGGGACCATGGGCTGGCCGGGGTCTTTGGCGCCGATCGGGCGGCCTTGGGTTCGGTCTTGCGCATAGGCGAGCGCGTGGAGATAGCCGGTGATCGCAAGCGACGAGGCGGCCATGCCCACTCCGATACGCATTTCGTTCATCATGGTAAACATCTGGGCGAGCCCCTGATGCGGCTCTCCGACCAGCCATCCGGTGGCGCCTTCGCCATCGCCGAAGCTGAGTGCGCAATTGACCGTGCCGCGGCAGCCCATTTTGTGGTTGAGGCCGATCAGACGGATATCGTTGCGGTTCCCCTCGATCAGGCGCGGTACGATGAAGAGAGAAATGCCGCGGGTACCGGGTGGGCCGCCGGGAATTTTTGCGAGCACCAGATGGACGATGTTTTCGGCGAGATCGTGCTCTCCGCCGGAGATCCACATCTTCTGGCCGAAGAGACGGTAGGAACCGTCCGGTTGCGGTTCGGCCCTGGTGCGGATATCGCCGACCGAGGATCCGGCATGGGGCTCGGAGAGGCACATGGTGCCGAAGTAGCGGCCTTCGATCAGCGGGGCGAGCCAGGTGTCTTTCTGGGCCTCGGAGGCGTGATGGGCCAATAGATTGGCGGCAGCGGCGGTCAGCACCGGATAATTTGAAGTTGACCAGTTCGCCGCCACAAACCAGGCGGAGACGGCGGTATGGATGGTGAAGGGCAGACCCATGCCGCCGAGATCCGGCGAAAACGGCGCGGTGAGGAAACCGGCTTCGACATACGCGTCGAGCGCTTTGCGGACTTCGGGGATGATATGGACCCGTTCACCGTCAAAATGCGGTTCGTTGGCGTCGAGCTTTGCGGCATGGGGTTGGAACTGTTCCTCGGCGATACGCTCCGCAGTGGCGAGGACCTGGTCGAAGATCTCGCGGCCGGTTTCGGCGAAGGCAGGGCGGGTGGCGAGCGCATCAATCTTGAGCATGTCATAGAGCAGGAAGGCGAGATCTTCGCTGCGGAGGATGTGAGGCATCGTTTGGGCTCCTGCGGTTTGGGCAGTCTGTGGGTGCTGAGGTTGGGCCAGCCCGCCTCCGCGCCCCCGCCATCCACCCGGCTGGAGGCGGGCTGGCCCTTGCGGTTGGGTCAGGCGGTCATACCACCATCGAGGATCAGCTCCTGGCCGGTGAAAAATGAGTTCGCCGGGTCGAGGCCGAAGAGGATGGCCGGCACGGTTTCGGCCACTTCTCCGATCCGCCCCATCGGGATGCCGCTGGCGAGCTTGGCGAAACCGTCTTCTGGGTTGGCGTAATCCTTGACGATCCCGTCCATCACCATCCTCGTCTTGATAAAGGCCGGGCAGAGTGTGTTCACCCTGATGCCGAAACGGGCATACTCGATTGCCGCCGTGCGCGAGAGACCCACGACCGCGTGTTTCGAAGCCGCATAGGTGCCAAGTTTCGGAGCGCCCGAGACGCCTGCAACCGATGCGGTGTTCAGGATCGCTCCACCCGAGCGGCCCGATTTGGCCTGGGCGAGGAACTGGGCGAGTTGCGTCTGCATGGCGAATTGCACGCCGAGGACATTGATCTCCAAAACGCGGCGGCTGGTCTGAGGCTCCATCTCGGCCAGCCAGGCCAGTCGGTGTTCCACGCCCGCATTGTTGAAGGCGGCGTCGACCCTGCCGAAAGCCTCGACCGCCTTGGCGATCCAGGCCTGTGCAGTGGCCGGGTTGGAGATGTCTCCTGAGGTCGACACGCTTTCCCCCGGCAGGCGGGCGGAGAGTGCCTGCAAGCCGCCTTCATCGAGATCGGTCAGCGCCAGGCGCGCGCCTGCTGCCGAGAGCGCCATCGCTGCCGCTTCCCCGATCCCGCCAGTGGCGCCCGAGATCAGGATCACCTTATCTGCGAATCGCTCCACCGGATCAGTCCCTCGGAAACAGGGAGGATTTGGCATGCGCGCTCATCCCCCCATCGATTGGTAGGATCGCGCCTGAGATGTACGCCCCGGCCCGGCTGCAGAGATAGAGCGTGGCGCCCGCGATGTCCTCAGGTGTGCCGAGCCTTCCGAAAGGAACATCCTTGGCCATCAGCGCCACCTTCTTGGGATCCTCCATCGCGAAGGCGGTCATGCGGCTGCGAAACGGGCCCGGCGCGAAAGCGTTGCAGGTGATACGGTGCGGCGCCAGATCATTCGCGAAAATATGGGTCAGGTGATGCACAGCCGCTTTTGAGGCGGCATAGGAATAGGCCATATCCGCCAGCGGACGCGTACCCATTATCGAGCCGAGATTGATGATCCGGGCCGGATCGTCGTCGGAAGCCGCTGCCTTGAGCAGAGGTATCAAGTTACGGGTCAGGGTGAACAAGCCCGCGACATTGACATTCATCACTTTTTCCCAGGCGGCATGGGGAAATTCCTCGAAGGGTGCGCCCCATGAGATTCCGGCATTGTTGATCAGAATGTCCAGACGGTCGGTCTTGGCGGTGACGGCGTCGCAGAGCGCTTTGATCCCATCCTCGCTGGCCACATCACCGGCAAAGCCCATGGCGCTGCCAGGTGCGTCCATCGCGTTGAGTTCGATGGCGACTGCCTCGCAATCGGCGCCCTTGCGCGAGGCGATCATCACCTCGGCGCCGCCCTGTATCAACGCCTCGGCGATCATCCGGCCGATCCCGGTCGCACCCCCTGTCACCAGCGCATGTTTGCCGGTGACGGAGAAGAGTTCCGTAAGGTAACCCATTCATCTCTCCCATTTATTTTTGGCTGTCGGCTTGGTCCGGCGGCGAAATTGGTTTGACATCATACCGGGGCGTATGCAACCACGATGTCACCCGATGGGGAAGGATGGGAGCCAAATCCGACCGTCTTGAGGGGCATAAAAAAGGCGGGGCCGCCGATCGGGCAGGTCCACGAAACAGGGACGAGACGACCGTGATGGGACAGCCTCGACAGGCCAGCCGTGACTGAAAGCGCGCGCTCTGAGCATGCGGCGCCGGCGCCTGTTGACGCGCTTCCAAGCGATGCCGAACAGGCGATCCTGCTCGCTGCAGCAACCTGCTTTGCCGAGCGTGGTTTCGCTGCGACCAGCGTCGACGAGGTGGCACGGCGCATGGGCTACACCAAGGGGCGCGTCTATCACTACTTCCGCTCGAAGACCGAGCTGTTCATCGCGGCAGCAAGCTATGGGCTTGACCGGTTGGTCGTCGAAGTGTGGCCCGAGGCGGAGTGTGCCAGCCCGCCCGAAAAGCGCCTCGCCGCTATGGCCCGGGCGCATGTGCTCACCCAGATCCGCGACCTCCCCTATCACCGGGTGATGCTCCAGGGCGTGACCATGGTGGTGCGCGGGGCGACCACGCCGGAAGAGCGGATCATGCAGGAGCGTTTCGTTGCCAGGCAGCGCGATTACGAGCAGATCTTCCGCGATGTGATCGAGGAGGGCCGCAGCCTCGGCGTCTTCTCGAATGTCAGTCTCAGCCTGCAGGTAAAAACCGCGTTGCTGGCGCTGAACGGTGCCTGTTTCTGGTTCTCGGAGCGCGATGGCCAGACGCCCGAGGAGATTACTGCCCTGGCCGATCAATTGGTCGGACTGACCCTGAACGGCGTTTGTGGAGCGGACCGATGAGTGCCGAGATGGCATTGGGTGTCACCGCTCGGCTGGAACCGATGCTCGCCCAGGTGCGCGAGATGGTGCGCGGCAAGATCACCGATCTGTCCGAGGACTTCGAAGCCGAGGTCGCGGTTGGCGACCGTTGGAGCCATACCCCCCGTCAGACCGCCATCCTGGAAGAATTGAAGGGAGAGGCGCGGGCGAAAGGCCTTTGGAACCTCTGGCTGACCGACAGCGCACGCGGCCCAGGTCTAACGACGGTGGAGTATGCCTATCTGGCCGAGGAAATGGGCCGCGCCGCGCTTGGGGCCGAGACCTTTAACTGCTCCGCCCCTGACACCGGGAATATGGAGGTGCTGGAGCGCTATGGCTCCGAGGCGATGAAGGCCGAGTGGCTGGCGCCGCTGCTTGAGGGGCAGATCCGTTCCGCCTATCTGATGACCGAACCGGATGTCGCCTCCTCAGATGCCACCAATATCGCAATGTCCTGTGTGCGTGATGGCGGCGATTATGTGCTGAATGGCGAGAAATGGTGGGCCTCTGGTGCGGGCGATCCGCGCTGTAAGATCTATGTGGTCATGGTCCGTACCGGCGATGCGGAGGCACCGCGGCATCAGCAGCATTCGATGGTGTTGGTTCCTGCCGGAACGCCGGGCGTCGAAATCCTGAGGCCGATGCAGGTCTACGGCCTGGACGACGCACCGCACGGCCATATGCATATCCGCTTTTCCGATGTCCGGGTGCCGGCGGAGAACATGATCTTGGGCGAAGGGCGCGGGTTCGAGATCGCGCAGGGCAGGCTCGGCCCCGGGCGGATCCATCATTGCATGCGCGCCATTGGTCTGGCTGAGGCCGCCTTGGAACGGATGTGCCGCCGGTCAATGAGCCGAGAGGCGTTCGGTAAGCCATTGGCGCAGCTTGGTCAGAACTATGATTTGATCGCCGAGGCGCGGATGGAGATCGAGATGGCCCGGCTGCTTTGTCTCAAAGCTGCCTGGATGATGGACCAGGGTGATCCCCGCGCTGCGGCACCCTGGATCAGCAAGATCAAAGTTATCGCGCCGCGGGTGGCGTTGAAGGTTGTGGATGAGGCGGCACAGCTCCATGGCGGCGAGGGGGTCAGCCAGGACACACCGCTGGCCAGGTCATGGATTCATCTGCGCACACTGCGTTTGGCTGATGGGCCGGACGCTGTGCATCGCCGTCAGGTGGCGCGGTCAGAACTGGCCCACTACACGCAGCAGAAGGTGTGAGCGATGGCCCTTCCTGACGATATGCGCGCTTTGGTGCAAAAGCAGAACGGCTTCGCAGAGGCCGATTCGACCGGGCCCTATCTGGACGATCTCACCCCGTATCTGGCGGATCAGCGCCTGCCTCTGCCCGAGATCGGTCCGGGTCAGGTGCTCATCCGTCTCCGCCTTGCGGCGATCAACCCATCGGACATTCACTTCATCAAGGGCGAATACGGGATCCCTCGGGTGAAGGGAGGGGCGGCTGGTTTCGAAGGTTGCGGCGATGTGGTCGCGACTGGGACCGGTGCCGAGGGTCTTTCGGACCGGCGGGTGGCCTTTATCGGCTCGCAGACCGGCAGCGGAGCCTGGGCGGAGTATGTCCGGGCCGAGGCTGCCTCCTGCGTGCCTCTGCCCGAGGAGATCCGCGACGAAGATGCGGCGGGGTTGTTCGTCAATCCGCTGACGGCGATCGGCATGGTTTCGCTGGCGGCCGAAGCCGGGAGCCCGGCAATCGTGATGACGGCGGGCGGCTCGCAACTCTCGAAACTGATGATCGGTCTGGCAAAGGACCGCGGGATCAAGACCATCCCTTTGGTGCGCCGTCCTGCGATGCTGGAGACGCTCAGCGGGCTCGGCGCCGATCATCCGCTGGACGTGACAGCCCCTGATTTCGCCGAGCGTTTTGGCGAAGTCTCACAGGCGCTCAAGCCACGGATTCTGCTGGATGCTGTGGCCGATGACCTGTCCGCCAAGGTTTTCTTTGGAATGCCGAACCGGACCCGATGGGTGGTCTATGGCAAGCTCAACCCGACACCGGTCACCTTGGCCGAGATGGGCCAGTTTGTCTTCACCGGCAAGCGGATCGAGGGGTTCTGGCTGACCCATTGGCTGGGCACGATCGACCGCGCTACCCGCGATCAGGCTTTTGCCACGCTGTTCCAGCGTTTCGGCTCGGGCGCTTGGCATACTGATGTGCAGGCGGTCATTCTGCTCGGCGAGGCGCATGACCGTTTGCCGGAAGAACTGATGCGCGAAAACACCGGAAAGGTTCTCTTCGCGCCATGAGAACCGGGTGAGCCATGGTTGACAGTTGCATTCGCGCGGCTTCCGGGGATCGATTCGGATAGCCGCGGCACAAAGAAAAAATGCTCGGGTAATGGGTGGAAACGCAGTGAGAGAGGACTCGTCAGAGAGGGGAACGTAATGACCAATGACAAGACCAGTTTGAAATGGCGCCTTGCGGGGACATCCGCTCTTGTCGCGTTGGCGATGACAGGGCCGGTGCAGGCGGGCGAGTTCCGCGTCAATGACGACATCACCATCACGACCAATGTGACGCTGAGCGCTGGGATCTCGTTCCGGACCGAGGATCCGTCCTCGGAGGCGATCTTCGCAGGCAATGGCACCCGCAACGGCGTGGCCGGAGTGGCTGCCTCGGCGACGCAGGATGACGGAACGCTGAACTTCGATAAGGGCGATGTGGTCTCCGCCCCGATCACCGTGGTCGCGGATGCCGAATTCAACTATCGCGACGACGTTGGCTTTTTTATCCGCGGCAAAGGTGTCTATGACGCGGCTCTCGATCAGTCCCGCGTCAATCACGGCCATGCGCCGAACGGTTATGCCGCCGATGATTTTTTGGATGACAGCGAATTCAACACTCTGGCGCAGTTCGCGACCGCGACCATCCTGGATGCCTTCCTGTTCGGCGAAGTCGAAGCCGGCGATGTGCCGATCGAACTGCGGGTCGGCCGCCAGGTCGTGAGCTGGGGAGAAAGTACGTTCATCCAGAACGGCATCAACTCGATCAACCCGATCGATGTCAGCGCGTTCCGCCGCCCAGGCACCCAGTTGAAAGAAGGTCTGCTGCCCCTTGGCATGGTTTATGCCAATGCCGGGGTGACCGACAATCTGAGCGTCGAGGGTTTCTGGAACTTCGAATGGCAGCAGACTCAGCTCGATGGTTGCGGCACGTTCTTCTCGACAGCCGATGTCGCGGCGCAGGGCTGTAACGAGCTGTCTCTTGCCTCTGTGGCCGCGGGGCAGCTGCTGGCGCCTGGCGGCGCGATCGACCAGCTCAATGCCGCGATCGGTCAAGTCAACGCCGCGATCGCCGCCGCACAGGCCGCGGGCGATACGACCACCGAGGCCGCGTTGCAGGCTCAGCTCGGTGGGCTTCAGGCGCAATTGGCTGGAACTCTGAACCTCCTGAACGATCAGGGCTCCTCGGCTGCCGGGTTCTTCCAGCCGCGCGGAGAGGATCGCGGGCCGGACGATTTCGACTTTGACAATTTCGGGCTCGCCGCCCGCTATTATGTCGATGAAATCGATACCGAATTCGGGCTCTATTTCACCCGGCTCGACAGCCGCTCACCGATCATCAGTGGCACCTCGGGCGTGCCCGTGACCGGCGCGGGGTATGGTTTCCAGCCAGACGCCTCGCAGTACAATATCGAGTATGTCGAGAATGTGCACACGGTCGGCGCGAGCGTGGCTACCAACCTGTTCGGCTATGCGGTCGCGGGAGAGTTGAGCTATCGCCCGGATCATCCTATCCAGATCAATACCAACGATATGACCGCTGCGGGGATCTTCTCGGGCTTTTCCGGAGCTACGTTGGGGATCGTCAACCCGGCCGATGCGCTGTTTGCTGGCCTGCCTGTGGGCACTCCGGTCGACGGGTTCATCGAGACTAATCAGATCCGCGGCCAAGCCTCGGTCGTGGGCTTCTTCGACCGGATCATCGGGGCCGACCGGGTGACCGCCATCGGCGAGCTGGGCTTCGAATATCTGCCGACGCTTGACGACGATAACCCGCTGGGGCTCAATCTCGGCCGGTCGTCGATCTATGGCAACCCGGGCACAGCGGGCAACAATGCCGAGGGTTTGGTGACCAAATTCTCCGCCGCACTGCGCAGCCGGGTTTCGGCGCAGTATTCGAATGTGTTCGCCGGAGTGAATGTGACGCCCAGCTTGTCTTGGGCACAGGATATCATCGGCTATTCCTCGGATGGGCAATTCGTCGAGGGGCGCACGTCACTCGGGTTCGGGCTCGCATTCGACTATCTGAACCGGTACACTCTGGCGTTGAATTACACCACATCGTTCGGGGGCACTTTCAACGGGTTCGATGACCGCGACTTTGCGTCCGCCGTGGTCTCGATGCAGTTCTGATCCGCCCGATAACGACGCGTATACGGAGGGAAAAACATGCAGTTTCCGATCAAATGGAAGGCCGGTGCGGTGGCACTCGCGCTCAGCCTCGCAGCGGGAGGGATCCAGGCCGGTACGTCCTCGGCCGATCTCGCCCGTTTGGGCAACGACCTGACGCCAACCGGTGCGGAGAAGGCGGGCAATGCCGATGGCTCGATCCCGGCCTGGACGGGTGGGATCTCGGTTTCGACCAGCGATGGGCGACGCCTGACCAACCCGTTCCAGGGAGACAGCGTGATCCTTAAGATCGACCAGTCTAATGTCGATCAGCATGCCAGCCGCCTTTCGGCCGGTCAGGTGGCGATGATCAAGCGCTATCCGAGCTATTTCATTCCCGTCTTTCAGACCCGCCGCACTGCCGCGATCCCGGCCGAGGCGGCGCAGCATATCATGGCCGAGGCGGGCAATATCGAGCTGACCGGCGGCGGCCAGGGCCTTTCGGGCCTCAACCTCTCGCCGGTGGCTTTCCCGGTGCCGAAATCGGGGGTCGAAGCGTTGTGGAACCACATGGTCCGCTATCGATCAAACGGGTTCGAGCGGACCTATATGCAGGCCCCGGTGCAGTCGAACGGCGCGTATACCCTTCAGCGTCTGCGCGACACCACGATCTTCCGGCCGACGCTGACCCGCTCGTCGGGCAACGAGAATATGCTGCTGAAATTCATGCAGGAGATCCTCGCCCCGGCCCGGTTGGAGGGCAATGTGCTCTTGGTCCATGACTATATCGACCAGGTGCAGGACCCGCGCGCGGCCTGGGTCTATAACGCTGGCCAGCGCCGGGTGCGCCGGGCGCCGAACATCGCCTATGACGGCCCGGGCACGGCGGCCGAAGGGATGCGCACGACCGACGATTTCGACATGTTCAACGGCTCTCCTGACAAGTATAATTGGGAGTTGCTGGGCAAGCGCGAAATGTATGTTCCCGCGAACAATTACGCCCTGGCAGATCCCGGCCTGACTTACGAAGAGCTGCTGGGCGACCAGCATATCGACCAGCAATATACGCGTTACGAGCTGCGCCGGGTGTGGGTCATCGAAGGCAATCTGAAATCGGGTGAGCGTCATATCTATGCCAAGCGCACCTTCTATATCGATGAGGATAGCTGGTTCATCGTGCTGGGCGATCTCTATGACAGCCGGGGCGAGCTCTGGCGGGTGCGCGAGGCGTTCAATGGCATCGAGTCGAATGCCAAGGTTCTGCTGCCCCTGGGCGAGCCAGTCTATGACCTGCAGGCAGGCCGCTACCTGGCGCTGAGCTTTCTCAGCGAGGAGAACCCGCAATTCTCGTTCCAGGTCGATATGGATGATGGCGATTTCACGCCTTCGGCGCTGCGCCGCCGGGGCCGGAAGTAAGCCATGGATACCGCCCGCTCCGCCATGTGCGGGGCGGGCTTGATTTTCTCCTCTCGATTGTGCCGGATGTCGCCTATGCGCCTTGACCGCTGCCTT
>JBCDKL010000016.1:0-21233 GCA_038746695.1 Pseudomonadota bacterium | reverse complement strand
GCTCGACATGGTACGGATCGAAGCTGGGCTGGTCTTCGCCGGGTATGAATTCTGCGATCAGACCGATCCGTTCGAGGCGGGGATCGGATTTACTGTCCCGCTCAAATCCAACAATGCCGATTTCATCGGGCGCAAGGCACTTGAGGAGCGCAAAACCCATCCCCGCCGCAAACTGGTGGGGCTCGAGATCAAAAGCGGCATGATCCCCGGCAATGGCGATCCGCTGCTGTTTGGCAGGGCTCAGATTGGCGAGGTCACCTCCGCCACGAAGTCTCCGATCCTGGGTAAAACCATCGCGCTCGCTCGGATCGAGATAACCCATGCCGTCGAAGGTACGGAAGTCGAGATCGGTCAGATCGATGGCCAAAAGCGCCTGCCCGCCACGATTGTCGCCTTCCCGCATTTCGACCCGACCAAACAGAGGGTAAGAGGCGATTACACCTGACACACAAGCCCATCCCTGCCTCGGCGGCGCAAGCCGTCGCGGCAAGGCGTATCGTGTGAGCGCAAGAGGCGCTCACTCCGTTTAACTCCCCATAACCAAAGACAACGGCCGCCAGGTTGCCCCGGCGGCCGCCGCACTCTCATCGCCGCTTAGCGTTCGGCTTTGCGATAGGCGTCCAGTTCATGCATCGCGCCAACGACCAGAGCCGCCACGCAGCAGCCGACCGAGACGATCAGCCAGAGCCATTCCGCCCCCATTGCCGAATAATAGGCGCCCTCGACGCCCTCGAATGAGGCTGTGTCAAATGCCCAACCCATGATGTGTCTCCTTTTCTCTTGGTGTCACTCGGCCGCGGTGGCCGAGGGGATGATGCCTTCGGGATAGGCTTTCAGCGGAACTTTGGTCGGATCGAGCCCGTTGATCTCCGCCGCCTCGCCGACCCGCAAAAGGCCGACCATCTTGAGGACCAGCGAGACCAGATAGCCCGGTACGAAGCCCAGAAGGAACATCGAAACCGCGCCGACGAACTGGCCGACGAGTGAGATTGTCGGCATGTCCGCGCCTTCCGGCGCGGTGCCCAAAGCGGGATAGCCCATGCCAAAGATCCCGGCCGCCATCACGCCCCAGAACCCGATCGTCCCGTGCACTGTCACAGCCCCGACCGCATCGTCGATGCCCAGTCGCTCCAGCGCCGCCGCGGCCGGTTTCAGAGCCGAGCCACCGATGAAGCCGATCACGAAAGCCTGGGTCGGTTCGAAGAAATCGAGCCCTGATGCACAGGAGATGATCCCCCCCAGCGCGCCCGACATCATCCAGAATGGATCGCGGGTGACCATCCAGGCCCCAATGATCCCGCCGGCAAAGCCCATGAGGATGTTGAACGTCATGGCCGACAAGGTCATCGGCGTGCCATAGATCGTCGCCCATTTGTCTGGGAACCAGGACCAGCTCTCGCCCGGGACCACCACACAGCCCATCAGAAAGCCCCAGAAACCGACGATAATCAGCATCAGCCCTATACAGGTCAGCGGCATGTTATGGCCCGAGATGTCATTGGCCGTGCCATCCGGATTGAACTTGCCGATCCTCGGCCCGAGATTGATCAGAACCCCAAGCGCGAAGAATCCGGCCACCATATGCACCACGCCGGCCGCGCCGAAATCGTGATAGCCCCATTCGGTGACCAGCCAGCCCGCAGCGCTCCAGCCCCAGGCGGCACCCATGATCCAGGCGACCGAGCCGAGCACGATGGCAAGGATGATAAAGCCGACCACTTGGATCCGCTCGATCACCGCGCCCGAGAAGATCGAGGCGGTGGTCGCGGCGAAGAGCGTGAACGCCCCCCAGAACACACCGGTGATTTGATCGCCCAGATGCGGCCCCATCACCTCTCCGACCGGATTGGCGAAATCGACACCGACCTGCCAACTCTCCGCGGTCGGAATCAGCCCCGGCGTCCAGGCCCAATAGATGAAAAAGCCGAAATAATAGAAGGTCGGCACCATGAAGGCGAAGGCCAGGATGTTCTTGATCCCCGAGGCCAGCACGTTTTTCAGCCGCGAGGCCCCCATTTCATAGGCCAGAAATCCGGCATGGATGATCACCATCAGCGGGATCGTCAGATAGTAGTAGAGCTCGCCAAAGGCCGAGTTATTCGCACCCGCCCCCTGCGCTTCGAGCGCGGCCACCTTGGCCACCAACTCGGCGACTTGTTCTTCCATTCCCCTCACCTCTCGGATCGTAAAGCTGCTGCATGTCACCGGGCGCATGCCCGCGCCCGGCGCTCGTGGCTCGGCAGTTATGCCGCACTGCATCACAAGATCACAGGTCCTGAAACGGGCCAAATACTTTTTTGATTTGGTATAGTTTTGGGTTGCCGCCATGGCGGATTAAAGCCTCAGAGGGATATCGTGACGGGTCTCCTGCTGGATGCTTGCCACGCCCTGAGGATCCGAAGGAGGAGAGTTCTGTGTCGACGCGACCGCAGGCTTGGCTCAGTCTCACGCGCTTTGCAAAACGCTGCTCCAATGCTGCCGCTTCGAGCGCGTTTTCGCGATGCAGTCATGAGGTCGATTAGCGACGGGATCGCCGCCGCACTTCGTGGTATGAGTGTCATAACGGCGGCCGGTCGGGTGGGTAGAGGACCGGGTCGGGGGTAGGGCATTCGCCTTCGCTCCTGGGCATGTCGTCGCTTCGGTTCTGTTAGCGTCTGTGATCACCGCCAGTTTCGCGCGGCCCGTTCCAGGTGCTGCGTCAAGTCGGGCCGATGCAATGCGCCCGAGCGAGGGGAGAGGACCGCATGTATATCGTGACACTTGGCCCGGCCGACACGCCGCTGGGCATGACACCGGCCCTGCGCGCCAGCACCATCGCCGGCGTGCCCAGCCAGGGCACCGGACTGACCGGCGAAGTCTATGTCAGTCAGAGCAATATTGGCTCGGTTAGCACGCTGGCGGCGCTGATCGCTGGCTCTAGCCCCGATTTCACCTTCACCTCCAGCGAAGTGCTCTATGGCCGCGGCAACAGCCACATCTCGATAGAAGAGTTCCTTCGCGAGGATGCGGCGAGCCTCTCCGCAGATGCCAGCCAAACCGTGTTCGACGATCTCGGTGTCACTCTGTCGGGCTTCATCTATGTCCCTCCCGGCAAGCATCAGGTCACCGTCGTCTCGGATGATGGGTTCGCACTGTCGCTTGGCGGGGTCAGCTTCTCCGCTTTCGAATTCGGCCGGGGGGCCGCGCCGACCAGCCGGACGGCGCAATTCGAAGGCGGGCTCTATCAGATCGAACTCGCCTATTTCGACGGAGGTGGCGGTCAGGAGCTGCGTCTCGAGATCGACGGATTGCCGGTGGATCAGAGCGCGCTCTACGCCTCGGTCGCAGATTTTCAGAACAATGCCGGCGGTGGCCAGATCGTGCCGAAGGCGCAGTATCACCCCTCCTATTTCCTCGGAGAGGAAAGCCTGGGCGGCGACAACACGATCACTGGCAACGGCTATGCCAACGAGATCGACGGCGAGGGCGGGGATGACAGTCTCGCGGGCCGTGGCGGCAACGACCGGATCGAGGGCGGCTATGGCGACGATATCCTGCGCGGCGACAACGGAGACGATGTGCTGGATGGTGGGCGGGGCAATGATCTGCTCATCGGAGGCGACGGTAATGACGTCCTGATCTCGCGCTCGGATGCGGGTGAGCAGCGCATCGGTCAGCTCGCCTTCAACAATCCGACCCGGCCCGATCCTGACAATGAGGTCAACCAAGCGCGCCAGAAGTTGAAGGGATACGAAGATCAGCCGCTGGAGGGAGATGACATTCTGGTCGGCGGACGCGGTGAGGATCTGTTCCTGATCACCCCGCTGTTAAACGCCAAGGCCGAGATCCTCCACAAGCACACCCGCGCCGATGGCTCGATCAACTGGGCCGGTGTGGCAGGCGAGAACAACGAGCTGCACGACCATTGGGTCGATGCGTTCGGGATCGATGTCATTGCCGATTTCCGTGCCCATGAGGACACGATCGCGATCATCGGCCATACCGCCAGCGATATCCGGGTGCGCTATGTCAACGTGGACACCGACTCGCAGCTTGAGACGCTGATCACCGTCTATTCAAATCAGCATGGCAATGGCGGGGCGCATGACGACGATCTGCTGGGACAGCTTGTGGTCCATGGCGATCTGGTCGATCTCGAGGATATCGTCACCGATGCGGGCGTGGTCTGGGGGGTGATCGACAATATCTCCGAGCTTGCCGAGGCGGTGGCGCCTGAGGGCGATCTGAAGACCACAATTGTCAACGGCACCGAATATATAGGCTATGACAGCAGCAATACCTCGGGCGCACAGGGGCCGATCATCAACCGGCCCTGGCAATGGACCGACAATCCTTATGAGGATTCGGGCCTCTTCACCTATGCCCGCCAATCGGGCGAGCAGTTTCTGGACTCCCGTGGCGGCATGCAGCAGCTCGGCACGGTCGAGATCGATGGTGTGACCCTGACCGGCACCGCGGGCAACGATGTGCTGACGCCGACCGTTGCCGAGGCGCAGACAGGCTTGCCCGGGGCGCTCGGCTTTTGGCAGTTCGCCGATGCGTCTGGCAGCGTATCGGACGCCCGCGGCGGCGAGGATGCGACGATCTACAAACTGGTCGACAACCGTCCGCTCCAGCAATTCGACCCCATTCTGACCGATGGCCCGCGCGGCCAGTCGAACGGCGCAGTGGTGCTGAATGGAGAGGACGACTTCGTCTTTATCAACCACAACCCCGAATATGAGATCAGCCAGGGTACGGTCGCGCTCTGGATCCGACCCGACGATCTGTCGGATGATGCAATCATCGTCTCGAAGGATGAGAGTGGCACCGATGCGGGCGGGCATTTCCGGCTCGGCCATGACGATACCGGCCGGATCTATATCCGCTTTGCCGAGGGCAATGGCGGGTCGAACAAGGCCTGGCTGAGCTCGGCTGCTTATCTCGAGGAAGGCAGCTGGAGCCATCTGGCCGTCTCGTTCACCGAGGAGGGGCTGACCGTCTATCTCGACGGTGTCGCCATTCCCGATTTTGCCTGGATCCGGCAGGAGGGCAATGTCGACAATCCGGGCATCTATCGCGAAGCCTATCTGACCCAGAATTCCGAACCCTGGGTTCTGGGCGCCGACACTTCAAACAATGATCTCAACGGCTCGATTGGCGAATTCGCCGTCGACCGGCGCGATCTCGACGACGCCTTCACCGGCGCGATCGCCGAGTTCGGGATCTGGGGGGGAGAGCTGACCGCCGCCGAACGCCACCAGATCGAGACAGCCAAGGCCGACAGCGCCATCGCCGGCCCCTGCGGCCAGACCGGCGGCCCGGTCTGCCATTGCAGCGGAGTGGATGGCGAGCTCGGCTATGCGCTGAACTGGAAGGAAGTGATGGAGCTCTTCCAGAATGGCCCAGGCACGGCGCTCACCGCAGAATCCGGCAATCAACCGATCGCCTCGGGCGACGATCTGATCGACGGCGGTGCCGGGTTCGACACGATCGATGGCGGCGGTGGAGACGACACTCTGCTGGGCGGTGCCGATGCCGACAGTATCGAGGGCGGCTATGGCGACGACATCGTCTATGGCGGCGATGGCAATGATGCGCTGATGGGCGGACGGGGCTCTGATCTTTTGATCGGCGGCAAGGGCAACGATCTGATCGTCAGCCGCTCGGATGCAGGCGAGCAGCGGATCGGCCAACTAGCCATCGGCAACCCGACCCGGCCGGACCCCGATAACGAGGTCAACGACGCGCGCCAGAAACTCTATGGCTGGGAGGATCAAGCCCTGGTGGCCGACGATGTCCTGGTCGGCGGCGAGGGCGACGACACGTTCCTGTTCAATGCTCTGATCAACGCCAAGCGCGATATCATCATGAAACATGTCCGCGAGGACCGCTCGATCAACTGGGCGGGGGTCGCGGGGGAGAACAATGAACTCCACGACCATTGGGTCGACAGTTTCGGCATCGATATCATCGCCGATTTCGTAGCCGGAGAAGATACGATCGCCATTATCGGCCACACGGCGGCGCCCGAGATCTCGTATCGCGGGATCGACACCGATGAGGATGGTGTCGAGGACGAGGTGGTCTCGATCGTCACCGTCTATTCGAACCAGCATGGCAATGGCGGGGCGCATGACCGGGATCTGATCGGCCAGATCATCGTCCATGGCGATCTGGTTAGTGAGGACGATCTCATCGTCAACGCGAATGTCACCCATGGCATCGTCGATACCGTGGACGACCTGCAGGAGGCTCTCGCCCCGACCGGGGATCTGACGGTAACGACCGGCCCGGGCGGCGAGGAGATCATCGGCTATGACAGCCGCACACCCGACAGTCAGGCCTCGGGCTATCTCGGCTACGTCACTTCGAACCCGCATCTGAACAGCGACAACCCGTTTCTCGGTTCAGGACTATTCGAAACCGCCGAGCTGATCCCCGACGGCCTGCCCGAGGCCGAGGCGCTCTTCACCGCGGCGGGTGGATCTTTCAATGGGAACAACCAGACCCGCAGCTTCGCTCACAGCGCTGCACTGGCACAGGCGGACGGGACAATCGCGCTTACGATTTCGCCCGATGACCTGCAGGGCATTCAGGCGTTCTTCTCGAAAGATGCCAGCGGCACGCTGTTCGGCGGTCAGATCACCATGAATGTGGATTCGCAGGGCCGCATCAACGTCCGCTACGAGATGCCTGGCGAAGCGGTCACCTTGCAAACTGGCCGCAACACGGTCGAGCCGGAAGGCATCTATCAGATTGTCTTCACCTTCTCCGAAGAGGAGACCGTGCTCTATGTCGATGGGTTCGAGGCGGCACGCGGCACGGGTTGGACCGGCGGGATGACCGGCAATGCCGAGCCCGTCACCATCGGTGCCTCAGCCGCGCAGAACGCATCGGGCGGCAGTTCGAACCTTATCAATCATTTCGACGGGTTCATCCGGAGTGTGGTGATCCTCGACAGGCCCCTGGTGCCCGGAGAGGCATTCTTGCTGTCGGAAGAACTCGACACGCTGCCTGGGCGCAACGACGGCTTTGCCAGCACTACTGCGCGCGGCCAGCCCGCGGTGATCGGCGGGGTTTTAGATAACACGCTCAGCTCGGACAACTCGGGCGAGGAGGTGATCGGCTTCTTTGGCGATGACACGCTCTATGGCAATGGCGCCGGGGATACGTTGTTCGGCGGCGAGGGCGATGACCGTCTCTATGGCGGCACTTTCGGCGACACTCTCTATGGCGGCGCGGGCAATGACCGGCTGGATGGAGAGATTGGGGCCGATACGCTGAAGGGCGGCAGCGGCAACGACATCTTGCTGGGCGGCGCCTCGGCGGACCGGCTGGATGGCGGCGAGGGTATCGATTGGGCCAGCTATGCCGGGGCCGACCGGTCGGTCTGGGCCGATCTGCAAGGCTTGGTCGCGGGTGTCGGAGACGGGTTCGGCGACCGGTTCGTTTCAGTCGAGAACCTCCGTGGCGGAGCAAAGCATGACCAGCTCCGCGGCGATGCGGCGGACAATGTGATCAAAGGCGGTGCCTCGGGCGACCGGCTCTATGGCCGCTCGGGCGACGATGTGCTGGACGGCGAGGCTGATAACGACGTGCTCTACGGCAATGCGGGCGCGGACATCATGACCGGCGGCAAGGGCAATGACCGTTTCGTCTATTTCCAACTGTCCGACAGCCGGCCAGGTGCGGGCAACCGCGATGTGATCACCGATTTCGACGTCTTCGGTTCGGACCGTATCGAGCTCTGGCGGATCGATGCAGACGCAACTCGTGGCGGCAATCAGGTGTTCGACTTCATCGGTACAGCGGCCTTCTCTGGCGTGGCGGGTGAGCTGCGATACGAGCGGTTCGCTGGGACCGATATCACCCTGATCACGGCAGATGTGGATGGCGACAGGACCGCGGATTTCGAGATTGAACTCACCGGCTCGATGGTGATGCAAGCGACCGATTTCGTGTTGTGAGCGCGCTCGGCCCGCTCACATCTTCACGCTCATTCCGCCATCCACGGTCAGTATGTGGCCGTTGACGTAGGACGCGGCGTCCGAGCAGAGGAAAACCGCCGCTCCCGCGATCTCGCGCGGCTCGGCCCAGCGGGCCATGGGGACGCGTGCGGCGAGATAGGCTTCGGTTTCCGGATTGCCGACCATCGCCTGATTGGCCTCTGTCGCGAAAAAGCCGGGTGCTATCCCATTGACGCGGATACCCTGGCCGCCAAGCTCCACTGCTTGCGCCCTGGTCAACGCGTCGAGCCCGCCTTTGGCCAGGGTATAGCCTGGATCGGCGGGGCCGGCTCTCGGTCCAGCGATCGAGCACATGTTCACCACCGCTCCGCGCCCCGCCGCCAGCATGCTGGGCAGGGCCAGCTGGGTCAGGGCATAGGCGGCCAGCGCGTTGACCTCCACCAGTCTGGCCACGGCCTCGACCGGCAGATCGGGGGTGGCTCGCCGGTCGCGCAAAGTGGCGTTGTTGATCAGAAGATCCGGCGCGGGGGCTTCTGCGAACCATCTGCCGCGGGCCTGGTCATCGGTCACGTCGAACGGGGCGGCGTGGGCGGTCAGCCCCTCGGCGCGGAGATCTGCCACGGGGCGCTCCAGCCCCTCCGCCCGGCGCCCGTTCAGCCACACCTCGGCGCCAGCCTCGGCCAGAGCTCTCGCGATCTCGAACCCCAGCCCGCGGCCCGCGCCTGTGATCAGCGCCCTGCGTCCGGAAAGATCCAGCCGCATCTCAGCAATCGAGGGTCGCGTCACGCTCCCATTGGGTCAGATGGGCGGTATAGGCGTTCCACTCATCGGTCTTCAATTTGACAAAGGCGCTCACGACGTCATCGCCCAGCCCGGCCCGGAGCACCTTCGATCGGTCAAGCTCGCGCAGCGCGTCCAGCAGGTTCAGCGGCAGTTTCTTCGCCCCGCGCACCGTGGTACCGTCGGCATACATGTCGATATCCAGCCGCTTGCCGGGATCGCGCTCGCCCGCCACGCCGTCCATCCCCGCGGCCAGCACCGCGGCCGGGTAGAGATAGGGGTTCGCCGCACCGTCGGCCAGGCGAAGCTCGAAGCGCCCGGCATCGGGGATCCGGATCATATGGGTGCGGTTGTTGCCGCCATAGGTGAGGGTGTTCGGGCTCCAACTCGCCCCCGACATGGTGCGCGGCGCGTTGATCCGTTTATAGCTGTTCACAGTGGGGTTCGAGATTGCGCACATCGCCGTGCCATGCGCCATCAAACCGCCCATGAAGTGATAGCCTTTGGCCGAGACACCCAGCTCTCCCTTCTTGTCCGAGAACAGGTTCTTCTTCCCCTTCTTATCCCAGACCGAAACATGCGCATGGCAGCCATTGCCGGTGAGGTTCGAGAACGGTTTTGGCATGAACGTCGCACGCAGCCCGTGTTTCTCGGCAATCGATTTGACCATGTATTTGAAGAATGCGTGCCGGTCGGCGGTCACCAGCGTATCGTCATAATCCCAATTCATCTCGAACTGGCCGTTCGAGTCCTCATGGTCGTTTTGATAAGGCCCCCAGCCAAGTGCGATCATCGCATCGCAAATCTCGCGGATCACGTCATAGCGGCGCATCAGGGCCGAGACATCGTAGCACGGTTTGGACTGGATATCCCGCTCGTCTGCGATGGCCGAGCCGTCTGGATTGATGATGTGATACTCGCACTCGACGCCGTGTTTCATCCGCATGCCCGCGGCATCGGCGGTGGCGAGAACGCGTTTGAGAGTGTTGCGCGGGGCCTGGGTGACTTCTTCGCCGTCCATATAGAGATCGGCGGCAAGCCAGCCGACCTCGGGTTTCCATGGAAGCTGGATCAGGCTGCCGGGGTCGGGTACAGCGAACATATCGCTATCGGCCGGGGTCATGTCGAGCCAGGCGGCAAAACCCGCGAAACCGGCGCCCTCGGCGGCCATTTCACCGATGGCGCGGGCCGGCACCAGCTTGGCCCGCATCACACCGAAAAGATCGGTGAACGAGATCAGAAAATACGCGATTCCGCGGCTTTTCGCTTCCTTTGCCAAGTCTACTGCCATCGCCCCTGTCCTCTCTGTCCGACTGTTGCGGCTATCCAAGGCAAAAGCCGGATGGCCGTCAAGAGAACAGAGGGGACGATCCGCCCGCGGGGTGGTTCAATAGCCAGAGCCGAGATCAAGACGCTGTTTCGGGATGGTGGAGCCGAGGCGGAGGCCTCCAGCGTATGACGCAGCGGTTTCCATGCAGTGTCGATGTCACTCTAGAGCGTCTTAGAATGCGCCTTTCTCAGCGGCTGCTTCATCGCGACCAGCACCGCATCGCCGATCACGTGGACCAGATCGGCCAAGCGAATCTTAAGTTTTCCCACCTAACCCTCCCTATGAGTGGCGTGGGTTTCTGCGCCGCCGAGTATTGGGCGGCCGGGCGTTGTCTTGCCGACCGGACCAGTGAGAGAGGACGGGAAGGTTCGCGAGGTGATCCAGGAAAACGCGCGATCTGAAGGAATCCCGACCCTCTGGAAGACGTCCGCCGTCACTTTGGGGTTCTTTGCGCTTTTGGTCGCCAATGTCGTGGTCGATTGGACTAGCACCAGCGAGCAGGACGGGCTGATCGCCGAATGGCGCGAGAGCGATGACGCCCTGCATACTGCAGCCCGCAGCTTCCGTGCGGGACTTTTGCAGTTGGAGCAGCAGGCAGAGAGCTTTGCTGGGCCACCCGTCGCGACACCCTTGCCTATGACCCTTGAGGACGGCAAGGCACGGCTCGACGCGCTGAACGGTATGGTGCCCGACAAGGCAGAAGAGCTCTCAGCTATTTTCGCCCGGTTCGAGACGTCGTATCTCGCAGCCGCGCGCGACCCGATTGCCGCAGGCCCTGCCGCCGATCTTGCGATGGCGCGCGCCAGGCTCGAACTGGTCGAGACGACCTTCGAGGCGGTCCATCAAACCAGGAGCGGCTGGAAGGACGATTACGCCAAATTGCAGCAGACCGGACGGGTGGCGCGCAAGCTTCTTCTCGCGCTGTTGCTTTTGGCCGGGGCTGCCGCTGCGGCGGTTCTGATACAGCTCACGCTTAGGATGCAGACCACCGTCCGGGCGATTGTCGCTGCTACCGAGAAGCTGACCAGCGGCGATATCAGTGCTGACAATCTCGGACTGGGCATCGATCTGAACAGCCAGGACGAGATCGGTCGCGTCGGGCGCAGCCTCGATCGGCTGATCGGCTTTGTCCAGGATATCTCCGCTGCGCGGGACGAGTTGCGCACGCTTTCGGTGCTCGACCCGCTGACCTCGCTGCCGAACCGGCGTGGGCTGGATGAGTTGGTCGAGGAATGGATGCGGGGCGAGCATGCGATCCCGGTCCTCACCGCCATGCATATCGATCTCGATCATTTCAAAGCGGTCAATGACACGCTGGGCCATGATGCGGGCGACCATGTGCTGAAGATCTCGTCAGAGCGGATGCGCGCCGCGATCCGCTCTGACGATGTCGTGGCACGGGTCGGCGGTGACGAATTCGTAGTTCTATTGCCCGGGCTCGACGATCTTGGCCAATTGGCCCAGATCGCGCAGCGCATCATCGCCGGGCTGTCCGAACCGATCAGCCATGAGGAGCGGATCTGCCAGATCGGCGCCTCGATCGGCATCGCCATCGGCGGGGCTTATAACGGGATAGATGACCCGGACGAGCTTCTGAAAGCCGCAGATCTCGCCGTCTTCAAATCCAAGGCGAATGGTCGTGGCAAATTCTCGGTCTTCGACAAGACCATGCGTGCCTTCATCGAGCATCAGCGGGCGATGGCGAAGCGCCTAGAGGGCGCGCTCCAGCACAATCAGATCGAGGCCTGGCTGCAACCGGTGCTGGATGCCGATGGCCAGCGTTTGGTCTCGGTCGAGGCGCTGGCCCGCTGGCGCGACCCGGATCTGGGCCTAATCTCGGCCGAGGATTTCATCGAGATTGCCAAACAGCGCAATATGATCGTCGATATCCGCACCATCGTGATGGCCCGCGCCAGCCGCGCGGTTTCCGGGTGGCTGGCGGAGGGTTATCGGATCCCGCAGCTCACCTTCAATCTCTCGACCGTCGAGCTCAAATCGGTCGATCTGGTCGACGAGATAAAATGGGCGCTCGAACATGCCCAACTCGATCCAATAAACGTGGCGGTCGAACTGAACGCCCCAATCGTGCAGGACCGCAGCATCGAACTGGCCCTGGCGCAGGTCGACCGTCTGCGCGATCTGGGGGTTGGGATCGTCATGGACAATGTGGATTTCGACAATCCCTCCAGCAGCGATCTGCAACGTTTGGGCGTAAAAATGGCCAAGCTCGACCCCAAGATGATCGAGGCATTGGACAACGATCCCGAACAGGCGATCCGGCTGAGCCGGCTGATCGAACTGATGCAATCGATGCAGGTCAGTGTCTATGGCAAGGCGGTCACCAGCGACGATCTGGTCGAGCAATTACGCATTGTCGGGTGCAGCGGGCTGCAAGGCCATTTCATCGCCCCGCCGATGTCGCTGGATGCGTTCGGCGCGTGGCTCAAGGATTTCGAGAAACCGCAGCGCAATCGCCGTTTCGCGCGCTGATCCGATATCCCGCTACAAGAGCCGCTCGGCGAGATAACCGTAGAAATCCCAAATCGTCCCTTCGTAATCGGCAGGTGCCAGAGGCCCGCCGGTGGCAAACCGGCTGGCGAGCCCCTTTTGCATATCTATCAGCCTTGCCTTGTCCTCGGCATTGAACGCCTCGGCAAAGGCGAGCCTGGCCTCCGCCTCGCCACCCGCGAAGATCTCTTGCCGGCCGATCACGCCCCATCGGGTCTCGACACTCTCCGGACCCGTCGGTGTCAATGCCATATAGACCGCGGAATTGGGTGAGATCGCCGCGACAAAGCCGGGATAGATCCACACCATCATCGACAGCCGGCGCTCTTCAGCCGTCATATCGGGATGCGCTTCGCCGCGGCCGGAGAACTTCGGGTCGTAATGCGCCTTGTAGGTGGTGAAAGCCGCTCCGTTCGCGGTCTTCTCGCATAGTTTTGTGGGGGTCATCGGGTGCAGGGTTTTCCGATGCACCTGAGTGAGGTGATAGCCTTCCATGAAATTTTCGGCCAGGCACTTCCAATTGACGTCCCACGTCTCGGCCGCTTGGCCGATGCTTCGCATTTCCTCGGGGTGGTAATTGCGCACGAACGGGTCGAGACCGGCCAGTTGCGGGGCCATATCCGGGGCTGTGCCGTCGAGATTGACGAAGATCCAGCCCATCCACTCGGTCACCGGGAACGAGGGCAGGGCGCATTCCGCCCGATCGAACCACGGCTGCTCCTCGACCAGAGGCGCGCGCAGCAAGGCGCCGTCCAGACCATAGGCCCAGGCGTGATAAGGGCAGAGGAATCTCTTTGTCCGCCCAGCACCGATGGCTAGACGACTGCCACGGTGGCGGCAGACATTGCTGAGCACCCTCACGCATCCCTCGCGGTCGCGCACCAGGATCAAAGGCTCGTCCAGGATTTCGAGGGCGATGTAATCGCCGGGCTCGGGGATGTCGCTTGCACGTCCGAGGCAGAGCCAGCCGGGCAGGAACACCCGTTCGATCTCGGTCTCCAGCACCTCCTCGGCGCGGTAGAAGGCGGGCGGCATCGAAACTGGCCTCCCCTCAGCCCGCCATGCACCCAGCGGACCCCGCCAGTCAGCCGTCTTCGAAACCCTCAAGGACATTGACCGTGTTAACCCCTATCTCGGCCACCGCGTATCCGCCCTCCATCACAAACAATGTGGGCAGGCCGAGGCCCGCCAGTTTGCGTCCATAATCGGTGAAATCGTCACTTTCGAGCCGGAAAAAGCTGATCGGATCCGCTTTGAACGTGTCGACCCCCAGGGAGATGACCAATGCGTCGGGGCCAAATGCCTGGATCTTGCCGCAAGCATGATCAAGCGCCTCGGCCCAGGCGGCATAGCCGGTCTCGCGCGGAAGCGGATAGTTCGCGTTCATGCCTTCTCCCGGCCCGGCGCCGGTCTCATCCGCGCCGCCGAGGAAATGCGGAAACGCCTCTTCCGGATCGCCGTGGAGCGACAGAAAGAGAACATCCGCCCGGTCGTAGAAGATCGCTTGCGTCCCATTGCCGTGGTGAAAATCGACATCCAGGATCGCGACCCGAGCAGCACCTGCCGAGATCATCGACTGGGCGGCGATGGCCGCGTTGTTGAGGAAACAATAGCCGCCAAACATGTCCTGTGCTGCGTGATGCCCCGGTGGGCGGCAGAGCGCGAAGGCCGTCCGCTCGCCGCTCTGCACCAGCGCAGCCGCGGTCAGCGCGGTATCCGCGGCGGCCTGCGCGGCCTCCCAAGTCCCGCCGGAGATCGAGGTCTCGGACGCGAGGCAGTAATATCCGATCCGCCCGTCGATCTCTCGCGGTGGCTTCGACCGGGTCATTCTGCGCGACGGCCAGCAGGTGGCGATCGCCTCGCCCTTATAGCCGACCGAAAGCCACTCCTCCCAGCACGAGGAGAGAAAGCCGATATAGTCAGGATAATGCACGGCCAGAACCGGGTCGAGCCCGTGAGGTTCCGGCGAGATGAGAGGTCCAAGCCGCCGTTCCTGGATCCGCGCCAGAATATGCTCGACCCGCTCGGGGCATTCGAAAGGCGTCACCAGTTGGCCGCCATAAAGCTCGGTTTTCGAAGCTCTCAGCAGATGTTTCTCTGTATGGATGGTCTTCATGACATTCCCCCACGGCACGCAAAGCGACACGCCGCATGTGGCGTGCTAGTAATGCACTACGTGGATCGGCGATCAATCCGACGCGGTGCAGTTGGCGCGGCGCGGCCGGGTCGGTGTGGTTTAGGCGGTCAGGCGGGGCAGCTGGCAAAGGCGGCCAGGTGAGGGATGGCGCATGCAAACGGTCGAGATCTTGGAGCGGCTGGTCGGGTTTCCGACACTCTCGCGCCAGCCAAATCGCGACTTGATTGCCTATGCGCGGGAGATCCTGACCGCGGCGGGTGCCCGCTGCTGGCTGGATGCACATACGGACGGCACGCGGGCCAATCTCTTCGCCTCGCTCGGGCCGGAGGGTCCGGGCGGTGTGATCCTGTCGGGCCACACCGATGTGGTGCCGGTCGAGGGTCAGCTATGGAGCAGCGATCCCTTCTGCCTGACCGAGCGCGACGGGCGGCTCTATGGCCGCGGCACCGCCGATATGAAGGGGTTCGTGGCCGCAGCCCTCGCGGCGGCTTGCCGGGCGCGAGATCTGTCCGCTCCGCTGCACCTGGCGCTGAGTTATGACGAGGAGATCGGCTGTGTCGGCATACGTTCGCTGATCGCAGCCTTGGCGAAGGCGCCCGAGCGGCCCGCGCTTTGTCTTGTTGGCGAGCCGACCTCGATGGCGGTGGCCACCGGTCACAAGGGCAAAAGGGTGTTCCGGGCTGTGTGCCATGGCCGCGCAGGTCACTCGGCGCTCGCGCCTAGGGCGATGAACGCACTGCATCTGGCGGCGGATCTGGTCCGTGCTTTGCGGGACGAACAGGTCCGGATCGCCGCTGAGGGGCTGCGGGATGCAGAGTATGATATTCCCTACTCCACGCTTCACGCCGGGATCCTGCGGGCCGGGGCGCAGATTAACATCGTGCCGGACAGTGCCGAGTTGGATTTTGAGATCCGGCATCTGCCGGGCGAAGATGCGGAAGAGTTGGTGGCGCGGCTAAAGGCGGCGGCGGAGCGTATCGTCGAGGCGACAGAGGACGCGGATGCTCGAATCGAGATCGAGGAGGTCAACGCCTATCCCGGCCTGGACACAGCTGTGGGCTCCGAGGCTGTGGGTTTCGTGAAATCGCTGACTGGGGCCAATGGCAGTATCAAAGTTGCGTTTGGGACCGAGGGCGGCCTGTTCGCGCGGGATCTGGACGTGCCAGTGGTGATCTGTGGGCCGGGCTCGATGTCGCAGGGGCACAAGCCCGACGAGTTCGTGAGCCTGGAGCAATTGGCGGCCTGCGATGCGATGCTCGATGCCTTGCTCGCGCGGCTGCGGCAGGGCCTGTAGCCAAACTGCACCGGCCCGGTGGGCCGGTAAGTCATTGCCCGCACCTCGATCCTTGCGGATCTCGGCACGGAGCGCCGGTTTGCGGCGCGGTTGGGGTCAGATGTCTCCCGGGACACCGTAGCTCGGGGCATTCTCGGGGTTGAGGGCGCGGGTGACGTAATCCTGTATTTGCGGTTTGTAGACCTGCCATATCTCGGTCAGTTCTGCGACCGGGCAGGCTTCGCTCCAGTCGCAGCGCAGGTCCGCCAGCGGGAAGGGTGTTTTATCGACCAGCAGCATTCCGGCGGAATGGATGGGGCCTTCCTCGCCTCCGGCAGCGAGGGCGGCCTGCATGGCGGCAAGGAGGCGGTCTCCGAGATGGCCCCCGGTGCTCTCAAAAGCATCGGCCATGGCAGTGGTGACTGCTGTGTTGGCGAGGAGATTGCCGGCGCAGACCTGATTTGCCCGCATCGTTTCGGCATAGGTGCCAAGGATCTGCGCGCCTGAATGGATGGCGCTGCCGCCCAAACGATCCACCACGGCCAACTGGCGATAGGCGAGATGCGGTGTGGTGCGTTCGAGGATGGCGATAGCCTCGGCTGCGGTCGCGCCCTGTTCCAGAAGGTCGAGTGTTTTCGGGCCAAGGGTCGGATCGGTCACGTTCTGGCTGGCCACCGACCCTATCGAGGCGCGGGCATGGGCGCAGCGGGCAGCGACTGCGGGCGAGGAGGACGCGACCGCCACTCCGAACATGCCGGTCTCGGCACAGCGGGCGGTGATCGAGAAGGTCATGCCCCAGGGGCCTGATCTGGGATCACCGCGGTCGCCTCGATCTCGACCAGCCATTCCGGCCGGGCCAGGGCCGAGACAACGAGCCCAGTCGAGACTGGATGTACGCCTTGTAGATAGCTGCCCATCACCCGATAGACCGCTTCGCGATGGCGGATATCGGTCAGATAGACCACGACGCGGCAGATATGGGCCATCTCGGAGCCGGATTCCTCCAGCAAAAGCTTGATGTTCTGCATGACCTTGTGGGTCTGCTCCGCTGGATCATGCGAGGACAGATTGACGGAGCTGTCGAGATCCTGGGACACCTGCCCGCGCAGAAAAACCATCGTGCCGCGCGCGATCACGGCCTGGGCGAGATCGTTGGAGAGGTTCTGTTCGGGATAGGTGGCGGCGGTGTTGAAAGGCCGGATGCGGGTATGGGTCATGGACGTCTCCTAGCCTGACGGTGGCAGAGCCGGGCGCTGGGTGCAAGCGGCTCAGCGCCAGAAGATCAGCCCCTGGCCCGCACACCAGCCTTGTGCTTTGGCGAGCAGGCGACGGGCCGGGGGGGGCGAGGGCGCAGAGCCCTCGGCGAGACGCTCGATCAGCAGCTCTGGAGGGCAGGGCAGACGGGTGACCGGATCGATGTAGCGCGGATAGGCGATCAGCGCCGCCCAAACCAGCGCGGGCAGCTTGGGCCGGGCGCTGCGGCGGGAGAGCGGGGTATGGTCCTGGGTCAGTCCCCAACCGGCATAGAAGGGCTGGCCGAGGCATATCACTTGCTTGCCGCGAAGCAGGGCCTCAAAGCCCATCAGCGAGGTTAGGGTCCAGATCTCGTCGGCCCGCGCCATTAGGGCATCAGCGTCACTGTTCTGCGCGACGAAATCAGCGATTTCGAAGGCGTCGGGGACATGGCCGGGGCGAAGTCCCGCTTCGACATCGGGATGAGGTTTGTAGATCAGATACCCATCGGTCGCCGCGCGTGCTGCATGGAGGAGGGCCCGATTGGTGCTGCCTGGAGCTCCGAGCCGGATCGATGCATCGTCTTCGACCTGACCGGGGACGAGGATGATCTTTTTGCCCGGATGCGGTGTGAAATCGGGCTGCTGGCCGATATTGTATTTTGTGATGCCAGCGGTAGTGATCTGGGCGATCAGGGCTTCGGCCCGGGCGATTTCCGGTGCGTCTGGAGGCAAAGTGGCGGCGTCAGCGATCAATTGCTCCAACCGGCTGGGGCGGTTCGGGTCGTAGTAAATCCCAAGATCATCCACCACCAATGAGGACGCATCGACAAGCCCGGCGCCGAGCCCGGCAGAGCGGATGAAGCCGTCCTCGACCAGGGCAGCCGTAACCTCCGCATCCTTGGCACGGTCGAGCAGGCCAGGTGGGGCTTTGCTGGCCCAGACCCAGAGGGGGGCGTTGCGAGATTTCGCGGCGGCCAGCGCCCTTTCCGGTGGATCCTGGAAGACCGGGCGCGTTCCCGGCCGCGTGAAGCGAAGCGTGTTGCGACGCTTCCAGAGACGAAAGCCGCCGAGGATCAGTGTTTCGGGCCGAGGCCCTGCTTGACGCTTGGCGAACAGGGCCAGGGTTTCAACCGTCTCGGTCAGGCTCGTCAATCGGTCACGCCACGGGTCGTAATAGACCGGATACTCGAGATAGGCCGCGGTGAAGAGCTGCGCGAGATTGCGACTCTGACCGCGGCGCGGCCCGTGGCAGCGGTCATCGGTCAGGCCCCATCCGGCATAAAAAGGGCGGCCGAAGCAGGTGACTTGACAGCCTGCCATCAGTGCTTCGAACCCGAGTTGCGAGGAGACCGTATAGACCCGCTGCGCCCCCTCCAACAGCGGCCAGGGGTTGCAGGGGGCGCTCAGAAGGGTCTCTCCCCGGCGAAGTTCCGAAGGTGCGAAATGCCCGGTCTTGGCACTGACTGCACAATCTGGATGGCCGCGGATCAGGATCTTGGCGCCGGGGTTTTCTGCGCGGGCCGCATTCAGCATCTGCGCGAAACTTGCGGTATTAGCCAAAGCGCCTGGGATCGAGCTGTCATTGCGGGTCTGATCAATCACCAGCACATAGCCCGGGGTTGGTGGTCGTGCCGCGTCGCGGCCGATTGGCGAATACTTTGAAAGGCCCGCCGACTGGATCCGAGCCATCAGATCTTGGGCTGCAGGATCCTCGCGCCCGGCTTCGATCAGCGCCTCGAGCCGCGAGGGACGGGCGGCGTCGTAATGCACTCCGAGATCATCGATGATCAGCGAGAGCGGTGGTTCTCCGGTCACTCCGGGATGGATCGAGCGCAGGAACCCATCCTCGACTGTCACCAGCCTCGCACCGGTCTGTCCCGCCACCCAGATGCCGCGCCGCGCCACCGGACGGCGGCCCCAGACGCCCACATGGCCCGCGCGCCCCGGCCATCCGAGCCTGACCTGCCAACCTGCCAGCTCCAGAATGCGCCGGTGGCGCGCGCGGAACATGCCCCCTGAAAACGCGTGGAGCGGCTTCATTCCCTCAGCCGTTTGCGGTTCGTCCAGATCAGCGCCATGCCGAAGGCGACCGATCCGAAGCACCATGTGGCGAGATACCAGGGTGAGAATACCGTGGTCGGATAGTCGAGATAGACCCCGGTCCGGGTCAGCTCGATCGCGTGCAGGACCGGGTTCCACCAGATCACGTCGCGATATTCGGGCGGCAGCCAGCTCGGCATGAAGAACACGCCAGAGACTAGGATCAGCCCGCGGATCGAGGTTTTGAACACGCGTTCGGCCATCGGCAGAAAGCGCAGGCAATAGCCGCGGATCAGCCCCATCCCAAAGGCCAGCCAGCCGGTGACAAAAAGCGCCAGCAGCACCCGCTCGGGATGCGCCGGGATCACATCGACCCGGTACCACCACCAGATCAGATAGGCGAGCACGGGCGTATAGATCGCCGCGGTCAGCCATTGAAAGAAGAGCCCGGCCAAGGGTTCGTGAAAAATCCCGGCTTGCGGCAGACGCCTTGCGGAATTTGCCCGCTCGACCATCAGAGCGATGGCGCCAGAGCCGCGGGTGAAGATCTGCAGCGCGACGATCCCACTCAGCAGGAACAGCGCGAAACTGCGGCCATATCCGCCACTGCGCCCGATCAGGGCGAAAAGCACGATCAGCACCGCCAATTGCCCCATCGGCTCGAGAAACACCCAGGCGAGCTTCATGCTCTCGCGCGGGCGTCTCGGCATGAATTGATGCCAGAAAAACACCCAGATCAGGTTGAGCTGCGCGACCGCTCCACCGCCCGCGAAACCGTTCACGATGCCTCTTCGGCGGCGTTGATCGCGGCTTTGGCCCGCATCGCCCGCCTCCTCATTCCGGTTGCGCCTTCGCTTTAGCCTCTGTTAGAGCGCGTAGCAAGGCGGCCCCGGGCGAAGGATAAGATGAGCGAGAGCAAAGATCCTCAGGCCGAGGGAGCCGAGCCGAACGGCACCGAGATCCTGCCACCGATGGAGATCCCGCGGCGCAGCTATCTTGGTGCCATCCTTGGTTTTCTGGTGATGGTCGCGCTGCCGGTCGTGCTGGCAGGTGTTTATTACGCCACCGTGGCGGCAGATCTCTATGTCTCGGAGTTCCGCTATGCGCTGCGCCAGGGCACGGTAACGGGCGATGCCGGGCAGGGTGGCGGTGGCGGGCTGCGCGATCCCTCGGCCCTGCAGGTGGCACAAGACAGTTTCATCCTGGAAGACTACATCCTCAGCCCGCAAGCGATGCTGGATCTGGAGGACCGCGTCACGCTGCGCGAGATGTTGGGCCGCGACGGTGGGGATCCGGTGCGGGCCTATCGCGCCGACCTGCCAGCCGAGGATCTGCTGGATTTCTGGCAGTCTGCAGTCGATGTGCGCTATGACGTGATCACCGGGATCACCTCGGTCGATGTTGCAATGTACCGGCCCGAGGACGCCCGCGCGGTGGCCGGTTCCTTGGTGGTGCAATTGCGCGAGGTGGTCGATGCGCTTTCCGCCGAAGCGCAAGCCGACATGCTGACTTACGTCAATCGCGAGGTCGAGGATGCTGAGGCTCAGCTGGAACAGCGGCGCAAGGCGACCGAGACCTTCCGGCGTGAAAACCGGCTGTCTTCGCCGGATCTAACCACGGCGCAGGTCGAGGCGCAGATCGGTGATCTGAGGGCGCAGATCTCGAATCTAAGGCTGGAGCAGAGCCGCTGGCCGCCGGATAGCCCACGCTGGCAGGCGCTTCAAAACGATACCGACAATCTCGAGCGGCAGATCCGCGAGTTGCGCGCCCAGATCGGCAGTAATGAGAATGCTGATCTTTCGGATCTGCAAAACAGGTTTGAGCGGCTGCGGAGCGAAGAGGAGATCGCCGAGCAGAGCCTGATCTCGGCAATCGAACTGCGTCGGCAATCTCGTGCGACGGCGGCGCTGGCGGCGGTTCAATTGGTGGTGTTCGTGCCGCCGGGAACGCCTCTTGTCCCGGCCAAGCCCGTTGTCTGGCT
>JBCDKL010000015.1:0-21302 GCA_038746695.1 Pseudomonadota bacterium | reverse complement strand
GTTCAGATACAGTTCCAGGATCTGATCCTTAGTCAGAGCTCCATCGATCCTGGCCGCAAGGATCGCCTCACGGATTTTGCGGTCGAGACTGCGGGCATTCCCGACGATAAAGTTCTTCACAACTTGTTGGCTGATCGTCGAGGCACCCGAAAGCTGCCGGCTCTGCCCGCTCGCCCGCGCCTGACCGAACCGGACCAGCGCCTTGGCGATCCCGACCACATCGACTCCAGGATGGGCATAGAAATTCTTATCTTCAGCCGAGATGAATGCGTTCTTCACCAGAACGGGAACCTCGTCGATCGGTGCGAAAATCCGGTTCTGGCGCGCATATTGCGCGATCACCTTGCCCTCGCCTGAATAGACGCGGCTGAGCATTTTTGGCTGGTAATCCGCCAACTCGTCATGGCTGGGCAGATCTGCGCCGAAGAGATGCACGAGCGCTGCCATGCCGCCGACAACACCGACGAACCCAACGCTGAGAAAGCTGAAAATTCCGGCCAGCAGCCGTATCATTCTGCCTCCGATGGCGATCTGACCTTGGTCGGTCGCTGCTCTTGAACTGCTCGATTGCCTTTGTTTTCGGGTCGAGTCACCCGAGGAATAGAATTTTAATCGGTTTTCCCGTGCAACACCAGTATCTCGCTGGCGCTCTCACGGCGTCTCGGCCAGATAGGCAGGGTCGGCCAGTTTCATCCAGGCCGCGATGCCCTCGACCATCGCGTTTGCCACCCTCGGTGCGAAATCTGGCTGTTGCATCCGGGCCCGGTCGGTCTTGCTGGAGAGAAAGCCAAGCTCGATCAGGATCGAGGGGATATCGGGCGATTTGAGCACGAAAAACCCCGCCCGGCGGTTCGGTCGGCTGCGCAGCATATCGAGCCGCTGGCGCAATGCCCCTCCAACTTCAGTGGCGAGTTTCTCAGATTCCGCATCCGTGCCGCGTCTGGCCAAGTCGACCAGAAGCTGAGTGACATCGTCTTCTTCGCCCTCCAGCGCCGCACCTGCCAACACATCCGCCCGGTTCTCGCGCTCGGCAAAGAGCCATGCGGAGGCGTCGGAGGCCTCCTCCGAAAGCGTGTAGACAGAGATTCCATCCGCCTCACCTTCAAGCACCGCATCGGCATGGAGCGAAATGAACACATGTCCCTTCGCAAGGCGTGCAACTCTGAGGCGCTGTCGCAGCGGCACGAAAACGTCGGTATCGCGGGTGAGGACGGGGGTCATCCCAGGTTCCGTTTCGATCCGTTCTGCGATCGCCTTGCCCACGGCGAGGACGATATCCTTCTCGAGAAGACCATCGGCGCTGGCGCCGGGGTCGATGCCGCCATGGCCGGGATCGATCACCACGATCAGATCCCCTGACTTTGCCGCCGCTTCCGCCATCTCCTCAGCGACCCAGAGCGCATCCTCGGGCAGGCCCGCACGGGCGGAATAGGCGTCGGGCGTCGCGGGGAGGAGATCGATCACCAATTGGCTGCCGGTCAGGGTTTCGCGCAGGAACACCCGGTTCGGAACCAGCGGCTGGGTCAGATCCATCACGACCCGCATCCGATCGGGCCGGAACAACCCGTGGCGCAAAGCGGCGATCTCCTCGATTTCGTCGATCTCGGTTGTGTCCGCCTGCCAGGAGAGCTGGTGGAAATCCAGGACCAGCCGCCTCGGGTCATCAAGAAGAAAGAGATCATAGACAGGCGCCCGGTCGAAGCTGAGCGCCAAGCGGATCCTGTCGCCAATCCTGCCATGTTCAAAACCGAGAGCCACGGGTTGCGCCGCCGCCTCGCCCGGCGCCGGAACCGGGGCGAGCCATGGGATGAGCAGTCCCAGCATCAAGGTCCGGACAAACCCCATCATCTCGGTCACCACCTTGCCAACGCCTTCCGCCGTGATCACGCGATACCAGCTTATTTCAACATGGCAAAAGAATGGAATTGTCACACGCCGCCTGCTTGCGTATACGGCGAGGAGGACGTGTTCGATGTCCGCCGGTTCGCGTGTCGGTATATGCCTGCTGGCATATGTGAGACAGCCGGGGTTTAGGACAATCCGACCGACCGGATCGCCGTAAGGCCCGCATGGCGCAAAGCCTTTGCCGGCCACGGGCCAGTTGGCGGACAGATCGCGCCCTATGCGCGCAAGCGCCGATAGTTCACTGTGCCCACCCGAGCGGCACCCGTAGAAAAGTCGCGATTAAAAGCATGTCGAATCGAATGAAAACTGCCTGGACGAAGAACCCTGAGGGGTGCCGGGCAGCACGAATTCGGCCAAGCTTTCACGCCAATCATGAAAGACAGTTGAGACCCGCCCCGCCCGGGGTCAGGCGTCCCGGCTCACCCCTACCATGGCCAAGAAAATGCTTATCGATGCCACCCACCCGGAGGAGACCCGGGTTGTGGTGGTCGATGGAAACAAGGTCGACGATTTCGACTTCGAATCCACCAACAAACGTCAGCTCGCGGGGAATATCTACCTCGCCAAAGTAACGCGGGTCGAACCCTCGCTGCAGGCGGCTTTCGTTGATTATGGCGGGAACCGGCATGGGTTCCTGGCATTCTCGGAAATCCATCCCGACTACTACCAGATCCCGGTCGCAGATCGCGAGGCACTGCTGGCTGAGGAGGCCGAGGCTTCGCGTTCGGAGGCCGACGCGGATGCCGAGGCGGAGGAGGAAAAACCCCGTAAGAACCGGCGCTCGCGTGGTGGCCGCAAGGCCAAATCGACGCCTGAAGCTGCCAAGTCGGGCGCCGAGAACTCTGACGATCCTCTGGTCGATGGCGGGAAGCCCAGCGCAGACGTGGCGGGCCTCGAGGTGATCCAACTCGACGAGGAAGCGGTAGGAGCCGAGGACGATGGCCTCACCGCCGCACCCGACAGCCTCGCCGTGATGGACGATGATGCACCAGATGGTGCCGAGGCCGAAACCGCCACGAAGGCGCCGGAAGTTCCTGTGGAAGAGCCATCCGACTCGGCCCCGCAAATCGCGGCTTCCGAACCCACATCATCGGAGGTCGCAGCGGCTGACACTGCTGCGCTCGAGGAGCAGGCTGAGGAGCCCGCCGACGAGGCCGCTGCCTCCAGCGATAGGCCCGAAGCGCCGAAGACCATGGCCGAGGATACCGGGCTGGACGGAGAGAAGATCTCGGAGGAGATTCCGCAGGACGGCGCCGCCAAACGTGCGCCCTCCGATGCGGCGCCCGCAGACCCAAGCGAGGCGTCAGGCCCTGAGGATGCCGAAGCCGCACAAGAGCCGGACGACTCAACCGAAGGTGGTGACACGACGGTCGAAGAGGCCACCGTGCAGGAGGCTGCAGAAGAGGCGGCCTCTGCTGAAACCACATCCGAGGACGCCTCCCCCGACGGCGACAAGGGCGAGGCAAAGCCGCGCAAACGCCAACGCCGTCCGCGCCGGAAAAAAGAGGCAACGGCTGAAGAAGCGCCCGCCGCCGAGACAGACGACCGGGACGGCGAGTCCGAAGACGTCGAATCGCTCGGGGCCGAGGATCTGCAAGAGGAGGTCGCCCGCGCCCGCTCGATCCGGCGCCGCCGCTACAAAATCCAGGATGTCGTCAAAGTCCGCCAGATCATGCTGGTCCAGGTGGTCAAGGAAGAGCGTGGCAACAAAGGCGCTGCCTTGACCACCTATCTAAGCCTCGCCGGGCGCTATTGCGTCCTCATGCCCAACACAGCCCGGGGTGGTGGGATCAGCCGCAAGATCACCAATGTCTCCGACCGCAAACGCCTGCGCGAGATCGTCGACGAGTTGGAAGTGCCCAAAGGCATGGGCCTGATCGTGCGTACCGCCGGGGCCGAGCGGACAAGGCCCGAGATAAAGCGCGATTACGAGTTCCTCTCGCGCCAATGGGAAAGCGTGCGCGATCTTACCCTAAAGTCCATCGCACCGACCCTGATCTACGAGGAAGGTAGCCTGATCAAACGCTCGATCCGCGATCTCTATTCGAAGGAGATCGATACGGTGATGGTCGAAGGCACGGACGGTTATCGCGAGGCGAAGGACTACATGAAAATGCTCATGCCGTCCCACGCCAAGAACGTGCAGCAATACGGCGACCCGGTGCCGCTCTATGCGCGCTATCAGGTGGAAAGCTATCTGAACGGCATGTTCTCGCCGACCGTCCAGCTCAAATCGGGCGGCTATATCGTGATTGGCGTGACCGAGGCTTTGGTGGCGATCGATGTGAACTCGGGCCGGGCGACTAAGCAAGGCTCGATCGAAGAGACCGCGCTGCAGACAAATCTCGAAGCCGCCGATGAGGTGGCCCGGCAATGCCGACTGCGAGATCTCGCAGGGCTTATCGTGATCGACTTCATCGATATGGAGGAGAACCGGAATAATCGCGCCGTCGAGAAGCGCATGAAGGACCGGTTGAAGAATGACCGGGCGCGGATCCAGATCGGCCGGATCTCGTCATTCGGACTGATGGAGATGTCGCGCCAGCGGCTTCGGCCTGGGCTGCTGGAAGCGACGACCCAGGTTTGCCCGGTCTGCAAGGGGATGGGAATCATCCGCTCGGACGAAAACATGGCGCTTTCGATCCTGCGCGAGGTTGAGGAGGAAGCGGTGCGCGGCAAGGCGGGCGAGATCAATATCACTGCCCCAGTCGCGATCACCAATTTCCTGATCAACCAAAAACGCGAACACATCGCGATGATCGAAAGCCGCTGCGAAGTGGCGATCAATGTTTTGGCCAGCGCCTTGCTGATGAGCCCGGATTATGAGGTCGAGCGGGCGAAATCCCCCAGCCGACAACCGGTGAAGCAAACCGCAGTCGTCACCGCAGGGTCGGTCGTGACTGAGGCGGATTTGGAGGAAGACGAGGCGCTGGAGGAGAGCATAGCCGAGGACGCGGCAGAGAGCGGTGATGGTGAGAAGGGCGAAAGCGAGAGCCGCTCGCGCCGCCGCCGCGGCAAACGTGGCGGCCGGAGGCGCCGGGGTCAGGAGGGCTTGGATGAGGCTGACGGCGAACAGCGTGCCGATGACGGTCGCGAAGCCGCCTCTTCCGAGGAGGAATCGGCTGATAGCGGCAAACCCCGCCGCCGCCGCAGACGCCGCAAGTCGCAGGACGAGAGCGGCGACCAGGCAGAGACCGCCGAAACGGCGGATAGCCAGGCAGAGAGTGACGCAACTCCTTTGGAAGCGTCTGTAGCTGAGGAGGCAACGACGGAAGCCTCCGAGGCAGGCGCGGCGTCTGAGGCGGGCGTCGAAGCAGCCGCCTCTGTGCCGTCAGAGCCCGAAGCGGATCAATCGGCGCCTGAAGAGTCTGCACCCGATGCCGAAGCGACTGAGATGCCGAACGACGGCAAAGCCGAAGACAATCAAAGCGAAGAGAGCACTGAAGTTGCGGCAGAAGACGACTCTGCTGAAGCGAAAGAGTTGGAACTTGCCACGGCCGATGCAGGCGCCTCGCAGACCGCTGAGAATGAGCCCAAGAAGCCGAAACGCCGTGGGTGGTGGTCGTTACGCTGAGGCCAGTCCGGTCGCGGGAGCAGCCTTTCGCGAACGAGACCTAGCCTTCCGTCAACCGAGGAACGCCCGCAACCTGGCAACCGCCTCTTCGATCCGCTCGGTGCTCTGGGCGTAGGAAAAGCGCATCGTACCGCTCCCACGGACCGGATCGAAATCGCGGCCGGGCGTCGCGGCGACCCCGGCCTTGTGCAGAAGATCGCTGCTGAAGGTCTGGCTGTCCGCGGTGAGGCCAGAGACACCGGCATAAACATAGAACGCACCGTCGCTGGGTGCGATATCGGTGAAGCCGAGGCCCGGCAGCGCCTCGAGCAAAATCGCGCGGTTCCGGGCATAGACTTCGATATGGCGCGAGACTTCTGCCTCCCCCGCCTCGGTCAGGGCGCCGAGGGCAGCGATCTGGCTTGCATGGGAGGGGCAGATGAAAAGGTTCTGCGCAAGCGTCTCCAGCACCCGCACGAAACGCTCAGGCACCACCATCCATCCGATCCGCCATCCGGTCATCGACCAGTATTTCGAGAAGGAGTTGATGACGATCACCTCATCGGTCATCTCCAGGGCCGAGACGGCATCGGCGCCATAAGTCAGACCGTGATAGATCTCGTCGGAGATCAGCGCGACATCCCGGGGCGCACACCAGGACACCAGCTCGTTGAGCGCCTCGCGCGACAGCATCGACCCGGTGGGATTTGCCGGACTGGCGATCAACAGCCCATTGAGAGGTCCAGCCGCTTCGAGCGCCGTGGGCGTGGGTTGATAACCGGTCGCGAGATCCGCCCCGATCCGGACCGGAGCGACCCCAAGCGCCGTGGCGGCATTGCGGTAACAGGGATAGGCCGGATCGGCCATGGCCAGACGTTCACCCGCCTCGAACAATGCCAAGAAGGACAGAGTGATCCCCGCCGCCGATCCTGCAGTCACCACGATCCGTCCCGGATCGAGGTTCAGACCATGCCTTCGGCGATAGATCTCGGCGATCCCCTCGCGCAGCTCTGGCAGGCCAAGGCCTGAAGTGTAGCCCATTACTGCTCCTCCACGCATCGCCTCGGTGAGCGCTTCCTGCGCGGCCTTTGGGGCGGGATGCGAGGGCTCTCCGACCTCCATATGCACAATGTCCCGGCCATCCCGCTCCAAAGCACGGGCCTCGGCCAGAACATCCATCGCGAAAAACGGAGGCGTTTTCACCCGCTCGGCAATTTTCACAGTGAAGTTCCTTCTCTGACGCGCCGGATCGCCATATGTTGATCGGTAGAGGCAGCGAGGTTGATGACGTTCAGCCTGTTGGTCCGCAGGGAGGATTGCAAGTGCGTGTCTCATTCGCCCCGGTTCTGGCTTTTCTGATTGGCCTGATTCTGGCCTCTCCGCAAAGTCACGCCCAAGGGCTGGTCCGGGATGCCGAGATCGAGCGCACGCTGAGGATGATGACCGATCCGCTGTTACAGGCGGCGGGGCTGAACCCATCCACGGTTAAACTGCACATGGTCAACGACCGCAGCCTGAATGCATTCGTGGCGGGCGGGCCGAATATCTTCCTGAACACTGGGCTGATGATCGCCCTGGAGACTCCCGAGGAGTTGCAGGGGGTGATCGCGCATGAGATCGGCCATATCACCGGTGGCCATGCCGCGCGGCGAGCGATCAAACTGCGTGCGGCGCGAGGGCCTGCGCTGTTGGGCCTTCTGGCGGGTATCGCCGTCGGCGCGGCCGGTGGCGGGGTGGCGGGTGCCGCCGTGGCCCAGGGCGCGCAAGGGGCGATCCTGCGCGATTTTCTGCGGCATAATCGGGCCGAGGAAGCGGCAGCCGACCAGGCGGCGCTGAACTATCTTGCAGGGGCGGGTATCGATCCAGCGGGCCTTCAGCGGGTGTTTCAGCGGTTTCGCGGGCAGGAGGTCTTCACTGTCGGCAATATCGATCCCTACGCGGTGACCCACCCGCTGAGCAGCCAACGGATACAATTGATCGACCGGCGTGTGGCGCAGACGGATCGGAGCGCCCTGTCCGCCGATCCTGAGATGACCTATTGGCATGGGCGCACGCGGGCCAAGCTGATCGGCTTTCTCGACAATCCCGAGCGGGTGCTTCGTCAAATGGAAGGCAAGCCCGAGACCGAGGAGGTTCTTTATGCCAAGGCGGTTGCCTTGCACCGCGCACCGGCACCGAGGGAGGCGATTGCCGCAGCAGACCGGCTAATCGCCATGCGCCCATCCGATCCCTATTACATCGAATTGAAGGGACAGATCCTCTATGAGTCGGGTCAGGCAGCGGCTGCGGTCCCACTCTATCGCCGGGCGACAGTGCTGGAGCCCAACAATGCGTTGCTGCAATCGGGGCTGGGCCGGGCGCTTCTGTCGCTTGAGGATCCGGCGGCGGATCGCGAAGCGCTAGAGGTGCTGCGCGCGGCGCGGCGTAGCGACCTGTTTGACGCGACATCCCTGCGCTCACTGGCCACGGCCTATTCAAGGGCTGGCGATATCGCGATGGCGACCCTGGTCACGGCAGAGCGCCATGCCCTGACCGGGCGGACGGAAGACGCGGTGCTTCAGGCCCGCCGGGCCGAGAAGCTGCTGCCCGAGGGTTCGCCGAGCTGGTTGCGGGCGCAGGACATACTCAGCCTTGACAGGAACTGAACGCCGGGAATGATGCGCGCATGAAACAGATTTTCTTTCTCCTGCTACTCCCCTTCGCCATGCTGTCCGGGCCCGCCACAGCGCAGAGCGAGAGCACCCATGCGGACGCGGACGTGCCCGCCCTTGCCGCCGATCAACGCGATCTGCTGCGCGAGGAAATTCGCGCATATCTGCTGGAGCATCCCGAGGTGATCCTCGAAGCCATCGAACTGCTGGAGGAGCGCCGCGAATCTGCCGCCACCAATGCGGATCGAGCACTGGTCGCCAGCCATTCTGAGGCGATTTTCAACGATGGTTACAGCCATGTCGGAGGAAATCCCGAAGGCGATGTCACCCTGGTCGAGTTTATCGACTATCGCTGCGGCTTCTGCCGCCGGGCGCATCCCGAGATCAACGAGCTTGTCGAGACCGATCCTAATCTGCGCGTCGTGGTCAAAGAGTTTCCGATCCTTGGCCCCGAATCCGTCGCAGTCGGACGGATGGCTTTGGCTGCGCTCGAAATCGACAGCGACCGTTACGGCGCCCTGAGCGATGCGCTGATGGAGCATCAGGGCGATCTGACTGAAACCGCGGGCTATCTGATCGCCAAACAGGCAGGGTTCAATGTCTCGGAACTCAAGGAAGCCGCGCAGAGCGAGACGGTTGCCGAGCGGTTATCGATGAACTATCAGCTTGCCCAAGCGCTCGGCTTGCAGGGTACGCCCAGCTTCATCCTGGGGGGCGAGATCATCCGCGGCTATATCCCATTGGCTGAAATGCGCGATCGGATCTCCGAGGCCCGCGCCGGGGCGGACGCAGCGGATCAGGCCCAAAACTAATCGCCAAACAACACCCCTTAAAAGGTGCCGCCCATAGCGCACTTTGACCTCGCCGCGGTTTTGCCTATAACCCGCGCATCCGGAGGGGTCGCCGCACCAGGGCCGATCCGACCTGACACACCAAAAAAACCGGACGCTTCCAGGACCGGAGGGAGAGGCCCCAATGAGCAAGAGCACCGATGCCGATGTCGCTTTCATCAAGGCGCTGGCCGATCTTCTGACCGAGTCGGATCTGACCGAAATGGAGGTTGAGCGCAGCTATGGCGCCGATGACGGCATGGTGGTTCGGCTCTCGCGGGTGCAGCCTGTCAGCCATCGCAGCTATGACCCGCCCCCTGCCCCAGTGCCAGCAGCCCCTTTACCGGCGCCCAGCGCTATGGCGGAGATCCCAGCAGCATCCAGCGGGCCGGATCTGGACGGCGCGGTCACGTCACCCATGGTCGGCACCGCGTATCTCGCGCCCGAGCCCGATGCGCCGCCTTTCATCAAGGCCGGCGACAAAGTGGCCGAGGGCGACACGCTGATGATCATCGAAGCAATGAAGACGATGAACCAGATCCCCGCGCCACGGTCGGGAACGGTGAAACAGGTCCTGGTGGCCAATGGTGAGCCGGTGGAGTTCGGCGCTCCGCTTCTGACCCTGGTCTGAGGCCGGGCGATGTTCAAGAAGATCCTGATCGCCAACCGCGGAGAAATCGCGCTCCGCGTGATCCGGGCCGCCCGCGAGATGGGTATCCAAACCGTGGCGATCCACTCGACCGCCGATGCGAATGCGATGCATGTCCGGATGGCAGATGAGAGCATTTGCGTCGGCCCGCCTGCCTCAGCGCAAAGCTATCTGAACCAGCCAGCGATCCTGTCAGCCTGCGAGATCGTCGGCGTGGATGCGGTGCATCCCGGCTATGGTTTTCTCTCTGAGAACCAAAACTTCGCCCGGATCGTCGAGGCGCATCAGATCGCCTTTATTGGCCCGACCGCCGAACATATCTCGATCATGGGCGACAAGATCGCCGCGAAAGAGACGATGCAAAAGCTGGGCGTCCCCTGTGTGCCGGGCTCCGATGGCGGAGTGGCGACGGTCGAGGAGGCCAAGGCGGTGGCTGGAGAGATCGGCTATCCGGTCCTGGTCAAGGCCGCGGCGGGCGGCGGTGGACGCGGCATGAAGGTGGCCAAAACCGCCGAGGACCTGCCTGTGGCCTTCGCCTCAGCCAGGACCGAGGCAAAGGCCGCCTTCGGCGATGATGCGGTCTATCTGGAGAAATACCTCACCAAACCGCGCCATATCGAGGTGCAGGTGATCGCCGACACCCATGGCAATGCCTGTCATCTGGGCGAACGCGACTGCTCGTTGCAGCGCCGCCATCAGAAAGTCTTCGAGGAAGCCCCCTCCCCCGTAATCGATGCTGAGACGCGGGCGAAGATTGGCCGGACATGCGCGGAGGCGATCCACGGCATGGGATATCGCGGGGTCGGAACCATCGAGTTCCTGTTCGAGAATGGCGAGTTCTACTTCATCGAGATGAACACGCGGCTGCAGGTTGAGCACCCGGTCACCGAGATGATCTATGGCCTCGATCTGGTACGCGAGCAGATCCGCATCGCGGCAGGGATGCCCTTGAGTTTCAGCCAGGAAGACCTCACCCCCTCCGGCCATGCCATCGAATGCCGTATCAATGCCGAGCGTCTGCCCGATTTCTCACCCTGTCCGGGCAAGGTGACGGCCTTCCATGCCCCCGGAGGGCTGGGCGTACGGATGGATTCGGCACTCTATGCCGGCTACACTGTGCCGCCCTATTATGACAGCCTGATCGGCAAGCTGATTGTCCATGGCCAAGATCGCGAGGCCGCCTTGATGCGGCTCAGCCGTGCACTGCATGAGTTGATTGTGGATGGGATCGATACTTCGGTGCCGCTCTTCCACGCCCTTCTGGAGGATCCTGAGATCCGCCGCGGCGCCTATGACATCCATTGGCTCGAGCATTGGTTGAGCACTCGTTTTGGATGAGCCCATGCTAGTCTCTCGCCCATGAAGGACGCAGAATCACCGGAGCTGGACCTGACGCCTGCGCTATTGCTGCGCGCCTATGAGGCCGGGGTTTTTCCGATGGCGGAGAGTGCCGAGTCCGACAAGGTGTTCTGGGTCGATCCACGCCGACGCGGGGTGCTGCCGCTGGATGGGTTCCACCTGTCGCGCAGCTTACGCAAGAGGTTGAGGCGGCAGGATTACACGATCTCGATTGACCGGGCCTTCGACGATGTTGTTCAAGCCTGCGCCGACCGGGACGAGACCTGGATCAATCCGCAGATCAGCCTGCTCTATGGCAGCCTGCACCATCTCGGTTTTGCCCATTCGCTGGAGGTCTGGCAGGACGAGGCGCTGATCGGCGGGCTTTATGGCGTGCGCATCGGTGGAGCGTTCTTTGGCGAGAGCATGTTCTCCGCAGCGCCAAATGGGTCGAAGATCGCGCTTGCCTATTTGGTCGCCCGGCTGCGCCATGGTGGTTTCAGCCTGCTCGATACGCAATTCACCACGCCGCATCTCGAGGGACTTGGCGCCATCGAGATCCCTCGGGCGGATTACCGACGTTGGCTCGATAAAGCGCTAGGAAGCCAGGGGAATTTCTACTCGCTACCGGTGTCGAGTTCCCCCGAGGCGGTAATACAGTTGATCACCCAGACGTCATAGCGCGGGTGATCGAAGGCTGAGAGCGCTGGGCTCTCGGCAAACATCCAGCCGGAGAAGTCGGGCTCGAGGCTCGCTTTACGGAGATCCCAGATCTTCACCAGGGCGATGGCCCCGCCAAGTGATGTGTCGTCGGATGTGCGGCAGGCATCGACACGCACCCGCAACCGTCCAACCTCCAGTTCATTGGTGGTTATGAGATCGAAGGTTTCGATTTCACCGGTCATCTTGTCGAGTTGGCGCAGACGCGCTCCCGGCTGGCTCTGCGTCTCGGGGCGAGCGATTTCTCGCGGGCGACGGGGGCCGACCAGATCGTTGTAAGTGCGAAAGGGCGCGCGCTGGAACCGGCTGCGCCGTTCGGGGGCGGCCTCGTTCTCTTCCGTATCGGTCGTCTGCGCCTCGGCAGGCAGGGTCAGCACGAGGCCAAAACAGAGCCAAAGAGTGAGAACCGCCCGCGTCGCGATCATTTCAAAACGGCTTTGAGGCGCAGCCGGATGTAATCCGCCGTCCAGTTGCCATCGGCATCGCAGAGCGCGGGGCGGAGCAGAGCCTCGACTTTCTCCGCCGCAGCCACCCGATCCGCCTCGGCCAGCTTGGCCAGGGCGGGGGCTGCGAGTGTTGCGAGCCAGGCCTGCATATCGGTTTGGATTGGGGTCGGGCGGGGGATCAGCTCACAGCTCTCGACACTGAAGCCTGCGGCCTCTAGGCGGCGGGAATGCTCGGCGACCGATGGGAAATACCAGATCTCGCTCAGATCGGTCGCAACGCCATGATCACGCGCCAGCACCGCGATTAGAGCAGTGCGGATCGCCGCGACATTGCCCATACCTCCGAACTCAGCCACCAGACGACCACCGGGCCGTAGACAACGGGCCACGCCTCGCAGCACCGCATCTGGCCCCGTCATCCAATGCATTGCGGCATTGGAGAAGACCGCGTCGAACGGGCCCTTCAATGCGAGATTGTGCGCATCGGCAATTTCTGCCTTCAGACCCCGCGCCTTGGCGGCCGCGACCATATCGGGCGAGGCGTCGACACCCAGAACCTCGGCCCCAGTGGCGGCGATCTTTTCGGTGAGCACCCCGTCGCCGCAGCCGAGATCCAGGATCCGCTCGCCAGGTTGAGGATCGAGCAGATCGAAAATCGGCCCGCCGAGATCGGTGACAAAACGCGCATTACGGGCATAACGGTCGGCCGACCAAGAATCCTCACTGGCCTCGGCCATGCTCACTCGCCGCTGCCGGCGATGAACCGGCCGACCAGATCGAGGAGATTGATCGAGTCCTGCGTGAATTCGATCTCATCGCCGTCTTCCAGCATGAATTCCGACCCGCCTGGGCCAATTGCCAGGAAATTGTCGCCCAACAGGCTTGAGGACGTGATCTTCACATCCGAATCCTCGGGAATCGCCACTCCATCGCGGATCGCCAGAGTAACAATCGCCTTATAGCTATCCGGATCCAGCTCCATTTCGGTTACCGAACCAACCTTCACGCCACCGATCCGCACATCGCCGCCAGGAGCGAGCCCTTCGGCCTTGCGGAACTTTGCGACCAGCTCATAGCCGCTGGAAGTGCCGCCCAGATCGGCGGTGTTCGCAGCATAGACGATAAAGCCAGCCGCCGCGGCCAGAACCGCGCCGCCGATAAGCGCTTCTACCGTGTTCGAGGCCATTATTCCGGTGTCCAGGCTTCGTAATCGCCCGAGGCGCGCGGGCGCGTGGCGGGGGTGAGCACCGAGCCGGGCGGGCGATAGGCCTCACCAGTGCCCGTTTGGTTAGGTTTGTGATCGCGCTCCCAGGGCTTGCGTCTCAGGGGCTGATCGGTCGGCGGCTCGTCATAGGTATGATGCAGCCAGCCATGCCAATCGGGTGAGACCCGGCTGGCTTCGGCCACGCCGTTATAGATCACCCAACGGCGTTTGCCGTCCCTGGTCTGATAGAACACGTTGCCCTCGTCGTCCTCGCCCACCCGCTCTCCCTTGCGGGCGGTGAACAGGCGGGTGCCGATGGTCTGACCGTTCCACCAGGTGAAGATTTGGTTGAAAAGGCTCATACGCGCCCCGTGTCTCTTCCTATTGGACGATGTTATGGCGCAGCATCGAGGCCAGGTCTAGAGCGGCTCAAGGTCGCCCTCGGCCCGTTTGGCATGGAACTCCGCCTCGAACTCGGTAAAGCGACCAGCGGCGATGGCGTTACGCATGCTGGCCATCAGCTCCTGATAGTAGTGGAGGTTATGCCAGGTCAGCAGCATCGAGGAGATGATCTCTCCCGCCTTGTGGACATGGTGGAGATAGGCGCGGGAGTAATTCGCACAGACCGGGCAACTACAGTCCGGATCCAATGGTCGCGGATCCTTCGCATGGCGGGCATTGCGGATATTGATCACGCCACGCCGGGTAAAGGCCTGCCCGGTCCTGCCCGAGCGCGAAGGCAGCACGCAGTCGAACATGTCCACGCCGCGCTTTACCGCCCCCACCAGATCATCGGGCTTGCCGACCCCCATTAGGTATCTCGGGCTGTCCTTCGGCAGCATCTCCGGGGCATAGTCGAGGACATCGAACATGATCTCCTGCCCCTCCCCCACGGCAAGACCGCCGATCGCATAGCCGGGAAAGCCGATCTCGCGCAGTTTCTCAGCGCTTTCGGCGCGCAGATCGTGGAAAGCGCTGCCCTGTTGAATGCCAAAGAGACCGTGGCCCGGCCTCTCACCGAACGCCGTCCGCGAACGTTTGGCCCAGCGCATAGAAAGCTGCATCGAGGCGGCCGCTTCGGCCTCACTGCATGGAAAGGGCGTGCATTCGTCGAAGGCCATCACGATATCCGAGCCCAAAAGCCGCTGGATCTCCATCGAGCTTTCCGGCGTCAGCAGATGCTTGGAGCCGTCGATATGGCTTTTGAAGCTGACCCCCTGCTCGGTCATCTTTCGCAGACCGGCGAGGCTCATCACCTGATAACCGCCTGAGTCGGTAAGGATAGGCCCGCCCCAATTCATGAAACGGTGCAACCCGCCCAGATCCGCCACTTGCTGGGCTCCGGGCCGCAGCATCAGATGATAGGTGTTGCCCAGCAGGATCTGCGCACCTGTCGCCGCCACGCTTTCTGGTAGCATCGCTTTGACCGTCCCTGCCGTGCCGACGGGCATGAAGGCAGGTGTTTGGATAATGCCTCGCGGCGTCTCGATCCGCCCACGCCTTGCGCGCCCGTCGGTCGTGTCCAGCGTGAAGGAGAAGTTGGTCATCCGCGAGGCCTCCGCTAAACTGCTTCAAGAGGTTTCCGGCCGGGTTGGCAAGCCCCGCCGCGGTATCGGGCGCAGAGGGAAAGGCGATGAAGCGGTTGGGAGTGGTGGGCACTGTGGCCGCGATCTTTGCGATCATCGGTCTGCTGATGGTCTGGGTCGGCATGCGGGCCAACGAGCGTCAGACTCGGCTCGAGGCCGATGCCATCCCGGCGAGTGCCACGGTGATCGACAAGGAACGCACCGTCACCCGAAACCGAAATTTCAGCTCGAGCGATCCGACTCGAGGACCGCGCGACTTCGTGAATTTCTATTTGAGCATGAGCTTCAAACCCCTGGCCCAAGATGAGATCGAGGTAAGGGGCGAGGTCTATGAGGAGCTGTTCGATCAGACTCAACTCGGCGACAGGTTCGATATCGTCTACTCCGCCGCCGACCCTGCGACCTGGGACTGGGCAGGGGTCGAGCGGAGCCGTGGGCCGGCCAGTGCCGCGATCTATATCGGTGCGTTCATCTTCTTCGTCTCGCTGATCGTGGTGGCAAAGCAATTCGGCCTGTTAGCCCGGCGTCGATGAGTCCCCTGGACGGGGCGCTGGCGGGTTTCTATATCAGGAGCAGTTTCGCAAAGGATCGTACCATGCCTGACAGCGCATCAGAGGAAGGCGCACCGAAAGAAGGTGAGCCGCTGATCAGACCCTCGAGCGAGGATCATCCGCTCTATGAGGATCTTGTGTCCGCCTGCAAAACGGTCTTCGATCCGGAGATTCCGGTGAATATCTATGATCTTGGCCTGATCTACTCGATCCGGGTGGATGAGGAGAGCCATGTCGATGTCGATATGTCGCTCACCGCTCCAGGCTGCCCGGTCGCCGAGTTCATGCCCGGCTGGGTCGCCGAAGCCATCGAACCGCTGCCTGGTGTCAAATCGGTCAATGTCGAGATCGTGTGGGAGCCACCCTGGGGCATGGAACGCCTGACCGACGAGGCACGGCTCGAATTGGGGATGATCTGATGTTCGCAATTCCAGGACAAGATCCGGTCACTCTGACCTCCGCCGCGATCAAACGTATTCTGAAGCTGATGGATGGGACCGAGGTGAAAGGTTTGCGCATCGGCGTGAAGAAAGGCGGATGCGCGGGCATGGAATACACAATGGAGCATGCCACCGAGATCGGTGAGCATGACGCGGTGGTCGAGCGCGACGGCGCCCGGGTGATGATCGCCCCTATGGCGCAGATGTTCCTGATCGGCACCGAGATCGACTATAAGACCTCGCTGCTTGAAAGCGGGTTCGTGTTCAACAACCCGAATGTCTCGGAAGCCTGCGGCTGCGGCGAGTCGATCAAGTTTTCCAACATGTGATGGCCATCTCGGCCGGGTTCACGGAATTTGCCTGCGATCTGTTCTCCGGCATAGGCCCGGTCAGGGTGAGGCGTATGTTCGGCGGTGCCGGACTCTACAACGGCGACGCGATGTTCGCGCTGCTCTATGACGAGGACACGATCTTTCTCCGCGGCGATGCGGCCTTGGGTGCGGAATTGGAAGAGCTCGGCTGCCGGCGTTTTGTTTATGATGGCAAATCAGCACCCGTTGCGATGCCTTATTGGACGCTGCCCGAAGACGCGCTGGAGGATCCAGAACTGGCCGCTCACTGGGCCCGCCGCTCATTGCCGATTGCGGAAGCCGCAGCGCGTGAGAAGCGGGCGAAGACGCGCGTCAAGGCGCGGCCCGGATCAAGGGCTAAGACCGGCCGCCGCGTGGCGAACTGAGATCCAGACCGAAACAAACTGCGTCAAATTGAGAAGCATTTCCGCCAATTAGAGACACCGACGGTGGTGACACAGGCTCCGATCCTGTTATCGTTCTCGAAAGCATAGAGGCCGCGTCCATGTCGCATCACGAGTCCCAGCTTAAAGCGCAGTTCTATCTGACCGCACCGCAGCCTTGCGCCTATCTCGATGGCCGCGAGGAGAGGAAGGTCTTTACGACGCTGCAGGGGCAGACGGCGGTCTCGGTGAACAATGCACTTTCGATCAAGGGATTCAGGCGCTCGCAATCGGTGATCTACCGCCCGGCATGCGTTGGCTGCTCGGCCTGCATGTCGATCCGAATTCCGGTGGCAGAGTTCAGCCCCAGCAAGACCCAGCGGCGGCTGATCCGGCGAAACTCAGATCTGGCCCGCAGGCCCTGCGAAGCTTGGGCTACCGAGACACAGTTCGATCTCTTCCGCAGATATCTCGATCATCGCCATGCCGGGGGCGGTATGGCCGATATGGACGCGTTCGACTATGCGTCGATGGTGGATGAGACGCCGGTGAATTCGACGGTCGTTGAGTACGCTGCGATTGACCGCCAGACCGGCACCCAACAGCTGATTGCGGCCTGTCTCAGCGATATCCTCGCGGATGGGATCTCGATGGTCTACTCCTTCTTCGAGCCAGATGAAAAGGGTCGCTCGCTTGGCGCCTATATGATCCTTGATCACCTGAACCTGGCCAAGGAGATGGGTCTTCCCTTTGTGTATCTCGGCTATTGGGTCGCGGGCTCGCCGAAGATGGATTACAAGACCCAGTATCGCCCTTTCGAGCTGTGCGATGGGGCAAAGTGGCGGCGGTTCCAAAGCGTCGACGCCTATCGCGACTGGCAATCCAACCGCACCGTCGTGTACCGCGATCCAATCGTGGACTGAGACTTCAGACCGGCACGCTCCCGCAGCTTTGTAGATTTCGGGCCGGGATCTCGTGACGCACTGATCTACATCGCAGAAGTCAGAAATCGGTTTCTCTTTTTTCTAGGTCTAGGCGGTCTAAAGACGGTGAATCCAGTCTTTACTAATGCGCCTTAATAGGACCTCGGGACCTCACTTGAGCTTTCAATTCTGATCCGCAAAACGCTGGTCTAAAGGCTTTTTAGCAATCGACTGAGTGGTAACCTTTGCAGCTCCATTTGGACATGAGTGCTTCGTGCACCGAATATCAGCCTCCGATCCGCCGGTACTGCGTGGTCATCACATAATCCTTCCCCGGCCCCCGCACATCCCAGACGCTGGTCCAACGGTCTTCGCCAAAATCATATGCGACGCGATAGCGATCCTCGCCGCAGAGATGCACGGCTTCCGGTTCCTCGAGAACGAAATCGTGGAACGGTCGGCCATCCTCATATTGCACTTCCACCCGGCCCTCCCCAGGAAAACGCCAAAGCGAGCGGCGGTCGGCATGATAATCATGGCCTTTGAAACGCAGCACACCGGCCTCGAAACAGTTCAGACCGGCGCCATCGGGGGCGAACTCCGCCTCGCCCCAAAACTCACCGATCACGCCTTCGGGGACGTTTTCAATGATACGCCGCATCTGCCAGCGACCCTCGAAGAAGCTCTGCGTTGCGTGGATCATTTGCCCCTGCTACCCCGGCAGCGCGCATCAGACAACGGCATCAAAAAACGAGAGACGCGATGATCCCCCGCTATTCCCGCCCCGAGATGGTCCAAATCTGGGAACCCGCCACAAAGTTCCGGATCTGGTACGAGATCGAGGCCCATGCCTGCGATGCCATGGCCGATCTTGGGGTGATTCCGCGCGAGAATGCCGAGGCGGTTTGGGAGGCCAGGGATGTGGAGTTCGATATCGACCGGATCGATGCGATCGAACGCGAGACCAAGCATGACGTGATCGCCTTTCTCACCCATCTGGCCGAGATCATAGGCCATGACGAGGCGCGCTTCGTGCATCAGGGCATGACCTCATCTGATGTTTTGGACACCTGTTTCAACATCCAGCTCACCCGGGCGGCGGATATCCTGATCGCCGATATGGATGCTCTGCTCGCGGCCCTGCGACGCCGGGCGGAGGAGCAGAAGATGACCCTGCGCATCGGCCGCTCGCACGGGATCCACGCGGAGCCCACTACGATGGGCCTGACCTTCGCGCGGTTCTATGCCGAGATGGCGCGGGGCAAGCAGCGGCTGGTGATCGCACGCGAGGAGATTGCGACCGGTGCGATCTCAGGCGCGGTCGGGACATTCGCGAACATCGACCCTGGCGTCGAGGCCCATGTCTGCGCGAAGCTGGGCCTGATTCCCGAACCGATTTCGACCCAGATCATCCCGCGCGACCGACACGCCGCGTTCTTCGCCGCGCTGGGGCTGGTGGCGAGCTCGGTCGAGAACATCGCGACTGAGATCCGGCACATGCAGCGCACGGAAGTTCTGGAGGCGGAGGAGTTCTTCTCGAAGGGTCAGAAAGGCTCCTCCGCGATGCCGCATAAGCGCAATCCCGTGCTGACCGAGAATTTGACCGGGCTCGCGCGATTGGTCCGTATGGCGGTGGTGCCGGCAATGGAGAATGTGACGCTGTGGCACGAGCGGGATATCAGCCATTCCAGCGTCGAGCGGAATATTGGCCCGGATGCGACGGTGACGTTGGACTTTGCGCTGGTCCGCCTGACCGCAGTGATCGACAAGTTGGTGGTCTATCCCGACAACATGATCGCCAATATGAACAAGTTTCGCGGGTTGGTGCATTCGCAAAGGGTGCTTCTGGCGCTGACCCAGAAGGGCGTTAGTCGCGAGGATGCCTACCGTCTGGTCCAGCGTAATGCGATGAAGGTTTGGGAAGACGGCGCCGATTTCATGACCGAATTGAAGGCGGATGCCGAGGTGACCGCAGCGCTGACCGCGGCCGAGATCGAAGAAAAGTTCGATCTCGGCTACCACACAAAGCATGTCGATACGATCTTCGCCCGGGTGTTCGGGGGGTGAGCGGAAGGACGCCCGGGCCGCAACCGCTGACCGGTGTGTGTCTGATGGCGCTCGGCATGGTCCTGTTGCCAGTGGGCGATGCAATTGCGAAACATCTCTCGGCGGTCACACTCTATTCCGGGGCGGCGCTAGCCTGGTCGCGATTTGTCGTAGGCGCGCTTCTGGTTGTGCCGGTCGCCTGGTCGCAGGGCGCGTTTCGAGGCTTGGGGCTGGGTTTCGTCGGGCGTCAGACACTACGCGGATGCCTGATCGCAACGGGGATCACCTGCATGATCGTAGCGCTCGAGACCGTGCCCCTGGCGGATGCCTATGGGCTCTTCTTCATCGGTCCGGCCCTGGCGGCGTTGTTGGGCGTCGTTCTGCTGGGCGAGCGCACCGGCTGGGCGGATTGGGCGGCAATCGGGCTTGGATTTCTGGGCGTCATTCTGGTCGTCGATCCGAGCGGAGAGTTCCGGCCGGGTATGTTTTGGGCGCTTGGCGGCGGGATGGCCTTCGGCGGGTTTCTGGTTGCGACTCGATGGGCGTCGGGCACGGCCCCGCCGATGGCGCAACTTGCCGGTCAGCTGGTGGCCGGGCTGGTGCTGCTGGCACCGCTGGGATTGCCGGGATTCTTGGATCACAGGCTGGATGGGTTTGGCTGGATACTGGCGATGGGTGTGTCATCCGCGACGGCCAATCTGTTTCAGATCCTGGCTTTTCGCCATGCTGGAGCTGCCTATCTGGCGCCCATCGTCTATGTGCAGATCGTCTCGGCCACTGCGATCAGTGTTTGGATTCTGAATGATCCGCTGGATGGCCTGGCAGCGGCGGGGCTGGCGGTGATCGTCTCAGCGGCGTTGTTCAAGATCCCTTGGCGCGGGGCAGTGCAGAGATAGGCCGCGCCAGAACGGGTTCACCCGTGCCGGGCTCACAAGTCTTGTGTTGCGCGCCGCCTCCGGCGCCGCTCGTGGGCTGTGGATTTCACGTGTGCCACCAGGGTGATCAGGAGGCGAGCTTCTCCATCACCTCGTCGGACATTTCGAAATTCGCGGTGACGGTTTGGACATCGTCATCGTCCTCGAGCGCGCCGATCAGTTTCATCAGCGTGGCGCCAGCGCTTTCATCCACTTCGGTGAGGGTCTGCGGTTTCCAGATCAGCTTGGTCGATTCTGCCTCGCCCAGAACCGCTTCCAGCGCGGTGGAGACCTCGTTGAGATCGGTTGCATCGGTATAGATGAGATGGCCGTCTTCGGAGCTTTCCACATCCTCGGCGCCAGCCTCGATGGCCGCCTCCATCACCGTATCCTCGTCGATCGCATCCGCAGGGTAGAGGATCTGGCCCTTGCGGTCGAACATGAAGCTGACCGCGCCAGTCTCAGCCAAGTTGCCGCCGTTCTTGCCGAAAGTCGAGCGCACGGTCGAGGCGGTACGGTTGCGGTTGTCGGTCATCGCTTCGACGATCACGGCCACGCCACCCGGACCATAGCCTTCATAGCGGATTTCTTCGTAATCATCGCCATCGCCCGCCTGGGATTTCTGGATCGCGCGTTCGATCACGTCTTTGGGCACCGAGTTGGATTTTGCTTCTTTGACCGCCAGGCGCATGCGCGGGTTCTTTTCCGGGTCGGGGTCGCCCATTTTGGCGGCCACCGTGATCTCCTTGGACAATTTGGAGAAGAGTTTCGAGCGGGCCGCATCCTGCCTCCCCTTGCGGTGCTGGATATTGG
>JBCDKL010000014.1:0-21657 GCA_038746695.1 Pseudomonadota bacterium | reverse complement strand
GGCAATCAGTATGATCTCAGCCAAGGAGCGGCCCGGGTGGGCGATATCAGTCAGAGCGTCTCGGTCGCGGTGATAGATCAGCGGCCCTATGTGCTGAGCGGTGACAAGAGCCCGAATTTCATCGGACTGCAACGTGGCGGCTATGGCAATCCTTTCGACGTCACCACCCGGTCGGGCCGCTCGGCGGCGGAAGATCTCACCCGCATGCTGGTCAACAGCTATGCCAGCGCGGGCAGCAATGCCAAAGCGTTGACCGTAGCCCCCGGCAGTGATGCCGAGCGTGTGGTTAGCCAGTTCCGCCAGGCGGGGACTGACCGCTTGCTCCTGATCGAAATGCGGGAATGGAAGACCGACGCCCTGGCGCAGATCACAACCTCGTGGAACCTCACCGCGCGGGTCTTCGACCAATCGGGGCTGGAGATCGCAACCCAATCCGACCAGGGGGTCGAAGGCACCGGCGAATCCGTCCTGTTCCAGCTGGAAGAGGGCAAGAACGAGGTCGCTCAGGCCGAGGCGCAACGCCGTTTCGGCGCCCTGCTCAGCCGTCCCACTATCATAGCAGCCCTGAATTGACCCCGGAGGATCCATGTTCAAAGCCGCCCGTCTCGCGCTTTTGTCGCTGGTCGGACTCGCTACACCCGTGAGTGCCGAGGAAAACGCCGCCTATCTGGTCGAGAACGCCAAGAAAGAGGGCGTGACGATCACCGAAAGCGGGCTGCAATATCGTGTGCTGACGGAGGGGACGGGGGCCAGCCCAACGGCCCGCGACCGGGTTGAGGTGCATTACAAAGGCACCCTGATCGACGGCACGCAATTCGACAGCTCTTACGACCGCGGTCAGACCATTGAATTCCCACTCAGCGGCGTGATCAAGGGCTGGACCGAGGGGGTGCAGTTGATGAAGGAGGGAGCGGTCTATGAGTTCGTCATCCCTTCAGATCTTGCCTATGGCCCCCGCGGGATCTCGGGCGTGATCCCGCCCGGAGCAACCTTGATCTTCCAGGTGGAGCTGATCTCGGTGAAGTGAGGGTTATAAAGGCGCAGATACGCCGAGTTTGAGCGCGAGGATGCACGTTTAGAAGTTCTGGGCTGCCGAACCCGATCGCGATCTCCATCGCGCCCACCTCCTCTCCTAATGCCGACCCGACTCAAGCTGCAGCCGCCGGATAGGCCTCAGCCCAACTCTTTGGGCTGGTGACTTGCCGCTCACAGGCTTGAAAGGCGGAGTTGGAGACATTTGGCCGCCTTGAGGAGCAAGCGGTGAGAGCTCTGAAGGGTCCACCCAGTTGCCTCGTGTATCTATGGCTAGAAGCGCAATTTCTGGGGTTCTTCACTCCTCGCTCGCCAGCGAGCGGCGTCGTGATCCGATCATTTATTGGCGTCCGATTTCGAACGCCGTTCTGCTCAAGCTTCGCTCGTGGCATGCGGCTCGGGCGCCCCACTGCAACACTGGGCAAAACCAGGGCAATTCCACCCATTTTCTCCGGGCTTTCAGGTTGTAGCTCCCCTGTTGCCTGACTATATACCCGCGCAGCCAATCGAGACTGGGATGCAGCCTCGGGTGCCGCTTGCGGGCCCTAGCTGAACCATCGCCAAAAGGAGTGACTCATGTCCAAAGTGATCGGAATCGACCTCGGAACCACTAATTCCTGCGTGGCCATCATGGATGGTGCCACCCCGAAAGTGGTCGAGAATGCCGAGGGTGCGCGTACGACGCCCTCGATGGTGGCCTTCACAGAAGAGGGAGAGCGTCTGGTCGGCCAGCCCGCCAAACGCCAGGCCGTCACCAATCCGGAAAATACCCTCTTCGCCGTTAAGCGCCTGATCGGGCGTCCCTTCAAGGACAAGACGGTCGAAAAAGACAAGGGCATGGTCCCCTACAAGATCGTCGAGGGAAAGAATGGCGATGCCTGGGTCGAGGCACGCGGCGAGAAATACTCGCCAAGCCAGATCTCGGCTTTCATCCTGCAAAAGATGAAAGAGACCGCCGAGAGCTATCTGGGTGAGACCGTCACCCAGGCAGTGATCACTGTGCCTGCCTATTTCAACGACGCGCAGCGCCAGGCCACCAAAGACGCGGGCAAGATTGCAGGCCTCGACGTGCTTCGGATCATCAACGAGCCGACGGCGGCAGCACTCGCCTATGGGCTCGACAAGGACGCGACCAAGGTGATCGCGGTCTATGACCTGGGCGGGGGCACTTTCGATATCTCGGTGCTCGAGATCGACGAGGGCTATTTCGAGGTCAAGGCGACCAATGGCGACACGTTCCTGGGCGGTGAGGACTTCGATCTGCGCCTCGTGGAGTATCTCGCCGACGAGTTCAAAAAAGATCAGGGCATGGATCTGCGCGGCGACAAGTTGGCGCTGCAGCGGCTGAAAGAGGCGGCGGAGAAAGCAAAGATCGAGCTTTCCTCAAGCGCCCAGACCGAGATCAACCTGCCCTATATCACCGCCGATGCGAGCGGTCCGAAACACCTGACGCTGAAACTGACCCGCGCCAAGCTGGAAAGCCTGGTCGAGGACCTGATCAAGCGCACGCTCGATCCTTGCAAGAAGGCGCTGAAGGATGCTGGCGTCTCGGCCAGCGATATCGACGAAGTGGTGCTGGTCGGCGGCATGACCCGCATGCCCAAGGTCATCGACACGGTCAAAAGCTTCTTCGGGAAAGAGCCGCATAAGGGCGTGAACCCCGATGAGGTGGTCGCCATGGGTGCGGCGATCCAGGGCGGTGTCTTGCAAGGCGATGTGAAGGATGTGGTGCTGCTGGATGTCACGCCGCTGTCGCTGGGTATCGAGACCCTGGGCGGTGTCTTCACCCGGCTGATCGACCGTAACTCGGCGATTCCGACCGAGAAGAGCCAGGTCTTCTCGACCGCTGAGGACAATCAGAACGCCGTGACCATCCGGGTCTTCCAGGGTGAACGTGAGATGGCATCCGACAACAAACTGCTCGGCCAGTTCAATCTCGAGGATATCCCCCCCGCACCGCGCGGCATGCCGCAGATCGAGGTCACTTTCGATATCGATGTGAACGGGATCGTCAGCGTCCAGGCAAAGGACAAGGGCACCAATAAGGAGCACCGGATCACGATCCAGGCTTCGGGCGGGCTGTCCGACGACGATATCGACAAGATGGTCAAGGAAGCCGAGGAGAACGCGGAGGAGGACAAGAAGCGCCGCGCTCTGGTCGAGGCCAAGAACCAGGGCGAAAGCCTGGTGCACCAGACCGAAAAGCAGCTCGCCGAACATGGCGACAAGGTCGATCAGCCGATCCGCGACGATATCGAAGCGGCCATGGCCGAGCTGAAAACCGAACTTGAAGGCGAAAACCCCGAGGCGATCACCGCTAAATCCCAAGCCCTGGCCGAAGCTGCCATGAAAATGGGTGAGGCGATCTATAAGGCCGAGATGGAAAAGGCCGAGACCGCCGAAGCTGAGGCGCAAGCCGAGGAAGGCGATGCGCCGCGCGACGGCAATGCCGATGATGTGGTCGATGCCGAGTTCGAGGAAGTCGACGACGACAAGAAGAAAGCCTCCTAAAGGGGGCTTTCCGTGGTGGCTGTGCTCGAGCCCCCTTTTGGAACCCATGCTCTGCCGGGCTGGGCAGAGACCCTCCGGCGTGCGATGCAGCGCGCCGGAACCGGAGCATTTGCGCGAAGGGCGGTGTCGCTCAGCCGGCGGATCTGTCTGGCGGGACGCTCGGACCCAGTAGATGTCGAGCCCTTTCCAGGCCAGCGGGCACGGCTCTATCCCCGAGATAACCTCTCGGAGAAACGTGTCTTCGGCGGCGTGCAATTCTGGGATGCGGTCGAGCGTGAGGCGCTCAGCAATGCGATGCGAGGCGCCCAGCCACCGTTCTGCTTTGTCGATGCTGGCTCCAATGCGGGGCTCTATTCCTTGGCCGTGCGCAGCTTTGGCCCGGCCCGGATCCTGGCGATCGAGCCCGACCCTGAGAACCTCCGCCGCCTCCGCGACAATCTCGAGGCCTCCGGTGCCCGGGACGTCACGGTCGCGCCCGTGGCCCTGTCGGACCGCCCAGGCTTTGTCGAGATCGCGGCGGCCCCGGGCAATCGCGGCGAGACCACGGTCACCGTGTCCGAAACCGGCGTACCCGCCCGCCCGCTCCTCGATCTGGTGAGAGAGGCTGGCCTGCCCCGGATCGACGCGTTGAAGATCGATATCGAGGGCGCCGAGCTTCCGGTTCTCAAGGCGTTTTTCGAAACCGCACCGCCCTCGCTCCACCCCGCGCTGATCCTGATCGAGGCGCGGCGCGGCGAGGAGACCGAAGCACTCGCACTGCTGCGCGCCACCGGCTATCGCGAGACCGGGCGGACCAAGATGAACGCGATCCTCCGGGCCGGACAGCCCAGGCATTCAACAGGTGGACAGAATGGCCAAGCGTGATTTCTACGAGACGTTGGGGGTCGGTCGCAGCGCCTCGGAGGCCGATATCAAGAAGGCGTTCCGGCAAAAGGCCCGCAAGCTCCACCCCGACCAGAACCCGGATAATCCTAAAGCCGCCGATGAATTCAAGGCGGTGAACGAAGCCTATGAGATCCTAAAGGACCGCGAGAAAAAGGCTGCCTATGACCAGTTTGGCCATGCGGCATTCGAAGGCGGTGGCGGTGGCGGCCCCCGCGGCGGCCCTGGCCAGGGCGATTTCGGTTCGGCCTTCTCGGACGTGTTCGAAGATCTGTTCGGCGATTTCATGGGCGGGCGCGGCGGCCGCGGCCGGGGCGGGGTGCAGCGCGGCTCGGACCTGCGCTACAATCTACGGGTCTCGCTAGAAGACGCGTTCAATGGCAAGAAATCCACCATCCAAGTGCCGGGCACTGTGGTCTGCACCGCCTGCAACGGCACCGGTGCCGAAGGCGGCAGCCAGCCGCAGACCTGTCCGACCTGCTCGGGCCATGGCAAGGTGCGGGCCCAGCAGGGCTTTTTCACCATCGAGCGGACCTGCCCAACCTGCCAAGGCCGTGGCCAGATCATCAAGAACCCCTGCCGGGTCTGCGGCGGTGCTGGAACGGTGCGCAAGGAGCGCTCTCTGAACGTCAACATTCCCGCAGGTGTGGATACCGGCACGAGAATCCGGCTCGAAGGCGAGGGCGAGGCCGGTCCCCGCGGCGGTCCGCCCGGCGATCTCTATATCTTCATCAATATCGAGGACCATCCGATCTTCGAACGCGATGGTGCCAATCTCTATTGCCGCATCCCGGTGCCGATGACCACAGCGGCTCTGGGCGGAGAGCTCGAGGCCCCGCTTCTCGATGGTGGCCGCAGCCGGGTGAAGGTGCCCGAGGGCGTGCAAACCGGCAAGCGCCTGCGCCTGCGCGGCAAGGGCATGCCGGTCCTGCAACGCCAGGGCCAGACCGGCGATCTCTACATCGAACTCTCGGTCGAAACCCCGGTGAACCTGACCGCCAGACAGCGTGAATTGCTGCAGGAGTTCGAAACCGAAGCCGGTACCAACAGCCCCGCATCCGAGGATTTCTTCAGTCAGGTGAGAGACTTCTGGAAAAAAATGAAGGGCTGAGCCTCAAGCCTCTCGCAATTCTCGAGGAGGTTATGGGTCAAACCCAGGACATCGCAACGGCCCGTCGATCTCTGGCCCGAATATCGGCAACTCCCGCACCGACCCGCTCCTGCGAAACCGTTCCACTGCCGCCTCTATGTCCCTGCTAGACGGCGCGCGGTTTCGGGACGAAACCGCAATCATGGCGTATGCACCCTCTTGGGCGCATTCCTTTTGCGGCGCATCTTCTCGCCCGAGGCCTGCCTCGCTTTCCCTCCCCGGTCATTTCTTCTAATCAGGATCTGAGACCGGAGGAATCATGACCCATTTCACCGTCACCGGCGTCTCAGGCCGTATGGGCCGGATGCTGGCGGCTGCCATTCTCGAGCGCAAGGAGTGCACCCTGACCGGCGCGACCGAACGCCCGGGCCATGCCTGGATCGGCCTGGATCTCGGCGAGGCGCTCGGCGGCCAGAAGATCGGCGTCACCGTCGAGGACGATCCGCTCGAACCCTTCGCCCGCTCGCAGGCCGTGCTCGACTTCAGCGCGCCCGCCGCCACTGTCGCGCATAGTGTGCTGGCCGCCCAGGCCCGGCTCGCCCATGTGATCGGTACCACCGGCCTGACCGGTGATGATCAGGCCAAGCTCGATGCCGCCGCCCGCCATGCTGTGGTAATCGAGGCTGGGAACTACTCGCTGGGCGTCAATCTTCTCACGATCCTCACGCGCAAGGTCGCGCAGGCGCTGGATATCGAGTTCGATATCGAAGTGGTCGAGAGCCATCATAACCAGAAAGTCGACGCCCCCTCCGGCACTGCCCTGATGCTGGCCGAAGCCGCAGCCGAGGGGCGCGGCGTCGAGCTCGCCACTGTCGCCGACAGGGCGCGGGACGGCATGACCGGCGCCCGGGACCAAGGCGCCATCGGCCTTCACGCCATCCGCGGCGGTGACGTGGTGGGCGAGCATGACGTGATTTTCGCCGGGCCGGGCGAGCGCGTGGTGCTGCGCCATCTCGCCACCGACCGGATGATTTTCGCCCGCGGCGCGGTGAAGGCCGCGCTCTGGGGCCAGGCGCAGAAGCCGGGGCGCTACAGCATGATCGACGTTCTGGGGCTGGCATGATGGCAAAACTGCACCTGATCAAACTCGGCGTCGGCTCCGAAAGCATCGAGCGCCTGACCGAGTGGCAATCCGGCCGCAGCGCCCTGCGCCGGGCCCAGGGCCTCGACCCGCGCCCGCGCCATGTTACCCGCATGTGGCCGAGGCGGGGGGCTGAGTTGCTCGAGGGCGGCTCGATCTATTGGGTCGTCTCAGGAACCGTCCTGGTGCGCCAGCGGATCGAAGCGCTGGAGGAGGTCATCGGCGAAGACGGCATCCGCCGCTGCGCCATTGTGCTCAATCCCGACCTGATCCGCGTCGCACCCCGCCCGAAGAAACCGTTCCAGGGCTGGCGCTATCTCACGCCCGCCGATGCCCCGCCGGATCTTACAGGCAAAGCCGAGGAGGAGGCGGATCTGCCCCCGTCCCTGCGCGACGAACTCACAGCTTTCGGCATCATCGGGCGCGGTTGAGCCAGGGAGTACTGGCGCTTGCGGCTTGGAGCTGACTGCCAATCCTCCGTCAGCCTCCCCTATCTTAAGAACGAAACCTATCGTTCGAACTACAGCAAAAGCATCCTCCTAAGTGATGGTGCGAACTCGGGACGGAGGCGTCATCGAAGCAGAAATCTCAGACTTCAATGAGCCGATCCACGAGTTTAACTGACTTGGCAATTCCGTCATATCCCACCGACCTAAATGGCCTCTGTGCGGGACGAAGCGGAAACTCGGTTGCAGTCAGTGAATGTCCGCTGCAGATGAAAACTTGTCATCCCGATAGGGGTCGGTCTCTGTCTTCAGACAGTCAGCCCTGTTGCTGGCCCCGAAGGAGCGCTCTCGGCAACGCCTTCGGTAGCGTGCTTATAGAGCACAGTTGCGCCGCCCTGGATGCCGCGTAGCATGGCCAGAGCCAGATGCGCATTTTTGGCGGCGAGTTCCGCTAGGAGCGGCGCGGGGACGAAGATAACCTCGCAAGGCATTTCCGACTTTACATGGGCTGGAGCTACTGCGTCGAATAGTGCGACCCCGCCATGCCAATTACCAGGTCTGTCATCCGTCCATTCAAAGGGGGTGGCCGCGCCGACGATGTGGCGCGACATCCACCAGCGCCCCTCGATCAGGAACGTGAAGCCCGCACGCGGCTTTGCTGGATCAAGAATGATCTCGCCAACATCGTATGTTCTGATCTCAGCGTCTTGGAGCAGCTTGGCTAGCTCGGTTTCATCTAGCTTGGAGAAGTGATCGATTTCACTCAGTTTCTGTTCGTTCGTCTTCATGGGTCGGTTCCTATTTTTGATGGGAAGGAGCGGTCGATCCATGGCCGCCCACTCCTTGTCACTATTGCGCAGCGGCCGCCTTGAGGGCTTCACTGTCACGGGCGATATAATCGGTCCAGGATGCTGGCGGTCTGCCGACGGCGCGCACAAAGGCGTCGGCATCGAATGTCTCATCCGTATTCGGGATCGCGCCTTCGGCGTTCAGCCGGAACTGGTCGCGGATACAGGCCATGTAGGCAGGGTCCGCACCTGCGCCGATTGCACCCTCATAGAACACTTGCGGGTCGAGCGGCGCGACTTCGATCGAATGGCCTAAATGATCGCCAAGCTTACCCGCCACGTCCGCGATCGTTCCGGTGTCATAGCCAAGCCGCCAGACCTGCCCACCAAACTTGTCGGGGTCGGCCAGTGCCGCTGCGGCCAGCGCGGCAACATCCCGCGCATCGACCCAGCTCCAACGTGCATCGCCGATCAGATTGGTCAATGTGCCTTTCTGAAGCCAGCCGAAGGTCAACACGTTCTGCATGAAGCCCTCAGGGCGGATATGCGTGAAGCGAAAACCTTGATCCTCGACGTAAGCCTCGATCATCCGGTGCCAGCCCCAATGGGCAACCTCTGCCGTATCTGCACCCGAAGCGCCGATGTGAACAATATGGTCGACGCCCGCACGTTTGGCCGCGTCGATGACGCGTTTTGACTGTTTCAGCATGTCAACGGAATAACCCGCCATCAACAACAGCCCGTCCACGCCTTGAATCGCTTTTTCGATCGTCGCCATATCATCGAGGTCGAGATGAATGGGTTCAGCGCCAAGGTTCCGCATGGCCTCGGCCTGATCGTCGCGGCGGACGGCGGCGAGGGTTTCGACATCGGCTTGCTCCGTGAGCGAGCGGACGACGTCGCCACCGACCAGTCCAGTGGCACCAATGATAAGAAGACGGCGTGTTTTATGAGTAGTCATGATGTTTTCCTTTCAAGTCTTTATTTTGTGTTGAACTGCGGCTTCACTCGCCGCTGATGGCATCTTTCTGGACATCGCCAGCTCCGCCGCGCCAACCGCTCTCGCGCAGCCAGCTTTCGAAGCTGCGCAGGCCCGGATGAATGTCGCGCAAAGCCGAGTAATCCCGGGGTGCAGAGAGGCGATTCCGGTGAAAGAGGAAGTTGTTGAGCACGTCATGTGCGTTCGGCATGTCTGAAGCGAGGAAGTCTTCATCGCTCGGTGGCGAGAACTCAGCAGGAATGTCCGTGACTTTCTCAAACGTTGCGACAGCTTCGGGGAGCGTCGGATTGTCCGAGCCAATGCGCAGCGTCTTGCCGCCCCACCTGCCTGGATCAGAGAACATGATGCGGGCGAAGGCTCCAATATCGTCGAGCGCGACCATCGGCCATGGTGCCTCGCCTGATAACGGCCCGCGGAAGATCAGCCCCTCGCGTCCGTCGCTGAGTTTGCCCTCTTCGGGCAGGAAGATGCTCTGGAAGTTCTCAATGTAAGGCTCGGTCACCAAGACCGCTGCATGCTTCGAATACCATCCATCATGGTCTTGGCGGAAGAACTCATCCGATCGCCGCCAATCGATCTCATGCTCGACGGACGCCTTGGCGTCATAGTGCGGCACCGGCACAGCGCCGTCAGAAAGGTTGGTCGCAGAGTCGAGCGAGGAGTGCACGAACAGCTCAACCCCGGCGCGTTCCGCCGCGTCCAGTACCCGAAGACCGTGAGCGCGTTCGCGAGCAACAGACTTTTCGCCAACTGTCCAGAAATTGGTGTTGGAGAACACGCCGTAGGCATCCTCGATCACCTCATCGAGCCCCGCGCCACTTTCGAGATCACCAGCAACGAATGTGACCCGGTCACCGCCGTCCGCCTTCATGGCCTGCGCGCGTTCGCTCTGGGGATCACGTGTCAGGAGGCGGACACTCCAAGCTTCATCCTTGTCGCTCAGGAGCGCGTTGACGACCGCGCGGCCCATGGCCCCCGTACCGCCAATCAGTGCAATTGTCTTTTTCATAGCGTTTTTCCTTTCTCGGTTGCTGGCGCGCTTTGCTGAGCGGCCATCCTCGAGATCAGAAATATGCGATCACCATCATCTATTGAAACGCATTGTGTGGATGAGTAATATCCATCTCATGAATTTAACTCTGTTTGACCTCAACCTGCTTCTCGTCTTCGAAGCCCTCCTGACGGAAAGGCACGTGACGCGCGCAGGACGGCGCGTGAACCTCAGCCAGTCTGCGACGAGCAGTGCGCTGCGAAGACTGCGCGAAGCCCTTCAGGATGATCTGTTCGTGCGCACCGCGGACGGCATGGTGCCGACGCCGCGTGCGTTGGAACTCGCGGAACCACTACGGCGCGCGCTGCGCGATGTGCGTTCTGCATTGGATGGCGGAACCTTCGACCCCTCGACTGCAGAACGCACCTTCACTGTCAGCGCGAGTGACTATGATGTCGCGCTCCACGTCCCACGCCTGGCGCAGCGCCTTTCAAAGGAAGCACCTGGCGTTAATCTGCGAATCTTGCCGCACACCAACGTCGACGCCGTGGCGCAGGTCGACACGGCTGAAGTTGACGCAGCGCTCGGCTGGTTTCCCCGTGCGCCGCAACGACTCCACACTGAGTTATTGCTCGAAGAAAGCTTCGTTTGCGTTATGCGCAGGGGGCATCCCCTTGCCGGAGACTTACTGAAGCTGGAGGATTTCGCCGCCGCCTCCCATTTGTTGGTGACACTGGTGGGTGATACGACCGGGATTGTCGACGATCTGCTGGCCGAACGTAGGCTGGAGCGCCGTGTTGCAATGACCATCCCACACTTTGCCGCCGCGCCGAGCGTCCTCGCAAATTCCGACTTAATCGCATCGTTGCCGAAACGCCTCTCGGATCGCTTTGCAGCTCAATATGGCCTGATCGCGCGCGAGCTTCCCTTTGAGAGCCATCGCACGAGGCACGAAATGCTGTGGCATCCTCGCGTTGACAAGCATCCGGCGCACCAATGGCTACGGGAAACCATTAAGGAAGCCATTTCGAACTCTTGACGCAGATCGGTGTATGCAAAGGAGTTACAGGAGGCCTCGTGATCGACATCGTGCGTGGTTGCTCGAAGTGCTGTGTCAGAAACTGAGATCGTCTTTTCATTTCGCACAGCAGACCTTCGCTGGATCTGCAGCATCGGTCGAACTGGGCTCAGAGCAGTCATTCAACAAAATGGGGAATTCTGTAGAGTCTAAGAGATTCATAAGCGAGAAAATTGCAATGAAATCAGGGGTATTATTTCGTCGGTGCGCGCTGAATCTAACAGTTTCAGGGTGATCTGTTGGATCATGGTGCCGCCCATTTTCAGCGCCGCTATAGGATCAAATCCGTACGCTGCCAAAGTAACGCCAAACGTGCCGGGAGAGCGTCGGTCCGCTCCTTCGGGCTTGCACTTTGACAGTCTGACACTTCACTCGAACCATAGAGACATGAGACCGCTCTAAATCGGTGGATGGGCGAAGCATCGGTGTCATCCCCCGATGTGAGCACTGCCAGGCTCCGATTACTCGCGCTTCGAGACCACCAGATCCGCTGCGGTATCGACATCGCGCAGAGTGGCGGCATGGGCGATGGTCATCAGGCCGAGGCTCGCCTCGGTATCTTCGCGGGCATGTTCGCTCGACCAGCGCACATTTTGGAAGATACCAGCCGGCACCGCCTGGGCACCTCGTTTCAGGCCGATCAGCCAATAGCCTCCATCCGGCGCGGGCCCCAACACCGCGTCATGGCGGCCGAGCAGGCGGAGCGTATCGGCGATATGGCGGGGCCGGATGCCGGGGATATCGGCGCCGATCACCATGGCGGGGCCGGGGGGCATGCCCCGCAGCGCCCGGGCCATGCGGGCGCCCAGATCGCCGCGCCCCTGCGGCCAGCGCCGCACCCCTCGTGGCCAGCATCGGCTTGCTCGGCCCTCGGCGTCCGGGCTGACGGCCAGCACGGTCACCCAGCGCGGGTCGCGCGCCAAACGCCGGAGCAAGGCGCGGGTCTGATGCCTGAACCACCAGGCCGCCCCGGTCATGCCGATCTTGCGGCCGAGCCGGGTTTTTACGCGGCCTGGGCGGGGCTCCTTCACGAAGACGATCAGATGCGGTTTCACCGGCGGTACCGCTCGGCCAGTCGGGTGGGATCGCTCCCAGCCGCATAGAGCACCAAAGTCGTCAAATTACGCCAGCCGCGGCGGAGCCATCCGTCGCGCTCGTAACGCTCGGCCGAGGTCAGCATCCTCCCCGGCAGACGGCGCAGATTCCGGCGCCCGATCCGGCGGATCAGTGCCACATCCTCCATCAGCGGGATCGGGGGGTATTCGCCGACCCGGTGGTAGAGCGCCTGCGGCAGCAGCAGTCCCTGATCGCCATAAGGCAGGGCGAAGAGACGCGAACGCAGATTTGCCCAGCCCTCGGTCATCCGCGCCATTGGATGGCGGCTGTCGAGCCGCAGCGCGAAATGGGCAGCTTTGCCGGGATCGGTCTCGATATGCCGGCGCACCATCTCCTCCCAGCCCTGGGGCAACACGCAATCGGCATGAAGCACAAGCAGCCAGTCTCCTAGCGCCGCCTCCGCCCCCGCTGCTAGCTGTTGGCCGCGCCCCTGCTCGGCCGTGATCAGACGCGCGCCGACCGCGTCAGCGATCTCGGCGATCGCATCTTCGGAGCCCCCATCGGCCAGGATCAGCTCGCGGATCAGGCCAGAAGTCAGCGCAGGCGCCAGGGCGCCGAGGCAGGGCCCCAGCCGGTCGGCAGTGTTCAGAGTCGGGATCACGATCGAGAGCGGTGCGCTCACCGTTTGACGCCTGCCAGAAAGCACAGATAGCCCGCCAGCCCCAGCACCAGAAACCCGCTCAACATCGGGGTCAGCGTGCCGTCATAGGCCTGAGCGATGGCGATCCCCATGCCGGTCGCAAGAAGCGAGGAGACCGCATTGACCACGGCTGAGGCGGTGCCCGCCAGATGCCCCAGCGGATCCAGCGCCAGGGCGGTCAGATTGCTGAACAGCAAAGCAACGCCGACGAAGATCAGCGCGATCAGGCCGAGATAGACCCAGAGCGGCGGCACCGGCCCGGAGGTCAATGCGGAGATCGACAACCCCGCCGCCGCCGTGCCGATCAGCAGCAGAAACGCCACCCGTGCGCAGGCCCGCATGCCGTAGCGCATGACCAGCCGTGAATTAGTAAATGTCGCCGCGGCGAAAGCCAGGGCGATCGACGAAAACGCCAGGGGAAAAAGCGGGCCGAGGCCGTAAAGCTCCTCCAACACCTGCTGCGCGGTCGCCAGATAGACCACGAAAGGCGCGAAGACACAGCCCGCGGCGATGGCGCAGAGGCTGGTCTGCCGGGTGGCGATCACTTCGCCGAACGCCGCGGCCAATGGGGCCAGGCGGAAGGGGCGGCGATGCTCGGGCTTCAGCGTCTCGGGCACGCCCAGAAAATACCACCCGCCGCTGACCAGGGCGAGTGCTGCATAGAGTGCGAAGATCGCCTGCCATCCGAGCATCGCCTCAATCCCCTGGCCCAGTAGCGGCGCCAGGATCGGGATCAGCATGAAGACGGTCAGCACCAACGACATGACCCGGGCCAGCGGCCGCCCCTCATAGAGATCGCGCGCCAAGGTGGTTGCCACGACCCGGGGTGCACCGGCGCCGAAACCTTGTAAAAAACGCCCGGCCAGCATCCATTCCGCGCCCGGCCCCAGGGCCGCCATGGCCGTGCCCGCGAGATAGACCCCCCAACCGATCAGCGCAGTCTGCCTGCGGCCCAGCGCATCGGCCATGGGACCGAAGACGAGCTGGCTGATCCCCATCCCCAACAGCACGTTGAGCACGATGAACTGCCGGGCATTCGGATCCTCGAAGGCCAGATCCACCGCTATGGTGTCGAGTGCGGGCAGCACCGCGTCGATTGTCAGCGCCACCACCGAGGTCATCAACGCGAGGAAGACCAGGAACCCCAGCGGGATCTCTCCCGCGGCCCGGGCCTGATCGGTCGGCAATGTCATGGAGGCTCCGCTGGTGATCCGCTCGCGCTTTGCCTATATGCTGCGAAGGCAGAGGGGAAGGGCGATGACGGGCTGGACCGGATTTCACGACGAGAGCAGGGCGGTGCTGCGCATGGCGGGTGGCGACGCCCGCGCGGTGCTGCAGGATGTGGTCACCAATGACGTGACGCGGATCGAGTCTGGGCCAGTCTATGCAGCCCTGCTGACGCCGCAGGGCAAGTATCTGTTCGACTTCATGCTTTTAGCCGACAGCGACGGGATCCTGATCGACACCGCGGCTGAGCGGGCGGCGGCGCTGGCCATGCGGTTGAAGATGTATGCTCTGCGCCGCGATGTGAAACTCTCCGAAGCGTCGGAGATCACGGTCAGCCTGCTGTGGTCCGAGGAGGATGCCGAAGCGCCCGAGATCCCGGGCGCGCATGTGCTTGCCGATCCGCGTGCGCCTGGACTGGGCTTTCGGGTCTATGCGACGGAGCCGCCCCAGCTTGCCCAAGGCGGCGACCGGGCCGCCTATGATGCGAGGCGCGTGGCCTTGGCCGTGCCCGAAAGCGGAGTCGAGCTGGTGCCTGAGGATACCTACATTCTCGAGGCGGGGTTCGAGCGCCTGAACGGCGTGGATTTCCGCAAGGGCTGCTATGTCGGTCAGGAGGTCACGGCCCGGATGAAGCACAAGACCGAGCTGCGCAAGGGTCTGGTGCAGGTGGCGGTCGATGGCTCCGCCCCGCCCGGCACGGCGCTGGAAACTGCCCAAGGGCGCCCGGCCGGTCGGCTCTTCACACAGGCGGATGGGCGGGGTCTTGCCCATCTCCGCTTTGACCGGGCTGTCGAAGCGCTGACCGCCGGGGAGGCGGTGGTCCGCTATCCGATCGAGTAGAGCAGGGGTCAGGCAAGCTGATCCATCGCCGCGGCCAGATCCTTGGCGAAGGCGTGCGATGCGACCGGCAGGCTGCGCCCCTTGGCCTGGCCCAGGATCAGCGATCCTGCGGGCACATCCGCTTCGGCCAGCGGACGGTGCACCATACCGGGCAGCGCGGCGGGATCCAGGCCGACCGGAATTTGGAAAGCGATCGCCTCCTCCTCCAGCACGTAATGGCACATCAGATCGAAGGAATCCGCCTCGATGGCGGGGCTGAGGCGGCGCTGCATCCGCCGCGCGGCCTGCTCGAGCAGATCGCGCACGCCATAGGCCTGGTTGGGCATCAGATAGGTTCGGTCGAGACAGGCAGCGAGGCGGATCTCGCGCTCCTCGGAAAGCGGGTGATCGGCGCGCATCACCGCATGGATGCGTTGGGGGATCGCCGCCAGAATCTCGAAATCGACCATGTAGACCGGCTCGAACACCAAGGCGAGATCCGAGTGGAACTTGGCCAGATCCTCCTCGGCCGCGGCCCGGTCGCGGACATAGGTGGCAAAGGTGACCTGCGGATGCCGCCGCCGGAACTGCGCGATGGCCCGGGGTAGAAAATAGGGTTGTAAAGCCTGCGAACAGGCGATCGACACCCGCCCCCGGCGCAGCGCCCGGTGATCGTCGATCTGCGAGCGGACCCGCGCGAGATCGGCCAATTGGGCGCGGATATGCTGGAGGAACAGCTCGCCCTCGGCATTCAGACGCACGCCGCGGGGCAGGCGCTCGAAGATCTGCGCACCGAGCTCGCGCTCGAACTGGTTGAGCTGGCGGTTGAGCGCCGAGGGCGTGATATGCATATCCGCCGCCGCCTTGCGGATCGAGCCCGCACGCTCGATCCGGCGGATCATCTCGAAGTTTTGCAGATGGCGCATGCTCCCCTCTAGCGGTGCATTTGAAGAACCAGTTTGCTCAGAAACTAGCAGCAGAATTCACCGCTTCCCAGGGGTAGAATGGTGCTCAAGCGATGTGAGGAGGGGATTGGGATGCCAACCGATAAGGGGAAGCTGAAAGCCACCATAAAGCTGTTCAAAGCGGCCAAAGCGCAGGCTGGCAAAGCCAAGGGCAAATTGGGCAAGACCATCGACAAGCTGGCGATGCTGGGCGCCTCGACGGCGCAGAAGCAGAACAAGGCGAACCAGAACCGCAGCGGATTCCTGTCCTATGTCGAGATCGGCTTCAAGAATTACGAGGATGGGCTGGACAGCCTGACCCAGCAGATCCAGGCAGGAAATCTCAAGGCGGCAGCCAAGACCATGAAGAGCCTCGAGAAGACCGCATCGAAGCTGCAGATCAACGCGAGAAAGATGAAACGCTATAGCGACGAGTTCGACCGGCTCGAGGCGGAGCTCGACAAGATCTCAACTGCGACCCACAAGGCGATGGCGGTCAATGCGGAAGCGGCCGATCCCAAGGGCAAGCACGCGGCGTCATTGAGGGAGAATGACTATGCCTAATATGGCGCGGGTAACCCAGAGTCTGGCCAATTTGACCGCCGAGGTAAAGCGGTTGGACAAGGCGATCGACGGCGGCAAAGCGGACAGCATTGTGGTTCATACCGACCGTTTGGCGGTGTTGACCAAGGCGATGGCGAAGCTTCTGAAGTGATCGCACACCGGGTGGCTGTTCGGACTCTGCGCCTGGCCGTGCGCCCAGCGTGCACGACCCCTGAAGGGGCCGAGGCACGACTGGCCGCCCACCCAGCCATCCGCAGAGCCCGCTTAAGATGCGGCGTCTTCGGCGAGGAGGGCAGCAAGGCCCGCGCGATAATCGGGGAATGCGAGGGTGACGCCGAGTTCCTTGCGGATCCTGTCGTTGGAGACGCGTTTCGATTCGGCGTAGAAGCTGCGCGCCATCGGGGACATCTCGGCGGTTTCGAAATCGACCTCGGGCGGGGGCGGCAGGCCCAGCAGTTCGGCCGCATGGCTGAGCACATCCTCCGGCGGTGCGGCCTCATTGTCGCAGAGATTGTAGATCGCGCCAGGGTTGGGCCTCGCGATCGAGGCGGCGAGCACCTGGGCGATATCCTCGACATGGATGCGGCTGAAGACCTGGCCTGGTTTAATGATCCTCCGGGCGGTGCCGTTGCGGACCTTCGAGAATGGGCCCCGGCCCGGGCCGTAGATCCCGGCGAGGCGGAAGATATGGAGCGGCAGGCCGGTGGCGGCCCAGGCCTGCTCGGCGGCCAGGCGCCATTGGCCGCGGGTGGTGGCGGGCGTGCAGGGCGAGGTTTCGTCGACCCAGCCGCCTTGCCGGTCGCCATAGACCCCGGTGGTCGAGAGATATCCTGCCCATTCGGGCCTGGCAGCAGCGATGGCCGCGCCTTCGGCTAGAAGCAGGGGATCTCCCTCGGCGACCGGCGCGGCCGAGGCGAGGAGATGGGTGGCATCCCTCAGATAGGGGGCAAGATCCGTCCCGGGCCAGATCAGCGCCTCCGCCCCGGTGGCGTGGATCGCCTCGGCCTTCTCGGCGCTGCGGGTGGTGCCGATCACCCGCCAGCCCTCGGCGAGAAGCCGCCGCGCCAGCGCCCGGGCGGAATAGCCATGGCCGAGGCTGAGCAGGGTTTTCGTCATGGCGCGGGCCTTCCGGATTGGCTAGATATCTGGCCGAAGGAGCATAGCCCCGGATGCGCCATTGGCCAGCCTTGCTGATCTGTCTTACCGCCGCCCCCGCCTGGGCGGTGGAGGATTACGATACCTGCACGGCACTCATCGCCGCGGACCCCGCGGCGGCGGCTGCCGGGGCGCAGGTCTGGGCACGGTTCGGTGGCGGCTGGCCGGCGCGGCATTGCCATGCATTGGCGCTGCTGGCGCTGGGCGCCGAGCGTAAAGCGGCGTTGGAGATCGCAGCGATCGCCCGCGATGCCAGCGATCTTCCCGCCGACATTCGGGCGGAGATGTTCGTGGAAGCGGGCGAGATCTTCCTCGATCTCGGCGAATTGGGCGAGACCGCCCAGGCGGTCGAGCGGGCCGATCGGCTTGACCCCCGCTCGCGCGGTGCGCGGCTGCTCAGTGCCGCGCTGGCCGCGCGCTTCGGCGATTGGGCCGGGGCCGAGGCGGATCTGACCCAAGCGATCGACCGGGCTGGACCGGATGCCGAGACCCTCAGCCTGCGCGCCACTGCCAAGCGCCGCGGCGGCGATGCGGCGGGGGCCAGGACCGATGCTTATTGGGCTCAGGAACTCGCACCTGAGAGCCCGGCGGTCTGGCTCGAGATCGGCGAGGTCGAGGCGTTGCTCGGCAATCGCGCGGCGGCGCGGGCCGCATGGCTCAGCGCGATCCGTTTGGCCGGGGCCGAGGATCCGCTGGCGGGGATCGCCCGGCAGAAGCTCCAGTTGATGGATCTGAATTAACCCGGCCCGCCCATGGCCAGGCGCCATTCCTCGGCGACCATCGGGTCGGGATCGGGCCGATAGGATGCCTCCAGAGCCTCGGGCGCCAGCCGCGCCAGCGCCCAGACCCCATGAGCCCGGACCAAAGGCTCAGCATCCGCGGCCAGAGCCTCCGCCGTGTCCACCAGGCGGGGCAAGCCGGAATTGCCCACTGCCACCGCAACATTGCGCAAAAACCGCGACCGCCCGATCCGCTTGATTGGGGAACCCGCAAACCGCGCTCTGAATCCGGCATCGTCCAGCCCCGCGAGCTCGGCGAGCAATGGTGCCTCCGCCTCGCGCGGGGCATAGGCGGCATGGGCGCTGGCGGCGAATTTGTTCCAGGGGCAGACCGCGAGGCAATCGTCACACCCATAAATCCTGTTGCCGATCAAGGGCCGCATCTGGCGCGGGATCGGCCCCTTCAACTCGATGGTCAGATACGAGATGCAACGCCGCGCATCCAACACATAAGGCGCCGGAAAAGCCGCAGTTGGGCAGATATCCAGACAGCGCCGGCAACCGCCGCAATTATCGCGATGCGCGGGCGCGGGTGCGATTTCCAGCGTGGTGAAAATTGCCCCGAGGAAAAACCAGCTTCCCAGATCCCGGCTCACAAGATTGGTATGCTTGCCCTGCCAGCCGAGCCCGGCGGCCTCGGCCAGCGGCTTTTCCATTACGGGGGCAGTGTCGACAAAGACCTTGATCTCGCCCCCCGCCAGATCGATCAGCCAGCGGCCCAGCCGCTTCAGCCGCTTCTTGACCGTGTCGTGGTAATCCCGCCCCTGGGCATAGACGCTGACCGCCGCCCGCTCGGGCCGTGTCAGGGCGGCCAAGGGATCGCGCTCCGGCGTGTAGGGATCGGCCAATAGGATGATCGAACGCGCCTCGGGCCAAAGAGCTGCCGCATCGCCGCGCCAGGCTGCCCGGTTGGCCATCCAGGCCATCTCGCCATGATATCCCGCGTTCAGCCAATCCCCCAGCCGCGCGCCCGCGCCGGCCGCCGAGGCCGCATCGATCCTGCAAATTCCATGGGCCGCGAAGCCGAGCGCTTCCGCCTCCGCCTTGATCGCCTGCCGCAAATTCCGGTCCGCTGTCATGGCTCCCGGGTCTATCCAAGCCTCCGCCGATTGACCAGCCTGGGCCGCTCGGCGTCATGGCCCGACCGGGTGCCACGAGCGGCGCCGGAGGCGGCGCGCAACACAAGACGTATGCGGGCTTGCCCGCATGCCGTTTGCCACGATGCCGCGCGAGCTCCCGGGGCCGGATCAGAAATCCAGATCCGCGTAATGCGCCGGCGGGGTCGGAAAGCCCGGCAGATGATCCGCCAGCAAGCCGCGGAACCCGGGCCGCGATTTCATCACCGCATACCATTCGCGCACTGTGGGATAGGGCTCCCACGGCACATCGCCCAAATAATCCAGGCACGAGATATGCGCCGCCGCGGTGAGATCCGCGAGAGTCATCCGCTTGCCCGCCAGCCAGGAATGATCCTCCAGAAGAAAGGTCATGTAATCGAGATGCACCCGGATCGACTGGCTGCCCGCCTTCAGACAGGCGCCGTCCGGATAGCCAAGCTTCGCCATCCGTTTGGTCACGCGCTCGAACACCATGTTCTGGGTGACTTCGGCATTGAACTTGTCGTCGAACCAATCGACCAGCCGCCTAGTCTCGGCCCGCGCCAGGGGTTCCTCCGGCAAAAGCGGCGGATCTGCCACGGTCTCCTCGAGGAATTCCGAAATCGCAGTCGAGCCTGAGAGAACTTGCCCGTCCTGCGTCGCCAGGACCGGCACCTGGCCCGCCGGGTTCAGCCTCAGAAACCCCAGCCGCTTTTCCCAGGGACGTTCTTCGACCAACTCCGCTTCGACCCTTTTCTCGGCCAGAACCAGCCGGATCTTGCGGCAAAACGGCGAAAGCGGCAGGTGATAGAGGCGAAACATGCAAGGCCCGGGCGGCGAGAGAGACCCTTGAGGTCTTGCCCTCTGACGGGCGGCGGATCAAGTCTTTCCAGGGTCCAGAACACAGTCGGCCCTGTCCTCGGCGGCAAGGGTCCGCGCACCATCGGCGATGGCCCGCGCCCGGCGCTGGGTCCAGGGACCGGGCCTTGCCGCAGCGCGCCCTTTCGGATCGGGCAGTACCGCCGCCAGCCGCGCCGCCTGCACAAGGCTCAGATCCGCGACGTCCCGCCCGAAGTAATGTCGCGCGGCAGCGGCGGCGCCGAACACGCCCCGATCGAATTCAGCGATGTTCAGATAGACCTCGACGATCCGCCGTTTCGGCCAGATGAGCTCGATCAACAAAGTGAACCCCGCCTCCATCCCCTTGCGCAGCCAGGACCGCTCGGGCCAGAGAAAAACATTCTTCGCCACCTGCTGGCTGATGGTCGAGCCGCCGCGCAGCCGCCGCCCCTCGGCATTCGCAGCCAGCGCGGCCTCGATCGCGGCAAAGTCGAAACCGTGATGGGCGCAGAACCGTGCATCCTCAGCCGCCATCGCGGCCAGGGCGAGATCCGGCGTCATAAGGTCCAGTGGCCGCCATTCCTGCGCCACCGCCCCCAGCCGCCAGCGCTCGGATAGAAGATAAAACCAGATCGGCGGGTCGATCACCCGATAGGAAAGGACCCAGAGCACCACGAAAACGACGATCCCCGCCACCAGGCGCATCAACCATTTCAAAACCCAGCCTAGGGGTGCCCAGAGGGCTCCGCGAAGGCGATGGAACGGCCTGGGGCGATCTGCCTTCGCCTTCCTCTTGGCCTTCCCTTTAGTCTTGGATTTGACCTTGCCTGCTGCCAACGCTCGACCTCCGCCTTTCGGCGTCGGTTATCCCAGCGCCGCGCGGAAGGCCAGAGGGGTGGATCTCAGCCGCGCAACAGCCGCGAGATTGCCGGGCGCAGCTCGTCCGCGGCCAGCAAATGCATCTCTGGCGAAGGCAGTGCGCGATTGGTGGTGATCGCCCGCCCGGTCGGCTGGAACAGCACCGGCTTGCCCGATTGCGTCAGATCCTGGGGCAACCCTTCGGAGGAGATACACTCGACATAGCGATCCGTCATCATCCGAACCGAATCGATCATGGCCCCGTCGACGAAATGGGGATAACCCCAGGCCTTGGGCGGCGCGTCGCGGCCCGGCGTCTGATCGGGTTCGCGCTCGGCGAACCAGAACAGGATCTTCGGCACGACAATCTCGTTCAGCAGGCTCTGCATGCGCCCGATCCAGGCGTTCTGCATCTCGTTCTCGAGCAGGCGGAACCGCTCGGGATCGGTCTCGTAGAGCACATCCAGCATTCCAGCGACGCCCGAAAACTGGCGGAAATCCACGTCCGGATAGAGCCCGCGGAGCAGCGAGGAGGGTTTCGCCAGCCGCTCGTTGCGCCGTGCCCGCACCATATACATCCGATTCGACAATGGCCTGGCGCTCATCGCCTCGATGATCACCAGCTTCGCGCCGTTGGCGACATGCAGGATATCCGGATC
>JBCDKL010000013.1:0-22295 GCA_038746695.1 Pseudomonadota bacterium | reverse complement strand
TCCGCATCGGCGCCGCGGGGGCGTGTTCCGGCGATCGGGCGGATTGTGACCGTGCCGTCGCGGACGCGGACCAGAATCTCGGGGCTGGCACCGACGATATGAAAACCGCCGAGATGGAAGAAGAACATATAGGGAGAGGGATTGGTTCGCCTGAGTGCGCGGTAAAGAGCAAACGGGCTCACATCCAGCGGCAGGGACCAGCGTTGCGAGGGCACCACCTGGAAGATATCGCCCGCGATGATGTAGTCTTTCGCCTTGTCCACCATTTCGAGATAGCGCGGATGCGAGGTGTTGGAAACTGGCTCCAACATCCGCGGTGTGGCGGCGACCGGAGTGATCTGACCCCATCCAGCGGGACGGTCGAGTTTCGACAGCGCGGCTTCGAGCCTGGTTTGGGCAGCGGAATAAGCGGTCTCGGCATCGTCATCGCCTTGCCAAACCGGGGTCACCAGGGTGACTTGGTCGTGGATGTTGTCGACGATGGCGATCAGGCTGGGGCGAAGCCAGATCGCGTCAGGCAGGCCCAGAGGGTCGGGGTTGGGCTCGGGCAGCGTCTCGGCCAGGCGGATCATATCATAGCCGAGATAACCGAAAAGCCCGGCTGCCATGGGCGGCAGACCCTGTGGCAGGTCGATCCGGCTTTCGTCGATCAGGGCACGCAGGCTGGTCAGGCTGTCGGTCTCTTCTGCGGTGAAAGCCTCCGCATCGGTCGCTGCTTGGCGGTTGATCTCGGCTTCGGCCCCGCGGCAGCGCCAGATCAGATCCGGCGCCCAGCCGATGACCGAATAGCGGCCCCTGACCTCGCCGCCGGTGACCGATTCCAGCATGAAGCTCATCGCTTCGGCCTCGGTGAGTTTCAGCATCAGCGAGACCGCGGTTTCGATATCCGCGACGATTTCGGTCCAGACCACCTGGGGGCGGCCGGTCCGGTGGGTCTCTGCAAAGACCGGCAGAGAGGGCAATACCTCCATTGCCGTCAATAAGCGGCGGTGCCGTGCCCGGAGATCCGGGTGAACATCTGGTCGAGTGCTGCGGGATCGGTGCTGGCCTCGTGCCCATCGACAATGGCGCGGGTCAAAAGGTCAAGCTCGTCCGCGCGGACTGTCTGTTCGACCAGTCCTTCGATCTGGTTTGCGGTCTCGGCGGTGACCTCGGCCGGCATGCTGATGCTGGCTGTGACCTCGGCGATGATCACGCCGGTGAGGTCGGCCGCAGTGGCACTGAACCCGCTGCCGGTATCTGCGGAGAAGATCTGAGCGATCAGGGTCGTGGGCAGATCGGTGGGCGGATCGAGCCGGGTGAATGGATCGCGCTCGGCCACCGAGAGCCCGAGCGCTGGGGCGAGGGCGGAGAGACTGCCACCGCCCGAGACGAGATTTGCCAGACGGTTGGCGCGGGCTGCAAGCTCCTCAAGCTGCACGCGCCTTTGCCAATCGGTGATGACCCGGCTGCGGACCTCCTCCAGCGGGCGGAGGCCGGGGGAGCGGATCTCGTCCACCATGACTGTGAAGAAGCCGCCCTCCGAGGTCTCGACGATCGCGCGCTCTTCTGCGTCAAGCGCCTCGAAGACCTCGCGTCGGATCGAGGGGTCGGTCAGGACCGCGGGCACCTCGGCACCATCGGGCCAGGTACCATCACTGCCCAGGCCGCCAAGATCGGAGATCGGCACGCCGGTCGCGGCCGAGATCTCGGAGATGGTCGCACCTTCGGCCTGCATCTCCTCGACCCGGTTGGCGAGATCGGGCGCGGTTTCAAAGGCGATGTCCCGGGCGATCCGGTCGGCAAGGATGTCGCGGACCTCCTCGAAGGCGAGGGTGCTGGCCTCGTTGACCTCCCGCAGCCGGATGATTGCCGCGCCCACGGGCAGATCGACGGGATCGAGAATGCCAGGCTCGGTCGCGGCGAAGATCGCACGGTCGGTGGTTTCAGGCAGCTCGCCCTCGGTTACCGTGCCCAAGTCGGTGTCTGTCAGGTCGGTCTCCAACTCGGCTGCCAGATCCTCGAAAGTGATGTCCCCGCTTTGCAGTCGCGCGACTGCGGCTGCTGCTGCGGCCATGTCGGGCATCGGGATCTGGTCCAGGGTGCGCGTCGCTGGGCGGCGGAAGCGTTCGATCTCGTCGTCATAGACAGTTCTGACTTCCGCCTCGCTCGGCTGGTTTTCGGCGACCAGATCCTCGATTGAGATATGCAGATAGCTGCCAAACCGCCGCTCCGGCTCGGTATAGCGGGCGGGGCTTGCTTCGTACTCTCCACGGATCTCGGCTTCTCCGGGCTGGCCGGGATCGGAAGCGAACTCCAGCGGCATCGTGACGGTCGAGATCCGCCGCGTCTCGCCCTGGAAAGCTGCGATCCTGGCGGCCATTCCCGGTGGCGAGCGGGTCGGTGCGACAGCCGGAGAGGTGAGGAGATTTCGGCCCACGAGATCGCGGTGGCTGTCGATGAATTCGCCATCGGTCATGCCCATGCGGCCGAGCGTTATCCGCATCAATTGGGGAGAGAATTCCCCGTTGGTCTGAAATTCTGGGCGCATGCGGATCGCCTCCATCGCCGCAGCATCAGAGACACGGACGCCAAAGCCTGCCAATTCCTCTTTGAGTGCGGCATTGCGAACCAGCTCGCGAAGGACCGCATCATCGACGCCCAGATCGCGCAGACGGCCGTGATCGACCTGCTCGCCCGCCTGCTGCGACAGGCGGTTCTGCTCACGGGTATAGGACTGATAGAATTGCTCAGCGGTGATTTTCGTGTCTCCGACCCGGGCGATTGCCGTGCGCATGCTGAACGAGAAGATCTCGCCGCCGATCCCCCAGACCGCGAAGCTGAGAATGAGCAGCGCGAGCAGCGCCTTGGCCACCCAAGTCTTCACCCCGCGGCGAAAAAAATCGAGCATGGTCAGCCTCCCATCACGCGCCCCAGGGCGCAGGTCTCGTTGCTACTTAGACAGGATTTCTCGGAGCGACAAGCAGGCTCATGGGCGGAAAGCCGCCAGGCGGCGTGCCATCTCGGTCAATCCTTCGGCATCGACATTGGCAAAGGCAAGGCGGAGCTGGCCCGCACCGCCCCAGCGCGGTTCGGGCGGGGTGAACATGGTTCCTGGCAGGGCGAGCAGCGCCTGCTCGGCCACCAGCCGTTGCGCCAGCCGGTCCGAAGCCAGCTCGAATGGCGGTGCGACATAGGCGAAATAGGCGCCCACGCCCAGGATCCGCCAATCGGGCAGATGCGCGGAAAATGCCTGCTCGAGCGCCGCGCGCCGATGCAGGAGCTCGGCTCGTTCTCCCGCGACCCAGGCGCGGAGATGGCGCAGACCGTGCAGCGCGGCGATTTGGCCGATCTGAGCCGGGCAGATCGTAACGGTGTCGAGGAATTTCTCCGCTTCGGCGAGCCTCGCCTCCCCAGTGATCATCGCTCCGACCCGGTGCCCGGTCAGACGGAAGACCTTGGAGAAGGAGTAGAGATGGACGAGCACTTCCTCCCAACCCGGCTGCTGGAACAGGTGGTGCGGGGCGCCGCTGGCCGAATGAAAGTCGCGATAGGTCTCGTCCACGATCAGGGCGGCGCCATGCTCGGCGGCGAGATCAAAGAACCCCTGCATCAACTCATCGGGATACTCCGCGCCAGTCGGGTTGTTCGGCGTGATCAAGAGGATGCCCTTTACCGAGGCGTCCATCGCGGCCCTCGCCGCCTCGAGATCCGGTAGCATCCGGTCGTCGCAGGGGATCAGGCGGCTTTCCACACCCGCCATATCGAGCCACATCTTGTGATTGAAGTACCAGGGTACGGGCACCATCACCGCATCCCCTGGGGCGCACAGCGTCGCGACTGCGGCGCAGAACGCCTGGTTGCAACCGGATGTGATGGCGACTTGATCGGGGGCAATCGTGGCGGCGTAATCCCGCGACCAATCCATAGCCACCTGCTGGCGCAGATCTGTATTGCCCAGGACCGGGCCATAGGCATGCGCCTCGGCGGTGGACAGTGCGCCGCGCATCACGTCGATCAGGGGCTCCGGCGGTGGCTCGACCGGGGCGGCCTGGCTGACATTGAGAAGCGGGAGGTCTTCCGAGAAGCTCGCATCAGCCAGCCAGCGCCGCGCTTCCATCACCGGCGGAGCGAAAACGCGGGCGAGATTGGGGTTGAGCGCGGTGATGGTCATGCGGGTCTCCTCTGTCGGGTTGGACCCTAAACTGAGGCCTGAGCGTTGCAAAGCGCCGGTTTTGGCACGTGACAAGAGACTTGGTTTGCGCCACATCTGAGACATGAAACCGACCGTACATCCTCACGACCCGCGCGATTTGATCGGCGAGAGCCTGCGTATCGAGGGGATCGGGGTCGAGGACTGCCGCTCGATCTTTTTCGACTGGGCGCTGGGGCTGGAGGAGGGTATTGACCCGGCCATCGCCGCACAGAGCCTGTTGGATGCCCATGACCCGCCCGGCGATCATCCGATGACGGACCTGCTCCGCGAGGCGGTGACGCGGACGGCGACGCCGCGCCGACGTCGACGGCGTGGGAGCTAGGCTGCAATCCGATTGGTGCGCGGCTCGGACTAATCAGTCTTCACGCGAAGCGATCAGGCAAAATCGGTCGATCTGATAAACCTAACCGACAACCACCTTAGGCGGCGGGGTCTTCCCCTGCGATGTTGCTGAGAAGAAAAGCGTCCCGGATCTCGACATCCCAGCCATTCAGCGTGCTGAGCGCCTGGGTCAGGTGGAGCTTGACCTGAACTGAAGCGGGGCTGCGGTCTCCCATGCTCAAAACACCGCAATCGGCCAGCCAATCGCCCGCGGTATAGGTGCCAGGCGCGAGCCTCCCATGCAGGCACTGACTGGTCAGCACAACGGGGATGCCCCGGTCGCGGCAGGTCGAGAGAAGATCGGGAAGCCCCGGCTCCTTGGGCAGATTGCCGGTGCCGAAGCCCAACAGATGGATACCGGCAGGCGGTACCGCCGCGGTCAGAGCGGCTTCGATCTGTCCTGCGATGGCGCCGCCTGGGGTCGCCAGGATCGCAAGCAGCGGGCGCTTGCCGAAATAGGGATCGATGGCGGCCAGATGGGCCGCGATCTCTGCTGCGTCGGCATCGGGTCGCGGCGTGATCCGTCCCGGACCGTTGGGCATCGCAAAGGCGTCGAGACCGGTGCAGGTGGTCTTGACCACCCGGGTTGCCTGGTAGGACGCGCCCGCGAAAAATACCGAGAGCCCCGCGCCCTCGGCAGCGTCCGCGAGCGCGCCGAGTATGTTCGCCGGCCCGTCAGAATCTTCGGCCAGCCCCGAACGGTCGAAGGCGGGATACTGGCTGCCGGTCAGCACAATGCGCCGGGGCAGACGTGCCGTCACGCCTCCGACAGGATCATAGCATTGAAGCAACATAGCCAGCGCCGCGGCGGTCCAGGCGAGCGTGTCGGTGCCATGGAGCAGGACCAGAGGCTCTTTGCCTTCCGTAGCCATGGTCCGCGCCAGATCTAGCCAGTCGCGCGGCGTCATCGCAGCCGAGTCGAGCGGTCTGGGCAGCCACTCGAGCGTGACTTCGCGGACCGGAGCGGGGAGATGCGGTCTCAGATCCCGCTCAAACCGTGCGGCAAAATCCGGACCGGGCATCGGAGAGAGCGGTGTGCCCGCCGCTCCGATTGTTCCTCCGGCATAGAGAAGGCGCGGCGTCATCCGCCGAGCGCAGTCAGCACCCTGGCAAAGCTCCGCGCGCCTTTGGCAAAGCTGGTCAGTTCGTATTTCTCATTTGGCGAGTGGATCGCATCATCTTCCAATCCGAACCCAATCAAGAGCGTGTCCATGCCGAGTTTGGATTTCAGCTCACCAACCACGGGGATCGAGCCGCCGCAGCCGATGAAGGCGGCTTCCTTCCCCCATTCCTCGGTGAGCGCCAGGCGTGCCGTCTCGAAGGCAGGGTCGGTCAGAGGCATCACGGTTGCCTTGTTGCCGCCATGCGCGTGGAACTCGACCGAGCAATCGCCGGGTATTGCGGCTTCGATCTGGCGACGGAAGGCCGTGCGGATCGCCTCGGGATCTTGATCGCCGACAAGGCGGAAGCTGATCTTGGCATGGGCTTCGGCCGGGATCACCGTCTTGAAGCCCGTCCCGGTATAGCCGCCCCAAATCCCGTTCACCTCGGCGGTCGGGCGGGCCCAGGTGAGATACATCGAGTCCATGCCTGCCTCGCCGGAAGGGATCGAAAGGCCGACCTCGCCGAGGAAGGCCGCATCCGAAAAGCCGAGCGCCTGCCACTGTGCCTGTACATCCGTGGGAATCTCGGGCACCGCGTCATAGAAGCCCGGGATCGTCACCCGTCCTTTGGCATCATGCAGCCCGGCAAGTGCTGCCGAAAGAACCCGGATCGGATTCGCCGCCGCCCCGCCATAAAAACCGGAATGAAGAGCGCGGCTGGCGGCTTTCACGGTGATCTCCTCGCCCATCATACCGCGGAGCATGGTGGTGATCGCCGGGGTCTCTCGATCCCACATGCCCGTATCGCAGACCACGGCGATATCCGCGGTCAGCTCCTCGGCATGGGCTTCGAGGAAGGGCGGCAAATTGGCACCGCCCGATTCCTCCTCACCCTCGATCAGGATCGTAACCCGGCATGGCAAGCCGCCAGTGACGGCCTTGAGCGCCCGGCAAGCCTCGATGAAGGTCATCAGCTGGCCCTTATCGTCCGAGGTCCCGCGGCCGATGATCTGCCTGCTGCCATCCTCGCGGGGCGCGACGATCGGATCGAACGGGTCGCGGTGCCAAAGCTCAATCGGATCGACCGGCTGGACGTCGTAATGGCCGTAGAAGAGGATATGGGGCGCACCTTCGGGCCCGTCGTGATGGGCGACGACAATCGGATGACCTGCGGTATCGGCGACGCGGGACGAGAATCCGATGTGCGAAAGATCTTCTGCGAGCCACTCGGCGGCTCTCCGGCATTCTGCCTCATAGGCCGGATCGGTCGAGATTGACCGACAGCGCAGCAATGCGAAAAGCCGCTCGAGCGCGTGGTCGAGATCCGCATCCAAATGCGCGAGCACTCGGGGCAGGGCGCCTGCGTCTTGGCCGTCCATCATCTCAATTCTCTCCCGTCTCGGTCTGGCTGGCATCAGGATCCGCTGGCGTAAGGGCCGCCACGGAACTGTCGATCACATCGCGCAGGATTTCGCTGAAAAGCGCCTCCGAGGAAGCCTGCATCGCCGCCCCCGCCTCGTCGCGCAGGTCGAGATACTTCTCCAGATGGGGCGATTGCGCGCCGGCATTGGTGAGCGAGATGAACTCGGCCTCGGAGAGTAGCGGCATCCAGGCCGTGGCCATGTTCTCGCGCCAGGCCGCCCCATGTTCAGCAATAGCGTCGGCAATCGCGGCGTCCAATGCTTCGGCGGTCAGTTGCGCATCGACCTGGGCGAAGCTGCCCAAGACCGGGCTGCGCTGGCCGAACCGCGAGAGCATATTTGCAAGATGGGCGTCGGAGAACGCGGCTACGAAGGTCAGCGCGGCGTTGGAGGGGCGCTCCTCCGCCGTGGCATGCGCTGTCAGAGTTAGCGCCAGCAAGGCAGCGATCAGTCTAGTCACGGGTGATCCAACCTCCCCCAAGAACGCGCGTATTCGCTTCGTCATAGAACACACAGGCCTGGCCGGGGGCAACGCCCTCCTCGGGCGTGAGCAGTTCCACCATCGCGCCTTTGCTGTCGGGATGCAGGCGTGCAGGGGCAGGCGGGCGGGTCGAGCGGAGTTTGACCAGCACGTCATGGCCGCCCGCAGGCGCGTCGGCGAAATCGCCGCCGCCGATCCAGTTGATCTCGCGCACCGGCACCTGACGCGTCGCCAAAGCCTCACGTGGGCCGACGATGACTTGGCGCGATGCGGGGTCGAGCCTGACCACGTAAAGCGGCTCGCCGCCACCGATGCCGATCCCGCGGCGCTGGCCGATCGTGAAATGGATGATGCCCTTGTGAGTGCCGAGCACTCTGCCGTCGAGATGCACGATATCGCCCGGATCCGCCGCACCCGGGCGCAGTTTCTCGATCACGCTGGCATAATTGCCTGAGGGGACGAAACAGATGTCTTGACTGTCTGGCTTGTCCGCCACCGGCAAACCGTGTTTGACCGCCAGCGTCCGCGTCTCGGCCTTCGACGACAAGTCGCCGAGCGGGAAGCGCAGGAAATCGAGCTGCTCCTGCGTGGTCGCAAACAGGAAATAGGACTGATCGCGGGCCGGATCGGCGGCTCGGTGCAGTTCCGCACCAGAAACTCCCTCCTTGCGCTGGATGTAGTGCCCCGTTGCCAGGCAATCCGCCTCGAGCTCCCGGGCCGTGGTCAGCAGATCGCGGAATTTCACCGTCTGGTTGCAACGGACACAGGGAATCGGCGTCGCACCCGCGAGATACTGATCGGCAAAATCGTCGATCACAGCGTCGCGAAACCGGCTCTCGTAATCCAAGACATAATGCGGGAAGCCCATGGTCTCGGCCACGCGCCTTGCATCATGGATATCGCGCCCCGCGCAGCAGGCGCCTTTCTTGGCGAGCGCCGCGCCGTGGTCGTAAAGCTGCAGGGTGATTCCGACCACATCATAGCCTTGACTGGCCAGCTCTGCAGCGACCACCGAGCTGTCGACTCCCCCCGACATCGCCACCACCACCCGCGTCTCAGCGGGTGGTTTGGCGAAGCCCAATCCGTTTTTTCGTTCCAACAAGAGACTCTTCCACAGTTTTCTGTGCCGTTTCGGGAAGATAGGGCGGTTTCATTTCCCATTAAAGCCAGAGGCATAGCGTCTCTAAACCGAAATCGAAACCACTTCGAGAGGATATGAAAGATCACGATGGTACCCCCTATGTCATCGGCCCTGACGGTGAGAAACTGACAGCCGCCGATCTCCCTTCGGCCAAGACGCGCCGATGGGTCCCACGCAGAAAGGCACGCGTGGTAGCAGCCGTAGAAGGCGGTCTCATCGACAAGGAAGAAGCGTTCGCGCGCTATTCCATTTCCAACGAAGAATTCGACTTATGGAAGAAATCCCTCTCCCGCTTCGGGTTGCGAGGGTTATGTGTCACCCAGATTGACCGCCTGCGCACAACTTCAGAATGAAGTTGTGTACAGAAAAATCTGTTTTGGTAATACTCCGTTTACCGCTTGAGCATTAACCTTTGCTGACGGCACATTGAAGCCAAACGGAGAGAGAGATGCGCATACTGCTGATTGAGGACGATCCTTCGACCGCCGAGAGTATCGAGCAGATGCTGAAACAGGCGGATCTCAACACGTATGTGACCGAATCGGGCGAGGAGGGGATCGAACTCGCCAAACTCTACGATTACGATCTGATCGTGCTGGATCTCACGCTGCCGGATATCGATGGGTATGACGTGCTCCGTCAGTTGCGGATGGCGCGGATCGAAACGCCCTGCCTGATCTTGTCCGGCCTCGACGGGGCCGAGAACAAGATCAAGGGTTTCGGCCATGGCGCCGACGATTATCTCACCAAACCGTTCAACCGGGATGAGCTGATCGCGCGGATTCACGCCATTGTGCGGCGCTCAAAAGGGCACGCACAGTCGATCATCAAGACCGGCAAGATTTCGGTCAATCTTGACGCGAAGACTGTCGAGGCGAACGGCCATCCGGTGCACCTCACCGGGAAAGAGTATCAGATGCTGGAGCTTCTGAGCCTTCGCAAGGGCTCGACCCTGACCAAGGAGATGTTTCTGAACCACCTCTATGGCGGGATGGACGAGCCTGAGGTGAAGATCATTGATGTTTTCATCTGCAAGTTGCGCAAGAAACTGTCACTGGCCACCGAAGGCGAGAACTATATAGAGACCGTTTGGGGCCGCGGATACGTCCTGCGCGACCCGATCGTGCAGTCTGTATCAGCTTAGAAGTGTGTGCCGGTTGAGAGGCCACGCTAACGCCAGACATGTGACATCGCAAAAGGCAGAAAAGAGTCCCTAGCGGGACCCTTTCCTCATGCGTTTTTGGGTGACTTGCTACTCGGCGGCAGTGTCCACCGCCGGAGACGGTGCAGGGGCGGGCTTGCTGGCCGCATCGCCCAGCGGATCTTCCTGACGCTGCACCGATCCCTCGAAATGCGCACCAGACTCGATGGCAATCGTCTTGTGAACGATATCGCCCTCGACCTTGGCAGATGAGGTCAACCGCACCTTCAAGCCCCGCACGCGGCCGATTACTCGACCATTGACCACCACGTCATCGGCGACAACCTCGCCCCGGATCGTGGCGCTTTCACCAACGGTCAGCAAATGCGCGCGGACATCGCCTTCAATCGTGCCCTCGACCTGGATGTCGCCGGTCGTGATTACGTTGCCTTTTATAGTCAGATCGCTCGACAGTAACGAGGGAGAAGGCTTCGGCGCCGGGCTAGGACTAGGCGCCGCCGGTTTTGGCGCTGGTTTCGCCTCTGAGGCCGTGGGCGCCGCGGCCGCGCGCGGTGCGCCCGGCTTGTCGGCCTCGGACGATGGGGTGTCGGAGATCTTGTTTTTAGAGAACATCGCGCGCAGCCTCGATAAATTTCGCGGGGTTGACTGGTTCCTTGTCTATACGGATCTCGTAGTGCAGGTGCGTACCCGTACTCCGACCCGTACTCCCCATATCCGCAATCCGATCGCCGCGCTCAACATGGTCTCCCACTTTGACACGCGACCGGCTGAGATGAGCATAGAGGGTTTCGAACCCAAAAGCATGCTTAATCTTCACCACGATCCCATATCCGCGCTGGCGACCTGAGAAGGTCACCACTCCATTTGCCGTTGCAAAGATCGGCGTGCCTCGCGGAGCGGCGAAATCAACGCCATTGTGCATTGCGGTGCGGCCCCGGAACGGATCGCGGCGAAGGCCGAAGCCACTGGTCAGCCGTGCGCCGACGGTCGGACGACCGAAGGGCAATCGGTCGGCAGCTAGGCGCATCAGATTCACCCGCTCGAGATCCGACATCAAGGCGGCGATCCGTGCATCAGCCTCGAACTCGGCTTGGTCGCCTTCCTCCACCGGCTCGAACAGCCCGCCCGCGCCGGAGTAATCGCGCTTGGTCTCGCGGAGGATATTTTCGAGATCGATATTCGCCCTTTCGAAGACCTTGTTTAGCGCGCTCAGGCTTGTTCGGGCCGCATTTTCAAGCTGCGAGAGCACCCGTTCCTGCCGGTTCTCCCACTGCGTGATCTCGGATTGTAGACGCGTAACCGATTGGTCGAGCTCCTCCGAACGCTGCGCGGCCTCATCTCGATCTGCGATAACCCTGTCCATCGTCCCGGCCAACAGCCCCAGAGCATCATCGATCCCGCTCTCCTGAGACTGCACCGATGCCAGATCAAGACGCAGTTGCGAGAGGGTCTGGGTCAGATCGGCGATCTGTGCCTCAGCCTCGCGCCGCGCCTCGAGCATAACCGCGTGGCTCTCTCGCAGCACCCCAACCTCCAACTCGGCCTCCCTCAGCGCCGTGGCCTGGGCGACCAGGCGCTGCTGTTTGTCGGAAAGCTGAGCACTGATGGCATCGCCGCGCGCGAGAGCGATCTCCATCTCTTCCTGCAATGCGGCATTTTCTTCGGACTTTACGAGAAGCTGAGCCTCATAGGCTTCGGCCATTGCCTCCAATCGGAACTCCGCCTGCGAAGCATCGGTCGCTCGCGAGACGAAGGTAACCGTTGCAAACGCCATCCAGCCGATCGCGCAGGCAGCGACGACGGCACAACCAAGTTGGGAATAGGGTGATATTTCAAGATACCGTGCATGCCGATCGGAGCGGATATAGACCCGCCGATCGGGAAAAACACGGGCTACCGCTCCGCGTATGTTACCGGAGATTCCGCCTGACATGACCCCTCGTTCACCACTCGTGCCTCGCGCGGTCTGTGCCGTGCGTGCAACTGTTGAGATTTTTTTTAGCCTGCGATGCTTTGAGAGTTGATAGGCAAGGCAGCCTTAACCTGCAACCGTTTTTTTGCCGCGATTCATGTAAGCGGCCAGTAATAATCTTGCGCCAGACCAGCCTCAGCGCGTTTTTCTTCGTTGAAGGGCGGCTTGAGCGCGCCTTTGAAATACTTCGCGACCAAGTCATGAAATTTTGGCTTTGGATCGACGTTGTCGCGACCGCAGAGGAAGTGAAACCATTTCGAGCCATAGGCGACATGGCTCACTTCCTCGGCATAGATTGTCTCAAGTGCTGCCACGCTGTCGCCATCGCCGGCCTTCCGGAAGATCTCGATCATGCCCGGCGTGACGTCGAGGCCGCGCGCCTCCAGCACCATTGGCACCACGGCGAGTCGGGCCGGCAGATCTTCCGCCGTATCCTCCGCCGCCCGCCACATCCCGTCATGGGCGGCGAGATCGCCATAAGAGCTGCCGAGCGCGGTCAGCCTGTCCGACAAAAGCCCAAAATGCTTCGCCTCGTCATCCGCCGCCTGTGCCCAATCGTCGAAAAAACCGACCGGCAAAGGAACAGTCGAGAAACGAGCGATGATGTCCCAATGCAGATCGACCGCGTTCAGCTCGATATGTGCAATCGCGTGCAATAATGCGATCCTGCCTTCGGGAGAGCCGGGACGGCGCCGGGGTACATCGCGTGGGTCTCGTAGATCAGGCCTGGCCGGGCGCGCAGGATGCAGGGGCGGCTGAGCAGCTCCGATCTGCGGGATCTCACCGGCTTCTCGCGCTGCTCGCCAGTCTGCTGCGATCTTGCGTGACAGCGCTGCTTTCTCCCACGGATCGCTGGTCTCGAGCACCTTCGTGGCGCCGAGTGCCAGCGGCAGGCTCACAGCGCTTGCACCGCCTCGAGCACCGCTTCGACATGTCCGGGCACCTTCACCTTTCGCCAGACCTGACGGATTTTACCCTCACCATCGATGAGGAAGGTCGAGCGCTCGATGCCCATGTACTTTTTGCCATACATGCTTTTCTCGACCCAGGTGCCATAGCGCTCGCAGAGATCGCTTTCCTCATCCGAGAGCAAGGCGATGCCGAGGTTGTGCTTGGCGACGAATTTATCATGTTTGGCGACCGGATCTTTCGAGACGCCGACCACCACTGCGCCTGCGGCCTCGAACGCGGCCAAGTGTTCGGTGAACCCGGCGGCTTCCTTGGTGCAACCCGATGTATCGTCCTTCGGATAGAAATATAGAACCAGGGTCTTCCCGGCGAAATCGCCAAGCGAGACCGTGGCCCCACCATTGGCTGGCAGGCTGAAGTCAGGCGCGGGCTGGCCGCTTTCGGGTGCGTCATAGGGCATTGCTGTCCTCCATTGATCGGTGGCGAAAGCTGTGGGAATTCCTTAACGTCGCTGAGAGGATAGAGCGCCGCCCAAGCCAGGCAAGAATGCTGCGGCGAGACGGTCCCGGCAGTCCCGGCGGTGCAAAGGAGAACCTACCGAGAGATGGCGACCGAGCGGCGACCGGAATGGCAGGCAACGGCGCGGCCGGGGATCGGTCCGCTCTGCATCGCCTTCTGCGGCCGGGCCTGTGTGCGGTTGGCGCATGTCGCGCTGACACTGCTTTTGATCTCGGTGCTGATTGTGGGCCTTCTCTACGCACGGCTCACCATGGGGCCGCTCAGCCTGCCCGGCGTGGCAGCGCCGCTGTCGAGCTATCTGACAGGTGACGGCTCGGTGTTTCGCATCGAAATCGGCGATGTGATCGTGTCGCTGGGCGAGGAAGGCGCGGCGTCCGGGCTGCAATTTCACGATGTCAGTGTCTTCTCGCCCGAGGACGCGTTGCTAATGGCGGCGCCCAAGGTCGGTGCTTCTTTCGATGCGGGCGATCTGCTGCGCGGAGCGGTGCAGCCGCTCCGGGTGGTGCTGCTCCGACCGCGCGCCGAGGTGGTACGCCAGAAAGATGGGCGGATCCGGATCGGTATCGGCACTGCTGCAGGCATGGTCCTTGAGGGTGATACCGCGGGCAATACCGAAGGCTTCGACGCCGTCGCACGGGTTATCGATGGGTTCACCGGCGATACCGATCCGGTGCCTGAGCTTGCCAAGCTGGCCGAGATCTCCGTGACCGGGATCGAGATCACCTATCGCGATATGATCACCGGCGGTGCCTGGGCAACCGAGGGTGCCAAGGTGCTTATCCGCCGTCAAAGCTGGGGCGCCGAGGCAACCCTCACGACCTCGCTCGCCGGTGCTGAGGGAAAGCGGTTTCCCCTGACGGCCACGGCCCGGCGTGAAGTCGGTGCCGGTGAGACCGAGATCGATCTGCATTTCGAAGGTGTCTCGCCGGCCATCCTATCCGCCCAACTGCCCGGCATCGCCTGGGCCGATTTGTTCGAGGGCGAGATCGCCGGGTTCATCAGCACTCAACTCAGCCGAGAGGGCCTTTTCGGCGAGGTCTCCGGCGTGATCCGTGCCGAGAACGGTGCATTGCGTCTGGGTGAAGGCTCGTGGCGCGCCTTCGACCGCGTCGAGGCAGCCTTCACCTACGAGCCCGCAATCGCCCGCCTGAACCTCGAGACCCTGGCACTTACTGCCTCGAATGCCGAGGCGCGGCTTTCGGGCATTGTCGATCTCAGGCGCTCGGCGGACGGGGCGTTGACGGCACTCGACACCCAGCTCGACATTTATCACGCCCGGATCGAGATCCCGGAGATCTTCGCCGAACCCTTGCGCTTCGATGACGGCCAGGTGACCGCGCGAATTGCGCTCGACCAGCTCGAGCTCAACATCCGTGACACCTACCTCGCGCAGGGCGATCTCGTCTTCAATCTCGACGGCCGTCTCAAACCATCGGAAAGCGGGCTTGTGACCGATATGCGGGCGACGGCCGTGAACCTCACGGTCGATCAGTTGATGGCGCATTGGCCGCTGGCCGCAGCCGAGAATGCTCGCGATTGGATCTACGAGAATGTCCGCGAAGGTCTCGTCACCGGTTTGGTTAGCCATTTCCGGGTGGCCGAGGGAGAGCCGCAACTGAGCCTCGATTTCAGCTATACCGGCCTGACCTCGCGCTATGTCGGCGATATGAGCCCGATAACCAATGCGTCGGGAAGGGGCCATCTGACCTTTCATGACTTCTTCCTCTATCTCGAGCGTGGAACAGTCGTCCCGTCAGGTGGTGCGGCGGTGGAGCTCGGCCCTTCGCGGCTGGTTTTCCGCGATCTCTGGGGCAAGGTGACTCCGGCGGAGGTGTCGTTGAACGGCTCGGGCGGGCTCGGCGAGATCCTCAGCTTGATCGATCAGCAGCCGCTCGGCCTTGTAGGCAAGATCGGGCTCGACCCGGGGGAGATCGCTGGGACAGCCAGGGTAAGCGCCGATCTGAGCTTTCCCTTGCTGGCCGATCTGCTGCTGGATCAGGTGAGCGTGGATGTGGCCGCCGATCTTTCGGATGTCGGCATGCCCTTCGATCTGGCCGGGCAGCGCGTGGCTGTGGGCGGTCGGCAGGTCCGCTTGCAGGGCACGACCGAGGCGATGAGCATCGCCGGGGATCTGACCATCGACGGTACGCCGCTGACCCTGACTTGGAGCGAGCTCTATGGCCGCGGTGCCGATCATCGCGTGGTGAAGGCCACGGGCCGGATCACGCCGGATCTGCTCGCCAGTCTCGGCGCGCCGGTCTCGGCCTTCGCCGATGGCGCCATCCGGGCTGATCTCACGCTGGAACAGGCGGGGGATCCTTCTTTCTCAATCGCGCTCGAGGCCGATTTGTCGAGAGCGTCGTTGGTGCCCGAGGCGATCGATTGGCGAAAATCCGTGGGGGCGCCCGGGCGGCTCAGTCTGGTGGCAAGGCTGGGGGAGGTGATCTCCATCGAGCGGTTGAAGCTGGATACGGAGGACCTCGATTTTTCAGGTGCTGTGACGCTTTCAGTCGAGGGCGATCTGGTCGAGGCGCGGTTCGACCGGGTGCGTCTTGACGACCGGCTCGACCTCGCTGCCCGGATCCGGCCGCAGGGCGCAGGATTGGACCTTACACTGTCGGGCCGCCGGGCATCGCTCGACGCGCTGAGCGAGGACGAGGAGGACATTGCTGCGGAGGATCGCCCGCCGCTCTCGGTCACATTCGATCTTGCCGAGGTCCAAGCGACCGAAACGGTCGCCCTGACCGATGTCATCGGCACCTATCGCCACGATGGCCGCGAAGCCGAGGCGGATCTGACGGCGAAGATAGGCGGCGAGGCGGCGATCGTTGCGAGCTATAGCGAGACTGAGATTGGAAAATCCGTCCTCCGGGTCACGTCCGACGACACTGGGTCTCTGCTCCGCCAGTTTGGGGTTTATGACGGGGCGGCGGAGGGTGAGCTGAGCCTGCTCGCCGATATCGCCCCGCGTCAGGGGGTGGAGCTTTCCGGTCTGCTGAAGGTGCGCGGCCTGCGGCTCGGGCGAGAAGACGGTCTCACCCGTGTGCTGCGCCGTGGGCGTTTCGCCGATGAAGAAGTGATTGAAGTCGAAAGGGGCCTCACTTTCCGTTCGATCCGGGTTCCCTTCACCTATGCCGGAGGCAAGATCACCCTTGGAGACAGCTTCGCCAAGTCACCCAGCCTGGCGGTGACGGCGGCAGGCGAGGTCGATCCGGCGGGTGGGAAAATCGATGTGATTGGGACGATCTCGCCCGCCTATGCGGTCACCGGAGCCTTGGACGATGTGCCGATCCTGGGGCGGATCTTCTCTGGCGGAGAGGGCGAGGGGATCTTCGCCATGACCTACGCGATGCGCGGTTCGCTCGAGGATCCGGAGATTTCGGTCAATCCGCTTTCGCTGCTGACGCCTGGGTTCCTGCGCGACATCTTCTCGGGCGGGGAGGGCACGCCAAACCAGGATTTCATCGACAGGATCGAGCGTGAGAATTGAGCGCGCTCAGAGATCGAGCATGGCTCGGATGCTCTGAGCTGTCTCGCCGGCCTCGCGCAGGGCCGCGAGCGACCTAGCGTCATCGCGTTTGGCCAGCCGCTTGCCTTGGGCATCGCGGATCAGCCGGTGATGGCGATAGACCGGAACTGGCAGATCCAGCAGCGCTTGTAGCAGCCGGTGGATTGGAGTGGCGGGCAGCAGATCCTCGCCCCGGGTGACATGGGTCACGCCTTGATGGGCGTCATCCACCACCACGGCGAGGTGATAGGCCGCCGCGCCATCCCGTCGGCTGAGAACGATATCGCCTGCGCCCTCGATCAGAGCGGCCGCGCTGAGGCGCTGGGTCAGGGGCTCGCTGAGGCCGATCTCGCGAAAGCTGAGATTGGGCAGGGCGCGCGCACCGCCCAGATGCGCGACTGCCGCGTGGATATCCAGGCGTAGGGCCGTGCCAGGCCCGGGAGCATGGCCTGCGAGCCGACAGGTGCCGGGATAGATCATCCCGTCGGGCCCGACTGCCGGGCTGCCTTCCTGCGGGGCGGCGGCAGCCTCGGCAATATCGCGGCGCGAGCAGCGGCAGGTGAAGGTCAGCCCCGCCTGGGTGAGCCGTGCAAGTGCGGCGTCATACGCCTTTTGCCGGTCGGATTGGCGGATGACTGCGCCATCCCAAGTAAGCCCGAGCCAAGTGAGATCCTCGGCAATTCCCGTCTCGAAGACCATTCGCGACCGCGCGCGGTCGAGATCCTCGAGCCGCAGCAGAAACCGCCCACCCGCGCGCCGTGCAGCGTCATGACCGAGCAGGGCCGAGAATGCGTGCCCGAGATGAAGTCGCCCGGTGGGGCTAGGTGCGAAGCGTTCGGTGATGCCCGGCATCGCCTGCCGCCACGTTCAGGCGGCCGATGCGGCCTTGACGATCGTGGCGAAATCCGCCGCCTTCAGCGAGGCGCCACCGACCAGCCCGCCATCGACATCAGCGATCGAGAAGATCTCCGCCGCATTGCCGGGTTTGACCGAACCACCATAGAGGAGGCGGATCGCCTCGGCCGTCTCGGCCCCGAAACGCTCGGTCAAATGGGCACGCATCGCGCCATGCATTTCGGCGATATCACCGCTCGAGGGCACGCGCCCTGTGCCGATTGCCCAGACCGGTTCGTAGGCCACCACCAGATTGGCACCGGTCGCCCCATCAGGGATCGAGGCTGCGAGCTGCACTGTCACCACCTCCTCTGCCCGGCCCTGATCGCGCTCGGCCTCGGTTTCTCCCACGCAGAGAATTGCGGTCAGCCCGGCGCGCCAGCAGGCCAGCGCCTTGCCTTGGACCAGCGCGTCGGTTTCTCCATGATCCTGACGCCGCTCGGAATGGCCGACGATCACATAGCGTCCGCCGGTATCGGCGATCATCTCGGCCGAGATGTCGCCCGTATGAGCGCCGGAGGCCGCCGGATGGCAATCCTGCGCGCCAATCTGGATCGCTGATCCGCGCGAGAGCTCGGTCATCGCAGCCATCAGGGTGATCGGCGGACAGAGCAAAATCTCGGCAGTCTCCTCGCCGCAGGCATGCATCAAAGCGCCGAGCTCGGTCAGAGCCGCCCCGGTTCCGTTCATCTTCCAGTTCCCGGCGGCGAGTTTGCGGCGTGTCATCAGAGCTCCCCTCATCGATCCAGGAGCCGATAGCGCGGGGGCGGGGCTGCGATCAAGTCAGATTGCGTCGAGGGCAGGATGCCGCCGAAGATGTATCGTCGAAGATGCATCCCAGGGTGTGGTCAGCCGCGATCCAGCAATTCGGGGCCGCCGGCGATCTTTGGGTCGGGTGCGCGGGCGACCTCCCCGGTCTTGTGATCGTAGGGCAAGGCCGACAGAACCAGTTCCATCGCCGCCAGCCTTGCCCGGCGCTTGTCATCTGAACGCACCACATGCCAGGGCGCCGAGGGCCGGTGGCTGCGGATGAACATGTCCTGAATCGCATCCGTATAGGCCCCCCACAGGCTCAGAGAACTAACGTCGATCTGGCTCAGTTTCCATTGCTTCAGCGGATCGCTCTCGCGCGCCAGGACCCGGCGCATTTGCTCGGCCCGCCCCACGGTCAGCCAAATTTTGAAGAGATGGATGCCGTCGCGGACCATCATCTGTTCGAAATCAGGGACCTGCTGGAAGAAGAGCTCGCGTTCTTCATCCGAGGAGAAGCCGAACACCCGCTCGACCACCGCGCGGTTGTACCAGGAGCGGTCGAAGAACACGATCTCGCCCTCGCTCGGCAGATGACCGATATAGCGCTGGAAATACCATTGCCCGCGCTCCGTCTCCGAGGGTTTGGGTAGTGCGACGATTCGGGCGCCGCGCGGATTCAGATTCTCGACGAAACGCTTGATCGTACCACCCTTTCCGGCGGTGTCGCGCCCTTCGAACACAATCGCGATGCGCGCGCCAGTGCGGCCGGCCCAGGCCTGCATCTTTACCAGCTCGATCTGTAAAAGCTGATAGGCCGCGTCGTAAGCCTCGCCCGAGAGGCGTTTGCGATAGGGGAAATCCTTCGCCAGCATGTCCTTGCGCCCGGCCTGCTCGACATTCTGGCGGAGCGGTTTTGGGAATTCTGTCTGGAAATACTGCGAGATTGCGCCGTCAAACGGTTTGGCGAAGGGTGTCGCGAATGCTTTGGCGGGCCGGGTCTTGGTTTTTGGCATCTCTCCCCCGATGTTTTTGGGCGAGGATAGGCCCGGCCCGGTCAGGCAACAACCCGCTCAATTGCGGCCTTCAATGCATCGGTACGGATATGATGCGCCATATGACCAACGCCAGAGAGCAGGGTCAGCCGCGCCTGCGGGATCTTCTGCGATAGAGGCACGGCATGGCGGTTGGCCGAGATGAAATCCTCGGTCCCGTGCAGAATTTCGACCGGCATGGTGAGTGTGCCATAAACCGGCTCCATCCGCCTCAACGCGACATTTAGGTTCTGAATATCGAGCTGATTGGCCACCACCGTCGCTTCACGCAGCGAAAGACCCGGGCCGACATAGGCCAGATATCCCTCCGGCGGCTGTTGCGGGCGGAAGGCGCGCGAGACGAAATTGTCGATGCCACCCTCTGCCGCCGTGCGGCGGACATAATTCGAATAGGCTTCGATGAGAATTCCGTCGAGGCCCAGAGCGCGGAACACCCGGCTGAGCCCACCATAAGGCATGGTGACGCCAGAGACCGGGATCACACCGGCGGTCTCCTCGGGAAATTGCAGCGCCCAGGACATCGCGAGCGCGCCGCCCCAGCTATGCCCGACCACCACCGGGCGCTCGGCACCTATCTGCCGGGTGAGACCCTGCATCAGCCTGGCTTGTACCGCGGGATCCCAGCCCAGCGACGAGGGTCGTTGCGAGTAGCCGAAACCTGGCCGGTCGATTGCGATCACGCGGAAGGATTTGGCAAGCTCCGGCGCAATCGAGAAGGTCCAGTCGCGGATATTCCCGCTGGCGCCATGGACCAGGACCACGGGCGGGCCGTCGCCTTGCTCCCAATAATGCAGGCGCAACCCCTCAACTTCGGCGAAACTGCCGATCGGCGGGAAGTCCCGCTCGGCATTCGAAGCGTCATAGAGTGGGCCGCCCGAGCAGCCGACCAGTGCTGCTGCCGCCAGGGCTGTGCCGCCGAATAGAACGTGCCGCCGTCTCATCGCAAACTCATCGCAAGACATTTGCAGTCATGCCGGAGGAGATAGAGAGCAAAGCGGCCTTCGCCAGGGGGTTAAGAACGCAGCTTGCGGCCTTTTCCGAAATTGTCCGGGTGATATTGTTCGTAATCCTGCTTGCGCGGCTTGCGCGGCCAGAGGCCAAAGAACAGAAGGCCGACCGCTACCAGAAAAACGATCCAAAGTACCAATTCGGGATGGATGCCAAAGATGGGGTCGGGTTGAGCAGGTGCAGCGATCGTGTCGATCGTGGGAGCCTTCTTAAATTCAGCCATGCGCCCCCTCCTTTCGCCTATTTGTGAAGCGAATCGTGGATCTGTGTAAACAGGTTTCCGGGCTTTAACTCTTTCCGGTCCACTCGAAAGCGGCCGAAAAGAACAGGATACTGGCAAAGACCAGCCCGGCGGCCATGGTCAGTTCCGGGTAATCGGTCAGCAGCATGACCAGAAGATCCAGTTCGGTCGAGGGCAGTTCGCCCTCCACTTCCTTTTCCGGAGCTTTCTTGAAAACCGCCATGACTCCCTCCAACATCAAGGTAAAGTTTTATTCAAATACGGGTTAATACAACCTTAAGCGGAGTGGCCGCCTCGGTCCCGGGTCGCGGATGATCGCTATTGCGACGGGTCCGGTCGGCCCTGGTGCCAGCGGCCATGCGATCTGCAGGGGCCTTGCGAGACGCGAAGGAGCTGACATGCTGGTGATGATGTGCCCGTATTGCGGGATGCTCTGCGAGGAAACCGAGCTCGCCCCGGGCGGCGAGGCGCATCTGACCCGCTTCGGCCCAGGCTCCGACGATGGCGCGTTCGAAGGCTATCTCTTTTATCGCAAGAACCCCAAAGGCGTGCATTTCGAGCGTTGGCGCCATGTCTATGGCTGCGGAAAATGGTTCCATGCCGCGCGTTGCACGGTCACTTTGGAGGTTTTCGGCACCTATCCGGCCCAGCTGACGGCGCCGCCCGCCGAGCTGATCGCCAAGATCAAGCAAAGGCGGCCAGGTTGGGAGGGATGGGCGTGAACCAGCGCGTTGGCGATGGGCTGTTGATCGACAGCAGCCAGGAGATCGGGTTCCAGTTCAACGGACGCGAGATGCGCGGCCATCCGGGCGACACGCTGGCATCGGCGCTTCTGGCGAACGGTCAGCGCATGGTGGGGCGAAGCTTCAAATACCACCGCCCGCGCGGGATTGTGGCCAGCGGTGCCGAGGAACCCAATGCGCTGCTCGGCATCGGGCGCGGGCCACGATTCGAGCCGAACCAAAGGGCAACAACTACGGAACTTTTCGACGGATTGGAGGCGCAGAGCCAGAATCATTGGCCCTCGCTGGAATTCGATGTCGGTGCAATCAATGCCTCTGTGGCGAATGTTGCCCCTGTGTTCTCCGCCGGGTTTTATTATAAAACTTTTATGTTCCCTAAAATCGCGTGGAAGCATGTCTACGAGCCGTTCATCCGGCAGGCGGCGGGGCTCGGCAAGGCGCCGAGTGAGGCGGATGCGGACACTTACGAGCATTTCCATATCCACACCGACGTCCTGGTGATCGGTGGAGGGATCGCCGGGATCCTTGCGGCGAAAGCGGCGGCTGAAAGCGGAGCGCAAGTGATGCTGGTTGAGCAGGCCGCCCATTGGGGCGGGCGCTCGCTGACAGATTGCGGCCTGATCGGTGGCAAATCGGCTCCCGAATGGATCAAGGCCGAGATTTCCCGTCTTGGGGCGCTGCCCAACGTTCGTCTGCGCACGCGCTGCATGGGGGCGGGGCTCTACGATCACGGCTATGCCATGCTCTACGAGCGGGTCTCGGATCACGCACCGGAAGGGACTGCGCCGCGCCACCGGCTGTGGCGGGTGCGG
>JBCDKL010000012.1:0-23374 GCA_038746695.1 Pseudomonadota bacterium | reverse complement strand
ACCCACCACCACCGCAACCCAGGGCAGCGGGCCGAGGCCGATTGATTTGAACCCGCGAGAGAGCAGGTACTCCGCCCATTTCACCGGGGCTTTCAGGGCTTCGCCGATGCCGCGGGTGATCTCCTTGAATTCAATCCCGAAGAGCGTGGCATCGCGCTTCAGCCATTCAATGAAACCGGTCAGCCAGTCTTCGAGCGGGATCACCCAGGCGGCGGGCCAGCGGGCGGCGGGCTCCCATATCAATGACAGCGCGCTGCCAATCAGGATGATCGCGAGGAATTGCGCCCAGGGAGGCAGGGTTTCCAGCGACAAGGTTGGCCGTGTTAGGCTTCGACCCGCACCCGACCCTGCCGCCGCCTCGGTCATGCGGCGTCGCGCCCGAAGATCGTCGCGGCCACATGCTGGCGGGTTAGTGCGCCGATCACCTGGCCGTCCGCGCCGGTCACTGCGACCGGGCTTTCCGAAGTGAGCACCTGCCCGGCCACCGTGCCGATCTTGGCAGAAGCGGGCACAGCACCTTCCTCGGCCCCTGTCGCGGGCTCCATAATGGCCCCGACCGAGATGATCCGCTCGCGCGGCGCGTTCTTGGCGAACTCGGCGACATAATCGTCGGCGGGATTGAGGACCAACTCCTCCGGGGTAGCCAATTGCACCATCCGTCCGTCCTTCATGATCCCGATCCGGTCGGCGAGCTTTGTCGCCTCCTCGAAGTCATGGGTGATGAAGACGATGGTCTTGTGTAGCATCTCCTGCAGCCGAAGAAACTCGTCCTGCATTTCGGCGCGGATCAACGGGTCGAGGGCCGAGAATGGTTCGTCCAGAAACCAGATATCGGGCTCGACGGCCAGGCTGCGTGCGATTCCCACCCGCTGCTGCTGCCCGCCCGAAAGCTCTCGCGGGAAATAGCTTTCGCGCCCGGCCAGACCGACGAGATCGATCATCTTCTTGGCCCGGTCGACCCGTTCGGATTTGGCGATCCCCTGCACTTCCAGCGGGAAGGCGACATTCTCCAGCACATCGCGATGGGGCAGCAGGCCGAAATTCTGGAACACCATGCCGAAATTATGCCGGCGGATCTCGATCAATTCGCGTTCCGAGAGTTTGAGCAGATCGCGCCCATCATACTCCATCTCACCGGCCGTCGGGTCGTTCAGCCTTGTGATGCAGCGGATCAGGGTGGATTTGCCCGAACCGGACAAGCCCATGATGATCAGGATCTCGCCCCGATGCACATCGAACGAGACATCCTGCACCGCGCCGATATAGCCCGACTCGCGGATCGTCTCCGCAGTCGGGCGGCCGCCGTGACGGGCGAGGAACCGCTCCGGCTCGGCGCCGAAAAGTTTCCAGATATTGCGGCAGCGGATCTGTACGTCTGCGGACATCGGGGACCCGTCACTCACCAAAAAAGAGGTGTCGCCCGGCCTGACCGGACGACCATTTGTTTACTCCCCCAGAATTGGGTCGGGGGATAATGGAAAGGGTCAGCTTCCGGTGTCGAGCCAGCTTGCGACGACTTCGGAATTGTTCTCCATCCAGGCCTCGGCGGCCTCTTCCGGCTCCATTCCATCGACATCGACCATCAGCGAGGCGTCGGCGATCTGAGCGTTGGAGAAGTCGACCTTCTGCAAGATCTTCCAAGCGCCGGGCCAAGTCTCGGACAGGCGCGGGCTGGCCGCCTTCTTCAGCCAACCGCTATGCGGTGCGCCGCAATCCCCCGTGGCGTTCGGGTTTGGGCCCCAGGAGGGATCGTCGAAACAGGCCGCTTCGGGCTTCGGGAAGTCAACAAAAGCGCCCTCAAACTTCGACTCGATGAAGTTCGGGGTCCAGTTGAACAGCACGATCGGCTCTTTGCGGTCATAGGCCGATTGCAGTTCCGCCCAAAGCGTCGCCGCCTGGCCCACATTGATCGCTTCGAAATCCATCTCGAGGGATTTCACCCGGTCGGCGTAGTTTTTGCCCCAGTCTGCGGGCGGGCCCACGAAACGGCCCCTGGGCTTGGTCTCGGCGGTCGCGAACTGTTCGGCACAGGCGTCCAGCCCCTCCCAATTCGTGGCCTCGGGGCAAGTCTCCAGCACATACGCAGGAATCCACCACTCTTCGCGGGTTTCGGCAGAGTGGGTGCCGGCATCGACCATCCCGTTCTCGACCGCCTTCTCGAACGCGTCTTTCATCGAACCTTCCCAAGCCTCAACCTGGAAATCCATGTCGTTATCGGCCATCGCCTGGAATTGAAGCTGGCTGTCGGACGGCGCGTATTCGACCGAGTAGCCCTGACCCTCGAGCACCTTGCCGACCACATAGCTGAGCACCAGTTGGCTCGTCCAATTGTTCTGAACGATGATGATCGGCTCGTCCGATTCCACATCTGCCAAGCTTGTTGCCGGTACGGCGATCAAGGCCACGGCTGCGACCGATCTCAAAAGATTCCTCATTCTGGTCTCCCTGCTGCGACGCCCTGACTGCTGCGTTGAGCATGTCCCGCAGGGCGCGTGTTGGTTGAAGATATCCCCTTTGATGAGCTGAGTGTTCCCGAGGAAACAACCGGAGTCAATCTTCATCTGGTACGGACCAAAGGTGGACCAAAATACTGCACAGGCCCGTTCAGAGCGTAAAAATCCATTATCCCGCAGCAGATGCAGGTCTTTGGGAGAGATTGGATTCAGTGATTTAAAGATCGGTTTGGCTGATTTTTTGCCGACCACGCTTTGCTCAGTGCAGTCCGCGGCGGAGTGGGAAGCGTCGATCCAGCCAGCTCTCCCGAAAAGAAAAGTCTGGCTCTCAAGGGCCGCGAGATTGTCTTGGCCGATCTGGCCGCGCTATGTCACGGGCAGGCGATCTGAGAGGGGCCAAGCATGAACATCCTGGTTCTAAAACATGTGGCGTGCGAGCATCCCGGCTATTTCCGACAATTGCTGGCGGAGGATGGGCATAGCTGGACCGCAGTGGAGCTCGACCAGGGTGAGTCGCTGCCGCCGCTGGATGGGTATGACGCGCTCTGGGTCATGGGCGGGCCGATGGATGTCTGGCAGGAGGAGACTCATCCCTGGCTGGCAGCCGAGAAAGCCTATATCCGCGAGGCGGTGGCCGAGCGTGGGTTACCGTTTTTCGGACTGTGCCTCGGGCATCAATTGCTGGCCTGCGCGCTCGGCGGCGATTGCGGCAAGGGTACGCCTGAGATCGGGGTAATGGATGTCCATCTGACCGAGGCAGGTGCTGAAAGCATCTTTTTCGACGGTGTGGATTTTCCGCTGAAGAGCCTGCAATGGCATGGCGCCGAGGTGACCGAACTGCCAGAGGGCGCCAAGGTGCTGGCCACGTCAGAGGCCTGCGCCGTGCAGGCGATGAGCTGGGGTCCACGGGCGCTGAGCATGCAGTTCCACATGGAGGTCGAGGACGACACGGTCGACATGTGGTCCGAGATCCCGGAGTACCGTGCGGCGCTGGACGAAGCTCTCGGCCCAGACGGCGTGGCCGCGATCAACACTGCCTGCAGCGCCGCCATGCCCAGCTTCAACACCGCCGCCGAGCGGATCTACATCAACTGGTTCCAAGCCTGCGCTCAGGGACCGGGGATGCGCTAAGGAGGCGGCTTGCGGTGGGCTCCATAGCTTTTGAAGAAGGCTGCTCTCGGCACTGATCCGCACAGGCTTCCGAGTACCAAAAGCGCATAACCCTGAGGCGTCGCTTCATCAATCGTTTTCAACCCATTGGAGTCATGTTAGTTTGCCAAAAACATCAGGGGCAGATCATGCGAGTAAAACAGGTTCTAGCGGCGGCTCTGACCGCCGTTATCTTGCTGCCGGGAACGGGTGGCGCGCAGGCGATTAACGGTGCAGTTGTGGGCGCGGATCTGAACGGGCTGACAAGGCTCGGACAGCAGAGCCGCGGAGTGCTGGATATCGGCGGTCAGGGGATCAGCCCGGGCCTCGGCCGCGGCGGGTTGATCATTCAGCTTGACGAGGCACTCTACGACGAGAAGGCCCGGCCCGGCATCTCTGGCCCGCGGATCTGGACGGGTGGCGATATCACTCAATTCGATGCGGATGATGGGCGCGAGGGGGCTGTCGGCGGTATCACTGCCGGTGTCTCGTTCAGCGTCAACCCGCGGTTTTCAGGCACAGTCTTCGGCAGCTTCCGGCATGACGAGTTCGAGAGCTTTGCCACCGGGCTGGATACTGAGACCGACATGTTCGGGGGCGGGATCATGGTGGATTATCTCGCGCCCGGCGACATCCGTGCGCAGGCGGTGCTCCGCGTCGGCTTCGGCGAGGGCGAGACCCGGCTCGGCACGGTTGTGAGCGATTTCGACCAGCGCGAGCTGGAGGTCGGCCTGAAACTCGACCGCCGCTTCGGCTTTGATGGCGGGTTCTATGCCGATCCGGCAATCGAGATCAGCTATCAGCTCGCCGACCGTGACGATTACGTATTCGGTGGCGCGCAGATCCCGGGCGAAGTGACGGATACGGCAGCACTCCGCCTCGGTGGAGCGGTCGGCCAGACCAGCCGGTTCGGCGGCGCTCTGAGGCGGTTGGATTGGGAGCTGCGCGGAAGCGCGGTCCTCAGCTTCCTGGGCGACACGCCGGCCTTTGCTCTGGTGCAGGAGGACGCGACGGAGTTCGGCGGCACAGTGGGCGGAACGCTCCGCTTCACTTTCGACAATGCCGTCGCCATCGGCGTCAATGCCGATTACCTGCATCTGGGTGGAGATCTGAATGCTGTCAGCGCCGGTTTGGACCTGGAGGTCCCGCTGAACTAGCCGGCCGTCAGGTGGCGGTCGAGCGCAACAGCCGGGCGCGCCTCTTCGGCACCCGCTTGATCTCGATACCGGTGAAGACGTGGAGCGTGTTAAGCTCGTTGTCGATCACCGCATGGTCTGAAACCCAGCCGCCCATCACCAGATAGGTGCGCAGCAAAGGCGGCATCCGTTTCATCGCGAGCTTCAGGTTTGGCTTGCGCAGCTTCAGGGTCTTCACGAAAGGAAAGACTCTGGGCGCCTTGACCCGGGGCAGCCAGCGCTTCGGCGCAATATGGCGTTCCTTGAGCAGCGCGAAGGCATCGGCATATTGCTCCTCGTCGACCCCGTGAAACGAGGAGCATCCGAACAGCAGTTCCACCCCTTCCTCATCGACGAAACGGGTCATGGCAGCCCAGGCGGCGCGCAGGATGTCGGGATCCTTCCAGGCGGGATGGATACAGAACCGCCCCATCTCGACCATCTTGCCCGGAAAAGCTTCCAGTGCCGAAAGCTCGTAGTATTTCGCCGAGTAGGTGCGCGAGATCTCGCGCCCATCGGTCAGCGGCATCATCCGAAAGCAGCAAACGAGCTGGCCCGATTTCGCATCTTCGACCATCATATGGGCGCATTGCGGATCGAATTCGTCGTAGTCGACTTGCTCGCTCGATGCGCGCTCATCCAACCCGCGCTGTTCAATGAAGCTCAAATAGCGCAGGCGCTGGCAGGCGAGGATATCCTCCGCGCCCTCCGCCGTTCGTGCTCGGTACTTCCCCGCCCGAAAAATCGCCATGGCACGCCCCAGTCGTCTCGCCGCCACACCGGCCTGTGAAACTGCAATTCGCTGCATATATCTTACGATGGACGACAGAAATACGACTTTTCCTCCGAGCATGTAGGGGCCAGGAGCATGAAGGACACCAAAACCGATGCAAAGCTGCAACTGAGCGACGCGGAATGGCGCTCGAAACTCAGCAGCGAGGCCTATCGGGTGACCCGCAAAGCCGGGACCGAGCGGCCTTTCACCCATGATGATTTCCCGAAGACGCCGGGTGTGTTCGCCTGTGTCTGCTGCGGAGCACCCCTGTTCGATCAGGCGCATAAATTCGACAGCGGCACCGGATGGCCGAGCTTCTACCGGACCGCAGGCGGGATCGACGAGCATGAAGACAACAGTTGGTTCATGCGCCGCGTCGAGGTCACCTGCGCGACCTGCGACGCGCATCTCGGCCATGTCTTCCCGGATGGACCGGCACCGACCGGTCTGCGCTACTGCATCAACGGGGTGGCACTGAGCTTTGAGCCGAAAGCGTGATGGTCATGCCAGCGCGGTGATGACCCGAAGCCGCCCCGGAAGCCGCACAGCGCCGTCTCGGACATGCGGCGTCAGTTTCGGTGCCAGCACCCTGCGAAGCTCCGCCTCGGCCTCCGGCGCTTCCTGAAGGCGTCGGGCCATTGGACCGATCCGGCAACAAAGCTCGACCGCCCGGGCCTCGGCCGTGCCCTCGCCTACCCCGATCTCCATCTCGAGATCATGCGCGCTAAAGGCGATGTCGCGCCAACCTGCGGTCTCGAGGATCGGCATGAAGATCTCCTCGGTCGCCCAACCGAACGGGCCCGGGGCGCCGGGGGCGGGTTTTTCCGCTTCGCCTAAGACTTCTGTCGCCGCATTGGCGGGCAGCATGGCCCAGAGATTGTGCCTCGGCTCGGCCCAGACAGTCAGAACCGCACGACCCTCGGAGTGAAGCGCCCGGCGCAAATGCGCCATCGCCGCAGGCGGGTCGTCGAAGAACATACAGCCAAACCGTGAATAGAGCGCGTCATAAGGCGGCTCTGCAAATCGGTGCTGCGCCGCATCCGCCTCGGCAAAGTCAAGCTGCGCCACCCCATCGGCCCGGGTTCTGGCCACAGCCAACAGATCGGGCGAGATGTCGAGGCCGAGCACCGCACCTTCCGTCCCCACGGTTCTGGCGATCTCCAGCGAGGTCGGCCCACCGCCGCATCCCAGATCGATGACCCGCTCACCCGGCTGGGCCGCCAGCGCCGACAGCCCAGGTACGGCCGCAGGTGCCAATTGCCGGTCCATCGCCTCGATCAGCCCGGCCCAATTGGCGCCCAGCTCTCCGGTCCAATCCTTCGCGTCGGCCATCTCGCACTCCCATCTCCATCCGGTCCATGCTAGCCCCCATGCGGCAGGGATGGAGCGCGGCATGGCTTATCGGACTTGGATCTTCGATCTCGACAACACGCTCTACCCCGCCCGGCTGGGCCTGGTCGAGCAAATCAATCAGCGGATGACCGATTGGGTGATGCGCGAATTGGGGCTCGACCGGCAGGGAGCGGATACCTATCGCGCCCGCACATGGAGAGAGTATGGGATCACTCTCCGCGGTCTGATCGCCGAGCATGGCACCGATGCCGCCGGTTTCCTGCATGAGACCCATCACATCGACTATTCCCGCCTCGCCCCCGCCCCGCGCCTTGCCGAGGCGGTGACCCGCCTGCCGGGCCGCAAGATCGTGCATACGAATGGCGCACGCGCTCATGCCGAGCGGGTTCTGGCACGCACCGGCCTGGCGGCACATATCGACGCGCTCTGGGCCATTGAAGATGCGGATCTGATCCCCAAACCCCTGCCCGAGGCGACAGCCCGGATCCTGATCGGGCTCAAGATTGACCCGCAAACAGCCATTATGTTGGATGATAGCCCCGCCAACCTCGCCGCAGCGAAAGATGCTGGCATCACCACCGTCTGGATGACCCGCGACCGCACAGAAGCAGCCCCCCATATCGATCACAAGGCAGGCAATCCGGTGAATTTTCTCGCAGGATTCATCTCCTGATCGCCTCGAGCACGACGGAGCTTCCGCGCACCGGGGGGTTGGTGGGGGTGGGCGGTGGCTTCGTCGTGCTCGAGGAGATCAGGGCGCTTGGAGCGATCAGAGCGTCACGCTCGCCATCACCGCCGGCGCGTGAACCGGAACCGGTGCCATCTTCGCGGCAAACGCGCTGGCATCCTGCTCCAGCAGCGGGAAGGTCGCATAGTGGCAGGGGATCACGCCCTTGAAGCTGAAGAATTTCTTGCAGGCAAAGGCCGCGCGATGCGAATCCATAGTGAAATGCCCGCCGATCGGCACCAGAGCATGGGTCGGGCCATGCAGCTCTTCGATAAGCGCCATGTCTGCCATCACATCCGTATCGCCCATCGCATAGAGCACCACATCACCCGCCGCGATCACATAGCCTGCCTCGGCGCCGGTATAAACCGGACCCTCCAGCCCAGCCATCGAGGAGGAATGCACAGCGTTCACCATCGTCACCGCCGCATCGCCCAGCATAACGGTACCGCCTTTGTTGAACCCAATCCCCTCGATTGTGCCATCCGCGGTGACATGGCTCACCCAGTCATAGATTCCGACCACCGGCGCGCCGGTGCCGGACGCGATTTCGACCGCCTCCGAAGCATGATCGCCATGACCATGGGTGATCAGGATATGGGTCACCCCCGCCAATACCTCGTCGCGCCTCGCATCGGGAAAGCTCGGATTGCCGGTGAGCCAGGGGTCGAGCAGGATCACGGCCTGCGCCGTTTCGATCCGAAAGGAGGCGTGGCCAAGCCAGGTGAGTTTCATTCGATGGTCTCCCTTGCCGCATGGGGCGGGCTTGCTCCCTTGGCCCGCCATCGCTAAACCGTCTCGCGAAACCAGCCAGAAACGAGCCCCCATGTCCATCGATATCGAGACTGCGAAGAAAGTCGCGCGCCTCGCCCGCATCAGGGTCGCCGATCAGGACCTTCCCGCCCTGGCCGACGAGCTTTCCGGCATACTTGGCTGGGTCGAGCAATTGCAGGAGGTCGATGTCGACGGAGTCGCGCCGATGAGTTCGGTGACGCCAATGGCGTTGAAACGCCGCGCGGATGCCGTGACCGACGGCGAGATCCAGGAGAAAGTTCTGGCCAATGCGCCCGCCGCCCGCGAGGGCTTTTTCACCGTGCCGAAAGTGGTGGAGTGAGCATGGCCGGGACCGATCTGACCGATCTGAGCATCGCCGAAGCGCGCGACCGGATGGCCACAGGCGAGATCTCCGCGCGCGAACTCACCCAGGCCTGCGTGACAGCCGCCGAAGCGGGAGCGCCGCTCAATGCCGTCACCACTCTGACCGCCGAAAAAGCACTTGCCATGGCCGAGGCTGCCGATGCCGCGAGGAGCACGGGGAAGGCAGATGCGATGCTAGGCATTCCCATCGGGGTCAAAGATCTCTTCTGCACCGAGGGGGTGGCCAGTCAGGCCGCCTCGCGCATTCTTGAAGGGTTCGCGCCTGCCTATGAGAGCACGGTGACCACCAATCTCTGGCGGTCAGGGGCGGTGATGCTGGGCAAACTCAACATGGACGAGTTCGCCATGGGCTCATCAACCGAGTCCTCTGTCTATGGTCCCTGCGTCTCGCCCTGGCGGCGCGAGGGAGATCAGGCTGCCATCTCGCCCGGCGGCTCTTCGGGTGGATCGGCTGCGGCAGTGGCGGCACGGCTCTGCCTCGGCGCGACCGGCACCGATACCGGAGGCTCGATCCGCCAGCCCGCGGCTTTTACTGGAACAGTTGGGATCAAGCCAACGTATGGGCGCTGCTCGCGCTGGGGGGTCGTGGCTTTCGCATCCTCGCTGGATCAGGCCGGGCCGATCACCAAGACCGTACGCGACGCAGCGATCATGCTGGGTGCTATGGCCGGGCATGATCCGAAGGATTCCACTTCCGCCGACCGCACCGTGCCCGATTTCGAAGCCGCGCTGACCGGCGATATCCGCGGCAAGCGCATCGGCGTACCGGCTGAGTATCGTGAGGGGCTCGGCGAGGAGATGGCAGCGCTTTGGGACCGGGGCTCCGAGATGCTGCGCGATGCGGGGGCTGAGATTGTCGAGGTCTCTCTGCCCCACACGAAATACGCCCTGCCGGCTTATTACATCATCGCCCCTGCCGAGGCGTCATCAAATCTCGCCCGCTATGACGGTGTCCGCTATGGCCGCCGGGCAGAGCCTGCCCCGGGCGACGGTGTGCTGGAGATGTACGAGAAAACCCGCGCCGAAGGGTTCGGTCCCGAGGTGCAGCGCCGGGTGATGGTGGGCGCTTATGTGCTGAGCGCAGGCTATTACGACGCCTATTATCTCCGCGCCCAGAAGGTCCGCACCTTGGTCCGGCGCGATTTCGAGCAGGCTTTCGCGCAGGTCGACGCGCTTTTGACTCCGGTTTCGCCGGGGCCTGCCTTCGGTTTGGGAGAAATGGCGGGAGATCCGGTGCAGATGTATCTGCAAGACGTGTTCACGGTCACGCTCAACCTAGCAGGTCTGCCGGGAGTTTCTGTGCCGGTTGGGCGTGCGGGAAACGGTCTACCGCTCGGTCTGCAACTGATAGGCAAGCCATGGGATGAAGAGGGTCTCTTTGCCATCGCAGATGTTTTGGAGCGTCAAGCCGATCTCACGCTCCGCCCCGCGAAATGGTGGTGATCGCTGACCTCAATTTTGCTGGCGATCCTTGAGACAGGTCTCAGCGGAAAGCGATCATGGTGAGCGCGGACAATACTCCGGCGACCACAGCCGTCTCGCGGTTCAGGCCAAGCATCAAGGCGATGACGATCGGAATGACCGCGGCCAGGATGATGGTCTCAATCGAGGCGATGCTACCGAGGCCGAAACTGAAGGGCGCATCATAGCGCATGGCTCACTCCTTACGCTGCTTCTCCCCGTTCCCGCCTGCCACAGTCTTACGTTAACCAATGGTTGCACACTGTGACGAATCTCACAATGGGACAGTATTGAGAGGAACAATGGGGGTTTCGCAGGAGTGCGCCTGGTGGCCGAAGTCAGCACTGGCGCGTGCGCAGGTCGGCGTATCACCGAGTTCGAAACCCGCCGCCAGGGTCTTCTTGCTGTGCAGGGCGGCGCGGCAGCGCGCCGACATGCTCAGTCTAGGCTGATATTGCCAGCCATGGGACGGCCGTCGCGGCCCTCCTCAAGATCATATGTGAGCTTCTGGTTTTCCCGCAGCTCTTCAAGATTAGATCGTTTCACTGCCGAGATATGCACAAACACATCTTTGCCCCCTTCGTCGGGGGCGATGAATCCATATCCTTTTTCGGCATTGAACCACTTCACGGTTCCGGTAGGCATCGACCACTTCCTTCGTCGTCTGGCCGTCAATGCGCCAAGCGGCCTTTACTGTGCCGGCTGACGACCGGCTAGGCGAAAAAATCGATTACAGGGGGCTCCTTGGTGCGCGCCGTCCCCTGCAATCTCCAATCTTCAACTGCCATGACGCCGGCATTCAGCGGATCGGAGGCTGCCAAAAGCCCTTGCCATTAACCGAACGTACAGGTCCGACCGAGTCGCCGCAATTGCTGCGTGTACCGCTCTGCATCATTTCAAGCCGCACTGCAGCAAAAAGATCGGCGGCGAGGAAGAAACTCCGGGCTCCCGCCGTCCAGATTTCGTCAGCCTCAGCTGCGACCGGTCAGATCTTCCCACCAAAAAAGGTGTAGAGACCTGCCAACACAATCCACAGGACCGCGAGCTTGACGCGACCGAGTGCGATCAGGATCAATCCCGGCACCAGGAAGATGTAGATAAAGGGCTGCGTCGGGTCGAAGAGCGTCTCCAACGCCCTTTCAGCCGTGAAGCTCAGATCCATGCCGACACACCTCGCCGCAAGCCACCACCAGACGCCAGTCTAGTCGAATTTCGGGATCGTGCAATCGGCGGCGTTTACTCGGCTGCCAGCGCCTTGGGTTCTTGATCACGGCGCTCCAATCGGCGGTCGGCGGGCGGTGGAGGGTTCAGCAGCCATTTCAGATCTTCGAGGATCATGAACAGACAGGGGATCAAGAACAGGACCACGACCGTCGCGAACACGATGCCATAGCCGAGCGAAACCGCCATCGGGATCAGGAACTTCGCCTGGCGCGACGTCTCGAAGATCATCGGCGCCAACCCGCAAAACGTTGTCATCGTCGTCAGCAGGATTGGCCGGAACCGCCGCTGCCCTGCCCGCCAGACCGCCTCGAACGGTGTGGCGCCCGCTGCGACGGTCTTGTTGGCATAGTCGATCATCACCAGCGCCGCGTTGATCACCACGCCGCCGAGCGCGATGATCCCGAAGATCGAGATGATCGACAGTCCCATGCCCATGATCATGTGGCCCAGCACCGCCCCGCCGAAGCCGAAGGGTATCGCCATCATGATGATCGCGGGCTGCAGATACGAGCGGAACGGGATCGCCAGAAGGCCATAGATGATGATCAAGGCCAGCGGGATCGAGAAATAGATGAAGCTGTCCATCGTCTCGGCCTGGGTCTGCTGCCGCCCGCGCAGCGAATAGCCGAGCCCGGGATAGTCGCGGACAAGCCGCGGCAGCACCTCTTCGGTCACGGCAGCGAGCACCTGGTTGGTCTGCTCCTGCGGTCGGACATTGGCGCTGACCGCGACGACGCGCAGCCCGTCCTCGCGCACGATCCGCGCGGCGGCACGGCTGCGGACCACGGTCGCAATCTCCATCAGTGGCACCTCGCCGCCATCAGCGGTTCGGATCATCAGATTCTCGATCACAGACTCTGAGCGGCGTTCCTCCTCGGGCAGGCGCACGCGGACAGTGATTTCGTTGCGCCCGTCTTGCTGGGCCAGGGCTTCGGCCCCGAAGAACGCCGAGCGGACCTGGCGCGAAACCTCGTCGGACGTCAGACCCAGGCTCTGCGCGGCCTCTGTGAGGCGAAACTCCAATTGTTGCTTGCCCGGGGTGAAGCCGTCATTGGCATCCTGCACCGGTTCGAACTCGCGCAATTCCTCGGCGAGGCTGGCGGCGGCGGCGGCCAGAGTCTCAACCTCGGGGTGGCTCAACCGGACCCGGATCGCGCTACCCCCTCCCGGGCCGCCGAAACTCGACTCGTAGGCGATGAAGCGGGCCATGGCCGGGGTGCCGGCCTCTGCACGCCAGAGCTCGTTGAACTCGGCGGCCTCCAAGGGGCGGGTTGCCGGATCGCCGAGATGGACCTCGACGAGGATCTCAGTGTCGCGGATGAAGGTGTAGATACCGCGGGTGGCCACGTCTCCGCCGTGATCTTCGATGATCTTCAGGGCCGCCGCTTGCAACTCATCCCGCGCCGCGCGCGCCGATTCCATCGGGGCGCCCACGGGCATGAAGATGGTCGCCTTGGCGTAATCCCGCGGGATTGGCGGGAACAGGCCCCAGCCCATATGCCCGCCCAGCGGATACGCGGAGACAATCGCCAGCCCGGTCAGCAGGACCGCAACAGTGGCGTAGCGCCAGCGCATCGCCATCCAAAGTGCCGGAGCGTAGACCCGCGCCACCATCCATGCCAGCGCGCCAGAGAAGGTCTGCTGGATCCGCGTCAGCGGCCCGGGCCTGTGGTTCGGGTCGCGCCGCTTCACCGCGGCCAAATGGGCCGGCATGATGAACAGAGCTTCGATCCAGCTCAACACGAAGGCTGTCGCGACCACCATCGGGATCACCACCCAGAACTTGCCGAACGTGCCCGGGACCAGCGCCAGAGGAATGAAGGCGACGATATTGGTGATGATTGAAAAACTCAGCGGCACCGCGATATCCCGCGCGCCCTGGACCGCCGCGTCGATCCGGCTCATCCCGCGCTGGAGATACTCGTAAATATTCTCCCCCGCCACGATCGCGTCATCGACCACGATCCCAAGCGCCAGGATAAAGGCAAACATCGAGACCAGATTGATCGTCGCATCGAAGATCGGCAGCAACAGCAGCGTTCCGAGAAACGCGGTCGGAATCCCCACCGCCACCCAGAAAGCCAGTTTGAACTCGAGGAACAGGCTGAGCAGAACCAGCACCAAGAGGAGCCCGATGAACCCGTTCTTGAGCAGCAGTTTCATCCGGTCCTGGTAGTAGACCGAGCGGTCATTCAGCACGACATACTCGATCGCCTCGGGCAGCGATTCCATAATCGCGCTGATCCCCGGATTGACCTCGGGCGGGTCGTAAGTTCCAAGCGGCAGGACATCGGGGATAAGATCGGCCAAGGTTTGGCGGGTATCCATCCAAGCCTGGCTGAGCGGGTCGGGGGGAGGCGTGCCGCGCACAGCTTCCGCCACTCTGATCGGCGTCTCGTCCCCCGCCCGGAAGACATTGACCCGGATCGAGGGCTTACCGTTGAACGTGCTTTCCGTGGCACCATCCTCGAAGGTCTCCTGCAGCGTGGCGATGTCGCCCAGCCGGATCACGGTTCCGCGCCTGTCGGCGATCAGGGGGATACGGGCGAAATCGCCCAGGCTCTCACTGCGCTCGGCCAAACGCAGCAACAGATCGCCGCCGCGTGTCTCCACGGTGCCGCCAGAGCGGTCGAGTGCGGCTTCACGCACCCGTTCGGCCACATCGTCCAGCGTCAGATCATGGGCCAAAAGCTGGGCGCGGGGCACCTCGATCTGGATCTCCATGCCCCGTGTCTCGGCCAGTTTGACCTGGCTGACATCCGGATGCAGAAGCAGCGCGGTGCGCACCTGCTCCGCCGCGTTGCGGAGGCTCAGCCGGTCTATATCGCCGAAGAGATGCAGTTCCACCACCTCGCGCACCCGGGTCGAGAGCACGATGTTGGGTTCCTTCGAGTCTTCCGGGAAGGTGGTGATCCGGCCGACCGCCTGGACCACATCCGCATAGACCTGCTCGCGCGAGCGATCGCCGGAAAGCTCCATATTCACCTTGCCGCGGCCTTCCTCGGCAGTGGCGGTCAATTCCTTGATCCCTGCTATGGGGACGAGCGCACTCTCAAGCGCCAGGATGATCGATTGCTCGACCTCTTCGGGCGTGGCGCCTGGCAAGCGCACGGCGACATTGACCGTGTCGGGGTCCGAACTCGGCAGATATTCCTGCTTGATCTCGAATGACATGAAGATGCCGCCGGCCAGTAGCACCACCATCAAGAGATTTGCGGCCACGCTGTTGCGCGCCATCCAAGAGATTGGGCCGCCAGATCTTAGCCGCGGGCTCATCGGTCAGAGTCGCGCAGTCGCAGCGCCATGCCTTGCACGGTGATCGCAAGATTGGTGGTGACCACCCGGTCGCCAGGCTCCAACCCGCCTGCGATCAGCACCCGGTCGGCGCCGCGCCAGGCGATATCGACCGCGCGGATATCGAGCCGCTCCTCCTCGGTCATCACCCACACTTCGCGGTCATTGCGCAGGAAGTCGCGGTCGAGCGAGACCGCATCGGGCACCGGCCGCCCCGGGATCTCGGCGCGGAGATAGCTCCCGAGCAGCAGTTTCGGCGCATCAGCATTCTCGGGCCGCCGCTTCAGCGGATCCTCGACCGCCAGAATGAGCTCGACCATGCGCCCGGTCTCGGACAGTTCGGCACCGCGTCGGAGAATCTCGCCATCTCGCGCAGCGCCTTCTGACCAGACGCCAGGCTGGGTCAGGCTCACCATAGCGCCCTCGGGGTCGATCCAGTCGAGTGCGCTGCCCGGCACGGCGAGCGAGACATGAAAACTGTCCGAGGCGACCAGCCGGGCGATCTCCACGCCCTGGTTGAGCGCCATTCCTGGGGCCAGCGTCTCGGAGACGACTACCGCGTCGAAGGGAGCGATCAGTTTGGTTTTTTGCAAATCCAGCGCGCGGCGGTTCTCGACCGCCTTTGCCGCCTCCAACTCGGCGCGCAACTGCGCCATTTGCGGCTCGCGCAGCACCAGGGCGCGTTGCTCCTCGGTCAGGGAAAGGCCCGCGCGTTCAGCATCGCGGGCGGCGCGAAGGGCCTGGCCCTCCTCAATCATGATCCGAGCCTCGATCTCCGCGATATCCGCTTCGGCCTCGCGGAGTGCCGCTGTCAGCGCGCGGTCGTCGAGCGTGACCAGCACCTCTCCCGCAAGCACCTCACCACCCAGGGTGAGATTGGGGTGGAGATAGGTCACAGCGCCCGCCACTTCGGGGCGCAGTGAAAGGGTACGCGCGGGCACCACCTCACCCCAGGCTTCTATCACCGGGCCCTGGTGCACCGGTGTCACATCGATCACTTCAACCAGACGAGGCACCCGAGGTCGCTCGGCCCGCTCGGCCACCGGTCCGGTCACGTAAAGCTTGTAGGCATAGGTTAGCCCTATGCCGAGCACCACAAGCGGTATCAGGCCCTTGAGAGCTCCTGCAAAAATCCGATGCAGTTGGGTGCTACCCCGCTGTTCCGGCAGGTCAGGATAGGATTGATGGGCTTCGATACTCACGCTGCTCCGCTCGACCCTTGTCTCTCGCTCGCGGCAATGGTTCGGTGCCGTCCAGTGCCGACGATCAGTTCTAGGATATAGAGCTTTTTCGTGCCGAGCGTTATCACTATCGCGCAACTCATTGGCCGCGGAGCGGTGAAGCAGCGCAGGAGGATGGATCGATGACCACGCCAAGCTGTCCGATCTGCGGCCGCCAGACGGTACCCGATCTGCGCCCGTTCTGCTCGAAACGCTGTGCCGATATCGATCTCGGCCGCTGGATGACCGGGAGTTATGCGATCCCAGGCGAGCCAGTGGATCCTGACGCGACGCCCGAAAGTCCCAAAGGCGAAGAGTGAGCGCTCAGGCCGGCAGGCCCGATTTGCCCAACAGATTCGCCTCGACCGGGATCATCCGCTTGAGCGCCCGGAAGGCGCCGTAGAATTTGCCCTCCTCGAGCGCTGTCTGTGCGTCGGTGAGATGCCCCAGATCACAATCGCTGCCGAGAGCCGCCCTAAGATCGGCCAGCCCGCGCAACAGTTTCGGTGCTGCGGCTTCGCCCGGGCATTGCCCGGCCACAACCTGCTGCGCCAGAAAACACAGCCTCGAGACCGGCGTTGCCGCCTCTTCGGGCTGCAGAGCCTCGCTGAGCCGCAAAATATGCGCGTCAGGACTTTTCACCACCAGGCGCACATTGCGGTCGCCATTGCGCATGACCACACCGTTGACGAGCACTTCCTCATGGGCGCGGAGTTTCAGAACCAGCCCGCCCATCAGTGGAGCCTCCGGTTCGACAGGTCTCCGCCCGCGCGACCCTGGCGCCCAACCACCCTTAATGACATCTCTGTCTCACCTTGATTTGCCGGGCGGTTCTGGCCTGGCGGATCATGTCACCCCTTGGAAGACAATCAACACGCCAAGAGTTGCAATGACGTAAAGCCCGCCGGGGCAAAATCTGATCAGATTGAGAACAATCCGAAGATTTGAACTTGGTCATCATATTGACTGCGTAGAAAAATTCTTCTTGAGACGGCTTAAGCAAAGACCGGATCCGGGTCAGGTTATCGCCCGCGCTTCCTCAAAAAGCACCGCATGGCGGCGGGCGACCTCGGCTGGCTCGCCATATCCTCCGCCGATGACACAGACCATGGGCAGACCCATCCGGTTGACGGTACCAAGGGTGTGACGTTCGCGGACGCGCAGCCCCTCGGCACTCAATGCCAAACGGCCAAGCCGGTCTCCCGCACAGACATCGACCCCGGCATTGTAGAAGACCAGTTTTGGCCGCGCCTCGGCCAATGCCTGCTCCAGCCCGCTGCAATAGGCTGCCAGATAGGCGGTATCTTCGGTCCCATCCGGCAGCGCAATGTCGAGATCCGAGCGCGCCTTCTCGCCCGGAAAGTTCCGCGCGGCATGGATCGAAAACGTGAAGACGCTGGAATCCTCGGCAAAGATCCGCGCCGTGCCGTCGCCCTGATGGACATCCGCATCGACCACCAGCACCGGCGAGGGCGCGCCCTGGGTCAGCAGGTTGCGCGCCGCGATCCCGACATCGTTGAAGACGCAAAAGCCCGCCCCGCCCTCGGGCATCGCATGATGCGAACCACCTGCGGTGTTAAGAGCAATCCCATGCTCGATCGCCAGCCATCCAGCCAGCAACGTGCCAGCCGAGGCCAGCCGCGCCCGGCGCGTCACTTTCGGATTGTCCGGCAGACCGAGGCGTTTGACCTCTTCATTGCCGAGCGCATTGGTGAAGACCCGTTCGACATAGGAAGGATCATGCGCCAGCCCGGCCTGCGGCGCCGAGAGGGGTGCTGGGGCGAGATAAGCTCCCGCTTGCATCAGCCCCGAACCCTCCAACTCCGCGCGCAAGTAACCGTATTTCGACATCGGAAACCGATGCCCGGGGCGGAGCGGGATCTGATAGTCGGGGTGATGGACGATTTGCACGGGGCTAAGAGTGGCGCGTCCCGATCAAGGTCAAGCGCCCGGCATGTCTGCGATGCCGGGCGCCAATACCAGCTCAGCCGCGGGCGCGGCCCACCAGCGCCCAGGCCAGGGGCAACAGCAGGGCGGCCAGCGCTAGTTTCAACGCATCACCGATCAGGAATGGGGTCAGCCCCCAGGCGAAGGTCTGTTCCCAAGCAGAGGTGTATTTGACAGCATCGAACATCGCCTCGGCGGCGATCCAATGGTTCAGCCAAAGAAGCCCCGGCACATAGATCAGAAGATTGCCGATCACCAGGGCCGCGCCCATCTTCACCACGCTCCGATCCCAGGCCAGACGCGCGAAGATGCCAAGAGCCAGCGTCGCCAAAACGTAACCTGCCAGATACCCGCCCGACCCGGCCAGCATATAGGCAATTCCGTTCGAGCTTGCCGAAGAACTCGCGAAGACATCGAATCCAGCCGCTCCGATCAGCAGGTAGCCCAGAATCGTGGTCAGCCCCAGCATCGGACCATAGGCCGCGCCGATCGTCAGCACCGCGAATGTGCCCAGGGTTACCGGAACCGGCGAGGGCCAGAGCGGCACCTTTATCTTTGCCGCAATTGCCAGGGCTGCGATCCCGGCCGCCACCAGAAGGGCGCGCTTCAGCCAGAGCAAGGCGCCGTCGCCGGGCACCAGATCGCCCAGAACCTTGTGGTTCAGACTTGTCATTTGGATCTCCTTTCGCCCCATCCGGTCCGATCGGGGGCTGCGAGCCCGTTTTTGCACGGCGGGCGCTGGTCTCGCAAGCGCCAAGGGTGGACCGACCGATTCGAGGCGCCTTCCATTGCGGCGGTGTAATCCGTCGCTGGCCCGAGCCGCGATTCGCCTCAAAGTTGCTAAGGGCAGTGCAATCGGCAAAGCAGTAACCGAAGAGCCACCCGGCCTTCTCGGATACGGCAACAATCAGACCACTTCACCTGCGCTAACCGGGCCGGAAGACTCGCCTGCGCGGGGGCTTGGCGGTAGTGTCGCCGCGTGGGACGGTAACATCTGCGGGCGCCTTCGCGGCGCTTTTAGAGGCTGAAGCGTGACTACTTCGGTGCGCGGGGTGAACGCGATGGTAACCATCCCGGTAGGTAAAATGTCGAGACACGCGTTTCCATCCTCGTTGCCACCCGCGGGAGCTGTCATTGTCGTGTAGCCAGACCGCTAAGAACAAGATCGTCAAGGCTTCGGCGCCGGGACCCGGCGGTGCCAAGCTGGCGCTGGACATGGACCCCGAGGCCATCACTCTCTGCGCTCACCGAGAGGGCACGACTTGGGAGGCGGTCGGGAGCGCAGTACTTGGTGGCCCGGATTTCGCCAAGCAGATTGAATGGCTGAGGGTCGAAGCGCTGGCACGCAGCAAAGGGGCAGCGCCGGTCGCGATCTGGCTGCCCGAGGACCAGGTCCTCCGCCGCGATTGGTTGATCTCCGAACAGGGCGAGGCCCGCCGCCGGAACCGTGCGGCGGATCTGCTAGAGGCGGAAACCGAGCTGACCCGCGAGGAGATCGAAATCGCGGTTTCGCCACTGGCAAAGGGTGCTGTGGAGGCGACTTGTCTGGCGATCCTCACGCAGACCCGCCGCGAAGCCGAGCATTACGCCGAACGCTGGGGCTTCGAGCCTGGCCCGGTGAGCTGCCGCAGCCATCTCGACCGGTTCCCGCAGCTTCCACAATTTCGCCCCGCCACGGCGCGCAGCGGCCAGGCAGGGGCCGACAAGCGCGCCCTTGGCATGATCGGAGCGGTGGCCGCAGGGCTGGCCGCCATCGCAGTTTGGTCTCTCTTCTCCGGCGAGAACGCGCCGGCTCCGGTGACGGTAATGCCGGACAAAATGGTTTCGGCCGCAGCACCGGCAGAGAACGAGGCCGGTGCGTCAACGGCATCTTCCCAGCGCTCCAATCTGATAGTGCCCAAAACTGCCGAGCCTGCGCAGGCGACCGGCAGTGAGGCCTCGCGCGCCGTTCGTATCGGCCAAGCGCAGGGATTGGCGTGGCCGGCAATGGTGACCGACAATACCCAGCCGGTCAGCGCCCACGCCGCCGGATGGGCCGTGGAAGAGCATCATTCCAGCGATGCACCCGCGCCGGAGCATCATCTACAGCCAGGGCCTTTCGCACTCGGCCCAGCCCCATCACCGGCACAACATGGCGGTCTGAGCAAGCTGGGCGCAACACCAGTGTTCTCTGAGAGCGCGCAACTGATCGAAAGGCAAGATCTCGATACGATCCGCGCCGAGATGAGCGCGGCAGCCGCGGCTCAGCAAGCACCAGTGGCTGCGACCGTGGCCATCTCGACTCCGTCGGTCGAGATCGAGGCTGACGAGGTTGGGGCTGAAGAGGTCGAGGTAGAAGAGGCTGGGGTTGAAGTTGCGCGCGAGGACGATGCCGGTGCAGAGGCGCTGCTCGCCTACGCCCCCGAACTCGCCCCGCCCCCCAGCGCTCGGACCCTGGAGAGCCAGGCCAGCGGCGAAGCGCAAGATCAGACTGCCACCGTCGAACAGACGGCTGCCGCTGCGCCGCCCGTAGAAGATGAGATCGCACCGGAGATCACCATCACAGCTTGGACACCGGAGACTGGAGTGCCAATACCGCCGGCGAGGGTAGGTTCTGCAGAGGAGGAGCACGCCGCGCCGGAATCCACTCAACCGGACACCAGCGCGGTTATCGCCGAGCAAGGCCTTGAAGCACCCGAAAACAGAACCGGCTTGGCCTCCGCTTTGATCGCATCCCCGAGTCCCAAGGCGCGGCCGGAAGGTCTGGCCCCTGAGGCCGAGCCGGTAATCGCCCGCCTACGCCGCCCCGAGCCGAGCGGAAGCGGGCCGAGTTCACGCTCGGTCCGTAGTGCTGCGACCGAGGAGGGACTGCCACTCGACCGAACAAGCTTGATCGGCATTATCAACGTCAATTCCGGGCGCGAGGCCCTGGTCCGCCTGCCCAATGGCCGGTTCCGCCGGGTCGGACGCGGAGATGTGCTGGATGGTTGGCGGGTGAGCTTGATCGGCCGCGATGCGATGCGGCTGTCGCGCTCGGGCAAAAACCACACGCTGCTTCTGGTGGGGCGCTAGGCCTCGATCTGCTCAAAATTGTTGCTTTGCAACATGGGGCTTGCGACTCGACGCGTTGCCTGCCACCGTTAGATCTTCCTAAAACAGCATTCTCGAGGATTCAGGTGCACAAACCGGTGGCAGCGGTCGAGATTTGCGGTGTCGATAAGCATTTCGGCGCCGGGCCCGACCAGGTGACTGCGCTCGACAATGTCAGTTTCGAGATCCGCGACAACGAGTTCTTCACGCTGCTCGGCCCCTCGGGCTGCGGCAAGACCACGCTTCTGCGCCTGATGGCCGGGTTCGAGACGGCGTCGGGCGGCGATATCTTCCTGTTCGGTCAGCACCTCGCCAGCCTGCCGCCGAACAAGCGGCCGATCAACACGGTGTTCCAGAACTACGCCCTGTTTCCACATCTGACGGTGGCCGAGAACGTGGCCTTCGGACTGAAGATGCTGGGCCGCGGCCGCGAGGAGAGCGAGGCGCGGATGGCTGAGATGCTGCGGCTCGTCCAACTCGAAGCGATGGCCGGGCGCAAACCCTCGCAGCTTTCGGGCGGTCAGCAACAGCGGGTGGCACTGGCGCGGGCGCTGGCGCCTGCGCCGAAACTGCTCTTGCTGGATGAGCCGCTTTCGGCGCTGGACCTCAAGCTCCGCCAGCAGATGCGGATCGAGCTCAAGCAGATCCAACAGGAAACCGGCATCACCTTCGTCTTCGTCACCCATGACCAGGAGGAAGCCCTGACCATGTCGGATCGGATCGCGGTCATGTCCGCGGGCCGGCTGCAGCAGATCGGCGGGGCGGAGGAGATCTATGAGGCCCCGGTCAACCGCTTCGTCGCGGATTTTATCGGAGAGACCAATCTTCTCGAAGCGGATGTGATTTCGAACAACGGCACCGGCACGCGGCTGCGATTGGCCGGAGGTCTGGAAGTCGAAGCCACCGGCACCCCACCTGCCAATGGACGCGCACATATCTCGATCCGGCCCGAGCGGCTGTCGCTGACCGCAGGAGACGGGCTGCCCTGCCAGGTCGAGCGGCTGATCTATCTGGGCACCGACACCCAGCATCTCGTGCGGCTGGATGACGGGACCGAGGTTCTGGTCCGCACCCAGAACGCCCATGCGGCCCAGGTGCCTTTCGGTCCGGGAGACGTGGCGGCATTGCAGGTCGATCCCGGCGCCGCCCGGGTTTTGGCCGACTGATGGCCGGCGCGCTCCCACAAGGCGGCGGAGGGGGCGCCACCTACGCCCCCGCGCGGGTTTGGCTGATGCTGCCCTCCTGGGCGGTGATCGGATTCTTCCTGGTGCTGCCGGTCGGATTGATGCTGATCTACTCGTTCCTGACCAAGGAGTTCCGCGGCGGCGTCATCTGGGAGTTCAGCCTCGCCTCCTATGACCGGTTCTTCTTCGATCGCGGACTGTTCGGCGACGAGCCGCCGACGATGCAATGGGCCTATCTTTCGATCATCTGGCGCTCGACATGGCAGGCGGCGATGGCCACATTGCTGTGCCTGATCGTAGGCTTCCCGACGGCCTGGTACATCGCGACCCGTCCTGCGCAGAGCCGGTCTTTCTGGCTGTTCCTCATCACGATCCCCTATTGGGTGAATCTGCTGATCCGCACGATCTCGATGAAATTCCTGATCCGCGACAATGGCCCGTTTAACGAGTGGATGATCGAACTGGGCGTGCTGACCGAGCCGATCACCATGATCAATACGGATTTCGCGGTGCAGTTGGGGCTGTTCTACTCCTATCTGCCCTTCATGGTGCTGCCGATCTATGCCGCGGTCGAGCGGTATAACTTCGCGTTGAGCGAGGCGGCTGCGGATCTTTATGCGTCGCGCTGGCGGACCTTGTGGCTGGTTGTCCTGCCGGTGGTCAGGCCGGGGATCATTGCGGGCTGCATTCTGGTTTTCGTGCCATCGCTGGGCGCGTTTCTGGCGCCTGATCTGTTGGGTGGGGCGAAAAACTGGATGATCGGTTCGCTGATCGAGGATCAGTTCAAGGGTGCTGCGGGCAATTGGCCGTTTGGAGCAGCGGTGGCGATGGTGCTGCTGTCCATCGTGCTGATCATCCTGATGCTCTACGCCCGCAACGAAGCGCGGAGGGCTGTATGAGTCCTCTGTCGCGCTATCCCGGCTTCTTCCCGATGGCGGTCTTCTGCCTGGTGCTGCTCTATGCGCCGCTTTTGATCGTGATGATATATTCCTTTAACGAAACCGCCTCGATCACCCGCTGGGGTGGGTTCAGCCTGGTCTGGTATCGTGAGGTATTCTTCGGGCTGGAGGCGGCGAAGTTCAAACAGGCGGCATGGAATTCCCTTGTGATCGCCATCTCGGCGGCCACGACCGCGACGGTGATCGCCACTGCGGCGGCGCTGGCCATGCTGCGCGGCGGGGCGTT
>JBCDKL010000011.1:0-24669 GCA_038746695.1 Pseudomonadota bacterium | reverse complement strand
TTCGGTGTCTCACCCGACCGGGTAATCGATGTCCAGGCACTTGCGGGCGACTCGGTCGACAATGTCCCCGGCGCCCCGGGTATTGGAGTGAAGACCGCTGCACAACTGATCTCTGAATATGGCGATCTAGACAGCCTGCTCGCCCGGGCCGAGGAGATCAAACAGCCCAAACGCCGCCAAACCCTGATCGACCATACCGATCAGATCCGCATCTCGCGCGATCTGGTAACCCTGGCGCAGAATGTGCCGGTGGAGGACGCGGTCGAGCATTTCGGCCTGGCCGAGCCCGACCCGGAGCCGCTCCTGGATTTTCTCACCCGCATGGAGTTCCGCACCCTCACCAACCGCATCGCCGAGGCGCTGGATGCCGAGGTGCCGATGATCGAGGTCGACGAGGCCCCAATCACGACCGACAGCGAAGGCCCCGGCGCCATCCGCTCTTGGCCCGAGATCAGTGCAACGGGATATGAAACGATCAGCTCGCAGGATCGCCTGGCAGAATGGGTCGCAGAAGCGACCTCCACAGGGCTCCTTTGCGTGGATCTGGAAACCACCTCGCTTAACGAGATGGAGGCCGAGATCGTCGGCATCGCCCTGGCGCTGGAGCCGGGCCGGGCCGCCTATGTCCCGGTCGCCCATGTGGCGGGCGATGGCGATCTCCTGGGCGCGCAGGATCTCGTGCCCGGTCAGATCCCCTTGGAGGTCGCTCTGGCCGTGCTGAAACCGCTGCTCGCCGATCCTGCCTGCCTGAAGATCGGGCAGAATCTAAAGTACGATCTGAAAGTCCTTGCCCGTTACGGGATCGCGGTGGCACCGATCGATGACACGATGCTGATCTCTTATGCGCTCGACTCGGGCAAGGGTGGGCACGGGATGGACGAGCTCTCCGAGCGTCATCTCGGCCACCGCCCACAACCGATCAAGGAGCTTATCGGCTCGGGCAAATCCCAGATCACCTTCGACAAGGTCGAACTCGAAAAAGCCGCCCATTACGCGGCTGAGGATGCCGATATCACCCTGCGCCTCTGGCACCGCCTGCGACCTCGTCTGGCCGCCGAACGGGTCAGCACGGTCTATCACAGCCTCGAGCGCCCTCTGATCCAGGTGCTGGCGGATATGGAGCGCACGGGCATCAAGGTGGACCGCTCAACGCTGGGCGACATGTCCAACCGCTTCGCGCAAAAGATGGCGGAATTCGAGGACGAAATCCATGAACTGGCCGGACACAAGTTCAATCTCGGCTCCCCGAAGCAATTGGGCGAAATCCTGTTCGATGAGATGGGCCTGGAGGGCGGCAAAAAGACCAAGACCGGCGCCTGGGGCACCGGTGCGGATGTGCTCGAAAGCCTCGCCGCCCTGCATGACCTGCCGGCAAAGGTGCTTGACTGGCGCCAGCTTTCGAAGCTGAAAAGCACCTATACGGATGCGCTGCCGACCCATATCAACGCCGCGACGGGTCGGGTGCATACCAGTTTCTCGCTGGCCGCCACGTCGACCGGACGCCTGGCTTCGACCGACCCGAACCTGCAGAACATCCCGGTACGGACCGAGGAGGGGCGCGCGATCCGCAAGGCCTTCGTCCCCGAGGAGGGAAATGTGATCCTCTCACTCGACTATTCGCAGATCGAGCTCAGGATTCTTGCCCAGATCGCCGGGATCGACGCGCTGAAACAGGCCTTCGCCGAGGGCCAGGACATCCACGCCATGACCGCCTCGGAGGTCTTCGGGATCCCCGTCGAGGGCATGGACCCGATGGTTCGGCGCCGCGCCAAGGCGATCAATTTCGGGGTGATTTACGGCATCTCCGCCTTCGGCCTCGGTAACCAGCTCCGCATCCCGCAGGCCGACGCGAAGGTCTTCATCGACGCCTATTTCGAGAAGTTTCCTGGCATCAAGAGCTATATGACCGACACCAAGGCCCAGGCCCGCGAGAAAGGCTATGTCGAGACCCTGTTCGGCCGGCGCATCCACACGCCAGGGATCACGCAGAAAGGCCCAGGCCGCGGATTCGCCGAGCGTGCGGCGATCAACGCGCCGATCCAAGGGACGGCTGCAGATGTGATCCGGCGCGCGATGATCCGGATTCCGGGCGCGTTGGAGGATGCAGGGCTGGCCGCGCGCATGCTCCTGCAAGTCCATGACGAACTGCTGTTCGAATGCCAGGAAAGCGCCGCTTCCGAGGTGATCGAGACTGTCCGCGAAGTTATGGAAGGCGCAGCCGCTCCAGCTCTCCATCTCGACATCCCGCTGGCCGTGGATTCAGGCCAAGGCGCCTCCTGGGCCGAAGCGCATTAGCCCGGCTGTCTCGAACCTGATCAAAGACCGGCCATGCGCGAGACAAGCCCGCGCAGGAAGGGCAAGCCCTTCCCCTGCGCGCATACGCGCAGATGGCCGGTACGCTGAGCGGCAACGAAGGCGAAAGTTGCAATGGTATCGCGCGGCTCCGGGAGCTGCCGCCAGAAGTTGCAACATCGGCCCAACCGTCCAGCAAAGCGCAGGCGATCGGCCAAAACGCTGTCGGCCGTCAGGTCGATGGCGTTTTCTCCGATCGCCAAAAAGAGACTTGTGCCGCGCCAGCGGCACGCATTTTAGCCCGGGATCAGCCCAACCCGGCGGCGGATCTCCAGATCGCGGAGCGAGACTTCTTCGCCCGCAAACTCCTCCCCTTCCGGCCCCGAAAGCCAGGCCAAGGCCTTGGCGGGCCAATCCGGCGGGATATGCGCGTCCCAATCCAATTGGCTTACCGGATTCATGCCAGAGGCTTTGATCTCGCGCTGCATCTCGGTGGCCACCGTCCCAGGCGAGAGATTGATCGCCCTGATCCCCAGCCCGCCATACTCCTTCTCGATCGATCGGTTCAGCATCAATACGGCGGCCTTAGTCGCGCAGTAATGACTCCATCCCTCCAACGGCCCGTGTGCGGCCCCGGAGCCGATGGTGAGGATCACGCCGGCACCTTTGGCAATCATCCCCGGCAAAGCTGCTTGCACCGCGTAGTAAACGCCCTTGAGATTCACATCGACGACCTGGCCCCAGGCCGCGGGATCGCTCTGATCGATCCGGGCGATTGGCTCGATCACACCGGCATTGTTGATGAGGATATCAAGACTGCCATCCCCGGCGATCTCCACCGCGCTTGCGACCGCTGCGGGATCGGCGACATCGCAGGCAACCGCTTTGGCCTGTCCGCCCGCGTCGGTGATCTCGTCTGCAATGGCCTCGATCGCGCTTAAGGACCGGGCCGCCAGAGTGACCACCGCCCCCTCGGCTGCGAAATGACGCGCCGTGGCCTCTCCGATGCCGCGGCTGGCGCCAGTGACCAGGACGGATTTTCCTTGCAGATGGCTCATGCAGATCTCCTCTCTCTCGGATGGCTCTTGGCCGCGCTCATCAGGCTGCGTCAGCTCGATCGGACGGAACGGCACTTACCTATCGAGCGACCCCCCTGTCTTCAACGCAGCTCAGTCAGGCGGCGTTTCCGACTTTGCCCCGCCGAGCGGCACCAATGCCTCGCGCAGCGCCTCGGCCGCCTCGACCAACCGCCCCCGGTCGGCCGAGCGCAGCACCAGAATAGCCCCCGCACCTCCGCCATACGGGTAGGAGCCCATCGCGACATCGGGGAATGCCTCGGCCACGCCGCCGAGCGGGCCTGCCAGATCGCCCTCGCCAATGGCGCAGCGGAAGGAGTGGCTCAGCATCGGCGGCCCACCCTGGATCTTAGGCGCAAGCCCCGCAAGCATCTCGGTGAAGACCGCCGGCACCCCGGCCATCACATGCACATTTCCAAGCGTGAAACCCGGCGCCCAACTGACCGGATTGGGGATCAGCTCGGCACCCTCGGGAATGCGCGCCATGCGCAGGCGCGCCTCGTTCAGCTCCCGCCCGGTGGCACGATAGCCGTCCTCGAGGATCGCACGCGCATCTGCCCGGATCCCGATATCGACGCCGAAGGCTTCGGCGATGCATTCGGCGGTGATGTCGTCATGGGTCGGCCCGATCCCGCCCGAGGTGAAAAGATGATCCACCCGACCGCGCAGTTCATTGACCGCAGCGACGATCTCCACCCGGTCATCGGCGATCATCCGGATCTCGACCAATGCGACACCGGTCTCGGTCATCACCTGGGCCAGATGGTGGGCATTCGCGTCTCGGGTGCGGCCCGAGAGGATCTCGTCCCCGATCACCAGCATGGCCGCCGTCGGTCTCTCCATCGCGCTTGCCTCCCCTGCCGCCCGGCCCTAGAGACCGGGAATGGAGTTCTCCCGCCCCTTGGTTCCCGGCCGCTTCTTGCGCCGATATAAACGCTTTCTGGCGGATATCGAGTTGGAATGCGGCACCGAAGTCACCGCCCATTGCGCGAATCCAGGATCGATGCTGAGCCTCAACACACCAGGACAGCGGGTTTGGCTGGAACCGAATGACGACCCGAAGCGTAAGCTCCGTTTCTCGTGGAAACTGGTCGAAACGGAAGGCGGTCTGGCGGGTATAGACACATCCGTGCCCAACAAGGTCGTGGGAGAGGCCCTGCGCGCGGGCCGGATCCCAAGCCTCGACGGTCCGATCCGTGCCGAGGTTCCCTATGGCACCAACAGCCGGGTGGATTTCCTGGCGGGCGAGACCTTCGTCGAGGTTAAGAACGTCCATCTGATGCGCCAGAAGGGCTTGGCCGAGTTCCCCGATTGCGTCACAGAGCGCGGCGCGAAACATCTCCGCGAGCTTGCCGCCCAGGTCGCCCAGGGTCGGCGGGCAGTGATGTTTTATTGCATCCAGCGCACCGATTGCAGCCGCATGGCCCTGGCTGGCGATCTTGATCCCGGCTATCGCGCGGCCTATCTCGACGCTCGGACGGTAGGAGTAGAGGCCATCGCCTGGGTCTGCCAGATCTCGACCGCAGAGATCAGCCTTGATCGGCCAATCCCGATAGAGGAAGATTGAGATGCAGTTCCTGAACCCGGTGGCCATGAAACACTCGACCGAGACCCGCACCGCCGAAGGCATTCGCCTATTCGCGCCCGCGGATTTCGAGGGCATGCGCAGGGCCGGGCGGCTGGCGGCGGAATGCCTCGACATGATCGGCGAATATGTGGTTCCGGGGGTCAGGACCGAGGAATTGGATCGCCGCATCCAAGCATTTGTCGAGGATGCAGGGGCGAAATCAGCGACCATCGGCTATCGCGGCTTTCAACATGCAAGCTGTATCTCGGTCAATCATGTGGTCTGTCACGGCATTCCTGGCGCGAAGACACTGCGAAATGGCGATATCCTGAATATCGATGTGACCGTGATCGTGGATGGTTGGTATGGTGACACATCGCGCATGTTCATCGCAGGCAAAGCCAGCCGCAAGGCCGAGCGGCTGATCGAGATCACCCATGAAAGCCTGATGCGCGGCATCGCCGAAGTGAAACCAGGAAACCGCTTTGGCGATATCGGCCATGCGATCCAGACCTATGCCGAGGGGGAACGCTGCGGCGTGGTCCGCGATTTCTGCGGCCATGGGCTGGGGCGGGTATTCCACGACGCGCCGAATGTGCTGCATTACGGGCGGCGCGGCGATGGAGCTGAACTCAAGCCCGGCATGTTCTTCACCATCGAGCCGATGATCAATCTGGGCAGCCCGCAGACCAAGACCCTGGCGGATGGCTGGACGGCGGTGACGCGCGACAAGAGCTTGAGCGCCCAGTTTGAGCATTCCGTGGGGGTGACCGAGGAAGGCTGCGAGCTTTTCACCCAGTCTCCCGAGGGGCGGTTCTTTCCGGCTCTCTGACATGCAGTCGGCCAACTGATCAGATTTCAGTTGGGTTGCGACAGTCCCATCGCGCTGGCCCAAAATCTCCGTTGCGGGGCCAGATCGTTCAGCCTTTGAGCAAGCTCCTGACCACCTGAAGCCAGCAATTTCGCCCGCGCATGGTCGTCCAGTAGGTCCAGCACCGCATCGGCCCAAATTTGGGGCTCGGCGGGAAGAACGAGGCCCGAGAGCCCAGGTGTCACATGCTGGCTCTGCGGCCAGGTCTCGGAGTAAAGCGCAGCCGTCCCCGCCACCCCGAACTCGATAAGTTTGTTGGGGGAGCGGGCACGGTTCAACGGCGTGTCCGCCAAAGGATGGAGACAAATCTGGCAGCCGAGCTCTGCCAGCGCTCGGCGGTATCCGGGCCAGTCCGTCGCTGCGATCGGACGGAACCCGGGATGATCCGCCAGCCAGGAGGGGATCGCATGATTGGCCGCCATGACAACCTCGACATCGCGCCGGGAGGCGAGGATCAGGCGGAGGATCTCCAGCACCAGAGCGAGATCACCGCGATGGGTCAGACTGCCGAGGAACCCGATCCGAGGCGCCGCCTCCGGCGCAAAATGATCTAGCGTTGCGAAGCGTTCGGACCAGTAAGGCACCATCAAAGCGACCTCACGCCCCAATTGCGAGGCCAGCTTCGCCTGCAGCAATTCGGACGTGGCCACAATCTGCTCGGCCCTGGCGCGCAACCGCCGCGCCATGCGCAGTTCGACCAGCGCCAGCCGCGCGCGATACCCGGCACCTAGGCCAGGGTCCCGCACCGCCGCGGCCAGATCGTCATCGATCAAATACATCAAAGCCTTGCCGCGCGGCAATGTGACACCCAGATGGTTGCGGACGACCAGGACGGCCCGATCGCTCTCGAACACCGTCGACGAGAGGCGGCGCCAGCCCGGCTCCTCGCTCATCGCGTTGGTGAAGTAGAGATCCGCCGCCGCCGAATGCGGCCGCTGAAAGCCACGGGCAAGCAGGCGGTCGAGCATCGCTCAGCCCGGCAGCAGGGCTGCGATCTTGTCAAGCGCGTGGACCCCGATCACCTCCTCGGTGGTCAGCGGGCGGTCCAGCGCAGCCTCGATCCCCGCGATGAGGCGGATATGCGCGAGACTGTCCCAGCCCTCCAGCATGCCGATGGCGGCATCGTCGGGGATCTCACCCACCGGACGGGACACCGCTTCAGCCAGGATCGCGCGGGCGCGGCTGGCGGCATCGCCCGTTTGCGCAGGGTTGGCGCTCATGCCGGGTCCCCCTGGCTCATATCGTCTTCCTGCTCGGCCACCCAGGCATCGATGCGGCGCATCCATTCCTCGCGGAACATCGCGTATTGGATCAGATCGACCCGCTCCTCGCCCACTTTGTGATGACGCTTGAGGATCGCCTCAAACTCCCATTTTTCAGCCTGATAATTGAAGAGAGCGGCCGCATTCGGCTTCTGGCAATGGCCGAAAACCTTGTCGACCGCCAGTTTGCGGAAGGCGAAGTCCAGAACGGCCGAGCGTGCCTCGCCAATCACCCCCTTGCCCCACCAGGACTTGTCGCCGAGGCAGATCGAGGTCTGCGCCAGATTGTGCAGCCTGGTCATGAAAAGCTGCGAGAAGCCGATCGGAGTGTCACGATCCTCCTGCGTGGCGATCCAGAACAGAAAGCTGGTTTCGGTGTTGTGTCCCTTGGTGAACATGCGGAGCTTCTCGACATCGTAATCGCCCCCGGCGAGGGCCAGATGGGCGCGCACGTCTGGGTCGTTGAACCAGGCGAGATAGGCGGGAGTGATCTCTTCGGGTGTCTTGGTCAGCAACACGAAACGGTCGGTCGCCAAATGGCAGAAGTCGCGCGGGGTATAACGCAGGGCCAGGATATGGGGGGAGTTCTTGATCCGCATCGTCAGAGCCCGAGGGTCAATCGCCGGGCGGCTTCACGGTCGGGCTTGCCCCGGTCGGTCAGCGGCAATGCTTCTAGGTGGAACCAGCGGTCGGGGAAGTGCTCGGCCATCAATCGCGCCCGCATCCAGGATCTTGCCGCGTCGATAAGCCCCTCGGATGGGCCCGTCAAGGCGATGGCAAGACCCTCGCCCGCGACCGGATCGGGATAGCCGAAGGCGAGGGCGGCACTAACACCCGGGCAAGCGAGGGCGACGCGTTCCACCGCTTCAGGGCTGATCTTTAGGCCGCCCCGGTTGACTTGGGTCTTGATCCGACCGGTCAATGTGATGCGGCCATGCTCGACGCGGCCCAGATCGCCGGTGCGGATCCAGCCAGCGTGAAACGCGGCTTCGGTGGCGGCGGGGTCATCGAGATAGCCCCGCATCGCAGCTTCGGTTTGGACAAGGACTTCGCCTTCACCGTGATCGGCGACACCGCTCTCGCTGAGGACAGCGGCTTTGCCCTGCCAGGGGGTATAGCCATCGCCAATGCGCCCTCCAGCCGCCCAGTTGGCGGTTTCTGTCAGACCATACATGTCCCAGATCTCGCCGGTGCCCGCCCAGGCTCGAACCCAATCCGCGAGGCCGGGATCGAGCGGAGCGGAGCCGATATGCACCCGGACCAGCGGTGGTGGGCGCGGCAGATCCAGCCGCCGGACAAGATGCCAGAAGGTGGGGACCGAGGTGAGAAAACCGATCTCGCGCTCGGCGATGACGCCAGGCAAGCGCGGCAGTTCCGGCAGGCTCGGGCTCGGCCAGAGATGGACCGTGCCACCGCCGAGAAGCGGGGTAAGGATGCCCCCGATCAGCCCATGGCCGAAAGATGCGGGGAGGAGGCAAAGCGCGCTCTGCCGCTGCTCCGCCGGGATATGCGCATTATTGGCGGCCAACCGGGCGGAGAGGGCATTTGCCGTCAAGACCACCCCCTTGGGCGTGCCTGTGGTGCCGGAGGTGAAAAGGACCAGCGCATCGCCCGGTGCGGCCGGGCGGCCGTCTATTCGGATCTCGTCCTCCTCACCGATCACCAGATTTGGGGCGAACCGGGCGAGAAGCTCTGCATGCTCCGGAGCCGTTTGCGAGGGCGTGACCGGAGCAGCCAGACCACCGAGGCGCCAGACCGCCAAAAGATCGGTCACGAAGGCAATCGAGGCCCGGCGCGCGAGCAGGACTCGGCTGCCCGTTCCTATACCCTGCGCGGCCAGAGCCGCAGTTCGGGTCTCAACCTTTGCGGCCAGCTCGGCTCCGGTCAGGCTCCACCCTGTCGCCACTTCCGCCAATCCGCCCAGAGCGGCGCTGTCGAAGTGGAAGGCCATGGCCCGTTACTCGGGGCCTTCGCTGAGAAAGCACAGCACTCGCGATCCGGCCCCAAGACCGATCTCATCGCGCTCCTCTCTCGTCAGATGCATCAGACCGGCCAGCCCTCCAGCCCCCGAGGGCGTGCTGGCGAAGCCTTGGGTATCGAGCAGGTCCACCGTCTCGGCGGCTTGCCCGTCGGTGACGGTCATGAACGCGTCCGCCGCGCGGGCAAGCTCGGCCAGAGCGAGGATCGAGGGTTCCTTGCAATCGAGCCGCCCCATGGTCGAGACGGCTCCTTCGACCGCCACCGGCCCTCCAGCCCGGATCGACTCGACGAGACACGGCGCTTCGGAGGGTTCGACCACTATGATCCGCGGGGCCTCGCCCCAGGCATGCCGGGCGAAACCGGCCATGGCAGCGGCCATCCCGCCCACGCCTGCCTGAAGGAAAATATGCGAGGGCGGGGCTGGGATTTGACGACGGGCCTCGGCGCCCATGATCAAATAGCCCTCCATCACTGCACGCGCCGGGGCCGTATAGCCGGGCCAAGTGCTGTCCGACAGAAGCTCCCAGCCGTGATCCTCGGCGGCCTGGGCCGCGGCGGCCATGCTATCCTCATAGATCGCACCTTCGCGCCTGACCTCGGCACCCAGCGCAGTCAGACGCCCGGCAAAGGCCTCAGGCACGGTCTCGCTCAAGTAGATAACCGATCGCGCGGCGAAGGCCGCAGCCCCCGCCGCGACCGAGATACCGTGATTGCCGGCCGAGGCGGTGACGAAGGTCACGCCATCCAGCGGCCCCTCCTCTGCCGCCCGAGCGATGGCATGAGCCGCCCCCAGCGCCTTAAAGGAACCGAGCCCCATGCGCCCTCGCTCGTCCTTCACATGCAGTGCACCGATGCCGAACCTCTCTGCCAGCGCCGCAGCGGCGACCAGTGGCGTCTCACCCGCACGGGGGCAACGGGCGTAGAGCGCCTCGGCAGCCATTGGGTCCGCAACGGCGCGTTGCTCGCCGGCCCCGGCCCCACAGGGCATTCCAGCACCGCGATATGGGTTCGAGAGATACATGCCCCCCTATGGCATGAAATTCCGGCCTGGTGCATCAGATATTGGCCCAGCGCCCCGCGGCGCTTGACCCGCGCCCGCCGATTGCCACCTTTGGCCAAAGCAGAAGGAGCCGCCATGACCCAAGAGATCCAACCGCGCGAGATGCTGGACCGGCTGGTCGGGTTCCGCACCGTCTCCTCCGCATCAAATCTGGAGCTGATCCATTTCGTCCGTGACTATCTGGCGAGCCATGGGATCGAGAGCCATCTGACCCCGGACGAAACGGGCCAGAAGGCCAATCTCCACGCGGTGATCGGCCCAGCCGAAGAGGGCGGCGTGATCCTTTCCGGCCATACCGATGTGGTGCCGGTCGAGGGCCAAGCCTGGTCGACCGATCCCTGGACCGTGACGGAACGTGAAGGCCGTCTCTATGGCCGCGGCACATGCGATATGAAGGGTTTCCAGGCGCTCGCCCTGGCACTGGTGCCCGAGATGCTGCAGGCCGGAATGCGCCGCCCAATCCAAATCGCGCTCAGCTATGACGAGGAGGTCGGCTGTCTCGGCGCTCCGCATATGATCCGGCGCATGGCACGCGAGATCCCGCCCGCGTCGGCCTGCATCGTGGGTGAGCCGTCGATGATGGAGGTGGTCACTGGCCACAAAGGGCAGATCGGGTTTCTGACCGAGCTTCACGGTTTCGAGGTGCATTCCAGCCTTTGCCACACCGGGGTCTCGGCGGTGATGAACGCCGCACGCCTGATCGAATGGCTGCGCCAGCGGCAGATCGAGCAGGCCGAGGCCTCAGCCTCTCGCCCTGCCGATCATCCGGCCAATGCCTATGAGCCGCCCTTCACCACACTCCACGCCGGGATGATCTCGGGCGGCACCGCCAGCAACATCACCGCGAAATACTGCCGCTTCTCGACCGATATAAGGGTTGTGCCGGGCGAGACCGAGGGGGAGTGGATCGAGCGCTATCACGCCTATGCCCAAGAGGTGGAAGCCGAGATGCAAGCGATCCACCCGGACGCCAGGATCGACGTCACCGAGCGTAACGTGACCCCCGCCTGTTTGAAAGAAATGGGCGAGGAGGCCCGCGCCGAAGCGCTCTGCCGCAGCCTGACCGGCGATAATGGCCAGCATGTTGTCAGCTATGGCACCGAGGCTGGGCAGTTCCAGGAGGAAGGGTTCTCGACCTGCATCTGCGGGCCTGGCAATATCGAACAGGCCCACCAACCTGACGAGTTCCTCAGCGTCGACCAATTCCAGCAGGGGGAGGCATTTTTGCGGCGCCTGATCGACCGGATGGCAGCCTAAGCAACGCGCAAACCCCCGGCACAAGCGACGCAAATTGTCGTAAATTCGAATAATCTCCTTGCCCCTGCGCGATCTTGCGTCGCAGGGTAGCGAGGAATGGTCCGCCGACTCAGGGGTCTGGGCGCTGTGCGGATGCGATACGAGGGGCGGCTCGTGAAACTAGATGTGATTTTCTTAATACTCAGGCGGCTGGGGCTGGGGCTCATCACGATGGTCGTGGTGAGCCTTGTCATTTTTGCCGCTGTCGAAGCCCTGCCGGGCGATTTCGCACAGGAGATCCTGGGACAAGGGGCAACGCCCGAGGCGGTGGCGGCGATACGGGCCGAACTCGGCCTCGATCAACCGGCCTATGTTCGATACTTCGATTGGCTGGGCGCGGCCCTTCAAGGCGAGTTCGGCACCTCATTCGGCAATAAAAGACCGGTGGCCGAGCAACTTTTCGACCGGTTTGCCAACACCTTGTTCCTGGCGCTGGTCGCTGCGGCGATCGCAGTGCCGCTCTCGCTGCTCATCGGCATGCTTGCCGCCCTGTTCCGCAACTCGATCTTTGACCGCGCGGCCAATGTGACCACGCTGACCTCGATATCCAGCCCGGAATTCTTCATCGCTTACATCCTGATGCTGTTCCTGGCGGTGATGTATCCGATCTTCCCCAGCCTCTCGAATGTCTATGACGGTATGGCGTTTTGGGAGCGGGTGAACGTGACCATGTTACCGGCGCTGACCCTGACCCTGGTGGTCACGGCGCATATGATGCGGATGACCCGGGCGGCGATCATCAACCTTCTGGCCTCGCCCTATATCGAAATGGCGCGGTTGAAAGGGGTAAGTGCCGCAAGAATCATCGCGGTCCATGCGCTGCCCAATGCGTTGGCACCGATCATCAACGTGATCGCTCTGAACCTCGCCTATCTGATCACCGGGGTCGTCGTGGTCGAGGTGGTGTTCGTCTATCCGGGCGTCGGCCAACTCTTCGTCGACTCTGTGAAAATCCGCGACATCCCAGTGGTGCAGGCGTGCTGCCTGATTTTCGCGGCCGCGTATATCTTGTTGAACCTAACAGCGGATGTTTTGTCGATCCTGACTAACCCGCGTTTGCGGCATCCGAAATAGGGAGGAAGCCATGACCACCTCGAGCGAGAACATGGCCTATGCGGAGGAGGACGGCCCCGGCGGCGGCTGGGTCCAGGGCCTCCTGATCTCACTGGCGGCGATCCTGGGTGGAGGCGCCGTGGGTGCCTTTTCCGGTGGCGGCGCTGGCTATGCCGGGCACACCGTGATCCAGGGCCTGAAAACCGCGGCCGGAGAGGGCCTCGCCGGACTGATGGGCTGGATCACACCGCTTCTCTATTTGGCTCTGGTGCTCGCCTGCTGCGGCCTCGCGGCTTGGCTTTTCCGGTTTATCCTGCGCCGCTTCGCTGTCGAAGCTGTGGCCAAACCAATGCGCCAGGCGCCGCTGACCGCAGCGTTCGGTCTCTTAGTCATCTTGATCTATGTGATCGCGGCGGTTTTCGCCCCAGTCCTGGCCCCTTACGGCGAGGCTGAGGTTTTTGCCGCGATCAATGTACCTCCAGGCGGAGATCCGTCGGTCGGCGGCGATCCGGCGCATATTCTCGGCACCGATCAGATCGGGCGGGATCTGTTGACCCGGTTGATCTACGGTGCGCGGAACACGGTGGGCATCGCTTTCGTGACCACTTGTCTCGCCTTCTTCCTAGGCGCCACGGCGGGTTTCCTGGCGGCGACACTGGGCGGTTGGGTCGATCAGCTCATGTCGCGCACCAATGACGTGCTGATGGCAATCCCGCAGCTGATCTTCGCGCTGCTGCTGATGACCATCGCTTCGGCCTGGGCGTCGAGCCTGGGGATCTCGCTGACCATCTTCATGATCCTGATCATCGCGGTCTTGGACTCGACGCGGGTCTTCCGCCTGGCCCGCGCGGTCGGGCTCAATATCGTGGTGATGGATTATATCGAGGCAGCGAAACTGCGCGGCGAGACACTGCCCTATCTGATCTTCAAGGAAATCCTGCCCAACGCCACGGCGCCGCTGCTGGCCGAATTCGGCCTTCGGTTCTGCTTTGTCTTCCTGCTGATCGCTGCACTTTCCTTCCTGGGCCTGGGCATCCAGCCGCCACTGGCGGATTGGGGCTCGATGGTGTCCGAGCTGCGTCAGTTCATCAGCTTCGCGCAATGGGATCTGCTCAGCGCCTCGCTGCCGCTGATGGCTGCGGGGGCGATTGCGCTGCTGACGGTCGCGGTGAACTTCGTGGTCGACTGGATGCTGCACCGGACCAGCGGGCTGAAGGAGTAAGCGATGAGCGAGGATGCCAAGGAACTGCTGGTCAAGATCCGCGATCTGAGGATCGAGGGCCGGGCGGACGAGACGTGGAACGAGATCGTCCATGGTGTCGATCTCGACCTCCACAAGGGCGAGGTTCTGGGCCTAATCGGCGAATCCGGGGCCGGGAAGTCGACCATCGGGCTCGCCTCGATGGGCTTCACCCGCGATGGCTGCCGGATCTCGGCCGGTACGGTCGAGTTCGACGGGATCGATCTGGTGAAAGCTTCGACCGATACCAAGCGCAAGCTGCTCGGCAAGCGCATCGCCTATGTCGCCCAATCAGCGGCGGCCAGCTTCAACCCGGCGCATAAGATCATCGACCAGCATACCGAAGCGCCGACCATCCACGGCGTCTCCTCGAAGAGCGACAGCCAGGAGGACGGGATCGAGCTCTACCGCCGCCTGCGCCTGCCCAATCCGGACGAGATCGGCTTTCGCTATCCGCACCAGGTCTCAGGCGGGCAGCTCCAGCGGGCGATGACTGCGATGGCGATGTCCTGTCGGCCCGACTTGATCATCTTTGACGAGCCGACCACCGCCTTGGACGTGACCACCCAGATCGAGGTCTTGGCCGCGATCCGGGACATTGTGGAGCAGTTCAACACCGCAGCGATCTATATCACCCATGACCTCGCCGTGGTGGCGCAGATGGCCGACCGGATCAAAGTGCTGTTGAAAGGCGACGAGGTCGAGGAGGCGGATACACGCACAATGCTCGCTTCGCCGCAGAAGGAATACACCAAGTCCCTCTGGGCGGTGCGCAGTTTCGAACGCACTCAGAAACCGCTGGCAGGGTCGACAGAGACGCCGGTCATCTCGGTCAAAAACGTCACCGCGGCCTATGGCGGGGCGATCAAGGTGCTCCATGATGTGAGCTTCGACATCCATCGCGGCCGCACCGTGGCGGTTGTGGGCGAGTCGGGGTCGGGCAAATCCACAACGGCGCGCTGCATCACTGGCCTCCTGCCGCCGCTTGACGGCGCAATCCTCCATAACGGCCAACCGCTGCCTGGCAATTACAAGAAACGCTCGAAGGAGCAGCTTCGCCAGGCGCAGATGATCTATCAGATGGCCGATACCGCGCTGAACCCGCGCTCACGCATCAAGGACATCATCGGGCGGCCGGTGGAGTTCTATATGGGGCTTACCGGCTCGGACAGGCGCAAGCGGGTCGAGTATCTTCTAGAGCAGATCGAGCTTGAGCCGTCGCAATACTACAACCGCTATCCGACTGAACTCTCCGGCGGGCAGAAGCAGCGGATCGGTATCGCCCGTGCTCTGGCCGCCGAGCCGGAATTCATCATCTGCGACGAGGTAACGTCGGCTCTCGATCAGCTCGTGGCCGAGGGGATCCTGAAACTTCTCGCCCGGCTCCAGGATGAGTTGGACCTAGCGTATATGTTCATCACCCATGACCTTGCCACCGTGCGAGCCATTGCCGATGAGGTGGTGGTGATGAAGGAGGGCAAGGTGGTCGAAGCCGGGCCGAAGGAGGAGATGTTCACCCCTCCGCACCATGCCTATACCGATCTCCTGCTCTCCTCGGTGCCAGAAATGGATCCGGATTGGCTGGACAAACTCCTCGCCGAACGCGGTGTCGAGAATATCGGCGACGCGGCCTCTGCCAAGATTTAGAGGCCGCGCGGGAGGGGGTTACGCCCCCTCCATCTGCCTTGCCACGACCTTGAGGATCTTTTGCGTCTCGGCCTTGGCGCTCACATAGTTTTTCTTGGTGTTCGGCAGGGTCATTTTCGCCGCAGTGATCGACTTGATGTGCAGCTTGGTTTCGGGCGTGAAATACTTCGTAGCGTCCTTGGGCCACTTCTTCGACTCTTCGTCCATCTTCATCTGCTTAAGCTCATTCGCCCGCTCGGCCAGTTTTTTCAGGCCCACGTCTAAATTAGTCATCATGGTTTCAGCATTAGCGTAGGTGAACTGTGGGTTCGACTTTTTATCCGCAGCAGAAGCCCGCAAACTGGCCATCGAATCTTCGATGCCGTCATCTAGCTTCTTCATAGCGATCAGCATCTTACTGGCCTTCTCGCCCTGACCTTTGACAGCCGCTGCGTACATTCTCGCCTCAGCTTTGCAAACATTCTCGGCGGCTTTGGCTATCACATCGGCCGAGATCTTACCCTGCAGCATCTTCAAGATGGCGCCATGGGTCGTGTCGAGCGTCTTCGCCACGTTCGCGAGAATTTGTTTGCTGTGCTCAGGAAATTTTTTGAGGTTCCAGGTCGGCGCGAATTTCGCGGCGTTCTTTCCGATCTCGGCCCATTGCTTGCCGCATGCGTTCAGGTTTATCACGCCCTTACGCGCCATCGCGATCTCTTGCGGCGTGGGCGGGTTCTTTTTCATCAGATCATTGACGATCTTAAGGTTGGCAGCTGACACCTTCTGCGTATTCACTGCCTCTTTCAGCGTGTCCTTAAGCGTATTCAGGTGCTGCACCATCGTCTTCTTCAGCTCATTTGCCTGCTTTATCTCTTCATTTTTCTGCGCGTCGACGGCGCTGTTCTGCGCCTGATAACAAATCTCACGCGCATCTTCCTGACGATCTTTCACCGCTTGCATGAAGTTAAGGCAGAATTTCTCGGAATCACTTTTCTTGAGCTTGACTGCTTTGTCCTTCGCGCCTTTAAGCGCATTGTATAGATTGCTATAAATGGCAAGAACCTTGACCAGATCCTGCCCATTCAGAACAAACTTCGGCAGAACCAGACCATCCTTCCCAGCGACTTTACGAACAGCGATAATGCATTTACCGATGCCCATTTTGCTGAGTCTGCTGTCGCGGTACTTCTGCCAATAGGCTTTGTCGAAACCTTTAGATTTGATCTCTGCTACTGTGGGAACGCTGGGCATCGGACATCTCCAAGTTGGTGGTATTTGGATTTTTCCATTTTTCAAAATCAGAATACGCAACGGCCGACCGCCGAGGAAATAATGGATGCCGATGTCTTTATCCAAAACGTCTATTAATCGGCGGCCCCCGGCGCGAGGAAAAAGAACAGGCGCTGGACTCACGTCTGCGTGAGATCTGGCCTGTTGCAGGGCAGCAGAAACCCCGTATCGTAACGGACAATAACCAAGGGACGCGTGATCAGCGCGCCCAAAGCCTTTGAAAGTGTTCACTCGGGATCAACAGGGAGATAACCGATGACCCTCACCCTCAATCGCCGCCATATGATGCAGGCGACCGGTGCGACAGCGCTGGTTTCGCTCAGTGGCGCACCGCTTCATGCGGCACCGAAGAAGGGCGGCACGCTCCGCCTCGGCCTTTCGGGCGCCAGCACATCCGACAGTTGGGACGGCCGTACCCACTCCGACAGCTTTATGATCAATATGGCCCATGGCTGCGTTTTCGACTGCATGACCGAGATCGCCGCCGATGGCAGCCTGAAAGGCGAGCTCGCCGAAAGCTGGGAAGCCACCTCTGATGCCAAGACCTGGACCTTCAACCTGCGCCAGGGCGTGACCTTCCACAATGGCAAGGATTTCGGCGCCGACGACGTGATCGAGACCTTCGCGCTGCATGTTGGCGAGAACTCGAAATCCCCGGCCAAACCGATCATCTCGGCGATCACCGAGATGAAGAAGCTTGGCAGCCACCAGATCCAATTCATCCTGGCCGCCGGCAATGCCGACTTCCCCTTCCTGCTCTCTGACTACCACATTCTCATTCATCCCGCGGGCATGATCGAGGAATCGATCGCCAAAGGGATCGGCACCGGCCTCTACAAGAACGAAGGGTTCGAGCCGGGCGTGCGCGCCGTGGCCAGCCGCTATGCCGATCACTACAAGGGCGATGAGGCAGGGTTCTTCGACTCGGTCGAGGTAATCGCGATCTCGGATACCTCGGCCCGAATGAACGCTATTATGACCAACCAGGTCGATGCGATCAACAAGGTCGATACCAAGACCAAGAACCTGCTCGAGCGCAATCCGAATGTGGAAATCGTCGAGGTGACTGGGAACCAGCATTACACCTTCCCAATGCACGCCAATCAGGAGCCGTTCAGCAATCCCGATGTTCGGAAGGCGATCAAACACGCCTTCAACCGGCAGGAACTGGTCGACAAGATCCTGCTCGGACATGGCGCCGTGGCCAACGACCACCCGATCGGACCGGCGAACCAGTATTACGCCGGCGATCTGCCGACGAACGACTACGATCCCGACAAGGCGAAATTCCACCTCAAGAAAGCAGGATACGACACGCTGAATATCGATCTATCGGCAGCGGATACCGCCTTCCCGGGCGCAGTTGATGCCTCGGTCCTGTTCCAGGCAAGCGCGGCCGCCTCGGGCATCAATGTGAATGTGGTGCGCGAGCCGAATGACGGCTACTGGTCCAATGTCTGGCAGAAAAAGCCGTTCTGCGCCTGCTACTGGTCGGGCCGGGCCACCGAGGATTGGATGTTCTCCACCGCCTACGAGTCGGGCGTGCCCTGGAACGACAATTACTGGGAGAACGCCCGCTTCCAGAGCCTTCTCCTCGAAGCCCGCGCCGAGCTCGACACCGCGAAACGGGGCGAGATGTATCGCGAGATGCAGCAGATCTGTTCGGAGGACGGCGCGACCGTGGTCCCGATGTATGCCAACTATGTCGACGCCGCTTCCACCAAGCTGGGCCATCCCGAGACGGTCGGAAATATGTGGCTGCTTGATGGCAGCCGGATCTCGGAACGCTGGTGGTTCGTCTGATCCGACGCGACATCTGAATAACCAAAAGGCCCGGGCAACCGGGCCTTCTTCTTTGCCTGTTTCGAGAAAGACTGACCCGACAAGCAGGGTCTACACACCAATGAACGTCTCTGTGTTGATGTCCCTGCGCTGCCGAAGGGCGAACGCCCAGAGCGCAGACAGATCGTTGAACACTCTATATTGCGGCTAAGACCGGCGGCGCGAGGCCGAGCTCGGTGCGGATCGTTTCGGCCTCGGACAGAGTCGTCTTCTCCGCCGGATCGCCATGCCGTGCCTGGCAGCGGGCCAGCACCCTGAGCGAGCGCATCAGATCAGGGCGCAGACCTCCCGTGCGCTGAAAGCAGATGGCATCCTCGAGATCAGCGATCACCGAGGCCGCGACCGAACCGTTCTCCGCAAGCTCTAGCTCCGCTGCCACACGCTGAGCAATCGAAAGACCCCATTCCTGTTCCAGTCGCAACGCCTGGTCCATAGCACGTCTCAGGGCCTCGCCTGCCGCGGCGCGATCGCCCGACATCAGCAGCATCTTGGCCTGATTGGCCTGGAACGCCGAGATGTGAAAATCCGAGCGCATGCGCCCAGCCAGCTTCAGCGCGGCCTTCAGATGCTGGCGTGCTTCGCCAATCAGAGCGGGCTCGCCCATATCTTCGGCCATATGGATCAGCGCCTCGCCAGCCCAGCCATGGGTGACAAGACGCTGGAACGGATTGTCCGCCGCCTCAGCCGCGGCAATCGCCCGCTCGACCCAGGTCCGCGCTTCCGCCCGCCTTCCGGCCCAGCCCAGCACAGTCGCCTTGGCGAAGGTCGCAACCGAGAGCGCCTGGGCATGACCGAGATCCTCGGCCATGGTCACCGAGCGGGTTGCCGCCGCATCGGCCCGCTCGAAGAACCCGCCCGAGCCCAGCGCAAAGGCATAGATCCCCGCCATCACCGTCGATTCGCGCCGGTCGCCCAGGGTTTCGAGATCCTTGGAATTGCGCTCGGTCAGTTCGATGCCCTTCGCCGCATGGCCCCGAAGCGAGTAGAGGAAGGCGAGCAGGTTCTCCGGGCTCGAGCGTATCTCCACATCTCCGGTCGGCTCGGCGAGGCGCTGGCCCTCGGCGGCGGCCTCCATGGCCCCGCGCTCGTCGCCCGCATCAAAACGCAACCGGGCGATCCAATAGAGGCTCTGAACCTGCCTTGGCAGATTGTCATAGCGCTTGCTCAGCATCGCTGCGGTATCGAGCAGGGCGAGATCGGCGGCGATCTCATCGCGCCCCGCGGCACTGGTCGCGAGCTTGATGATTGCGCGCAGAGTCAGTCGGTCGTTCTCTTCGCTCTGAGGCAGTCGCTTGATGATGTCATAGGCAGCCTGATAGTGCTGCCGCGTTTCTGGCCCCTTGTAACGGCTGGCGATCAGATCGCCCGCAGCGGTGGCAGCCTCTGCCGCCTCCAGTTCCTGCCCGGCCATCAGATGATGGTGATAGAAGAGATCAGGTTGCCGCTTCGGCAAGCTGGGATCGAGCTTGCTCAACCCCGCCACGATCGCCTTGTGAATCCGGCGCTTCTTCGACGCGAGCATCGAATTGTAAGCCGCCTCTCGCACCAGAGCATGTCGGAACTCATAGGTCTCATGCCGCGGACCACCGCGTTTGGTGACCAGATCGCTGGTTGTCAATTGGCCGAGCGCCCGGAACAGCTCCTCGCGAGAGAACGGCGCCACGGCTTCGAGCTGCACCACGCTAAAACGCCTGCCCAGAGCCGAGGCCCAAAGAGTGATCTCGCGCACATCGTTCATCCGGTCGATCCGGGTCATCAGCGCTTCGTTCAAAGTGGCGGGAATATCGATCTCGACATCGCGATTGGTCAGCTCGAACCCGTCCTCAGTCTCGATCAGCGAGCCCGAGGCAAGCAGATTTCTGGTCACCTCCTCGATGAAAAGCGGGATACCGTCGGTCTTGTCCAACAGATCCGCCTCCAACTCCTCCGGCAAGCGTTTGCCCGAGGCGACACCGCGGATCAGATCCACCGTCTCGTTATGCGAGAAACGCTCGAGCTGGATCGTCTCGGCATGCTCCAAAGCTTCCCATTTGCACGCGTAATCCGAGCGGTAGCTGAAGACATAGAGTACCGGCAGATCCACCGTGTTGCGGATCAGGTAATCCAGTGTCTCAAGGGTCGAGGGATCGCACCATTGCAGATCCTCGCAGACCATCACCACCGGGCGTTCCTTGGCCCGACCGACCACCAGCGAATGCAGGGTGGCAATGGTTCGAGATTTGCGCTCGGCCGGGCTCATCTCGCGGGTCTCGGCATTCTCGCCGATGATCAGCGCCTCATAGAGCGGGACCAATCGTTCCGGCAGGCCCCGACCCTTGGCGAGGGTCAGAAGATCCCTCGCCTTCTCCTTGCGGTCCTCCGACCCATCGCGATAGGTGATCCCCGCGATGCGGCGGAGCTGATCGGTGATCGGGTGGAAGGCCGTGCCCTGCTGATAAGACGAGCAGAAAAAGGTCAGCCCACGGCGGCAGGGTCTGGGCACATGTTCGATGAGATGGCGGACAAGGCGGGATTTGCCGATCCCAGGCTCGCCCGATATCAAAACCACTCCGCCCTGACCTGCCTCGGCCCTGGACCAGGCTTTCTCGATCTTAACCTTCTCGACCGCGCGGCCAATCAGCGGTGCGCTGACCCCGTGGCTGTTGAGGCCAAGCTTGCCCTTGCGTTCCGAGAAACCCGTTACCTGCCAGCTTTGCTGTGGCGGCAGGCCCGAGCCGACCTCGCGTTTGCCCATATCTTCACAGGTGACAAACTCACCCAAAAGGCTGCGCAGCGTATCGCCTATAACGATCTCGTTGACCTTGGCCAGGGACTGGAGTTTCGCCGCGCGGTTCGGGGTCTCGCCCGCCACCGCGTCGATATCGCCCTCGCGCGACATGCGCAGATCGCCGATCACCACCGGACCGGTCTCGATCCCGATCCGCACATCGAGCGGGCGGCCGAGCCCGGTTTCCAGCGCATTCGTGGTTCGGATAAGCTCGAAAGCCGCGAGGATCGCCCGGCGCCCGTCATCCTCATGCGCCGTTGGATAACCGAAATAGACGAAGACCCCATCGCCCAGGAATTGCGCCACATGCCCGCCGAATTGTGCGATCACCTCGGCCGCGTTGCGCTGGTAGAGGCCGAGAAGCTCGAACATTGCCTCGGGATCCAGCGATTGGCTGATCCTGGTCGAGCCGACCAGATCGCAAAACAGGATAGTGATGGTGCGTTTCTCAGCCTCCGCCACACCCATATCGGACGCGCGCGGGACAGGGGTTCCAGGCTGGCAGAGGTCGCGGATTGCGCGCTGCAGACGTTTGCGCTCGCCGATGGTCAGGCCAAGCTCGCGCAGATCGTCGTTGGTCAGATCGACCAGCATGTCGAGCACGACATCTTGCGCAGCGAAGCGCTCGCTCAGAGCCTCGAGCCCATGATCTGCGAGCCAAGCATCGAGATCGCCCATACCCCGGTCCCTTTCATCCCATGCCCTGAGGCATGCAAGGGTCGTCTGCATCGCCCGCTCCCCGGGCTTTGCGACCCCATATTAACCAGAAACGCCAAGCTGGCAAAAGCGTGATACTGGATCAGCCTGGCGCTGTGCGCCGGGACAATAGCGCAGCCGCGAAGGCGTTGCGTCAGCCCAGCATCTCCGGCCCGAATGAAGCTGGGAGCAGTTCAGCCAGGGTGAAGCGGGCCACCTCGCCCGAAGGATCGGCAATGACGATTGGCAGATCTGGGGCAGCAAACTCGCGCAGCCGCTGACGGCAGCCGCCACACGGAGTGCAGGTCTCGGGCCCCGGCCCGGCAATAGCAATTGCGGTGATCTGACGCCCACCGGCTGTGATCATGGCACCGATGGCACTTGCCTCGGCACATTGGCTTTGGGGATAGGCGGCATTCTCAACGTTCACCCCCAGATGCACCCGGCCAAGCTCGTCGCGCAGTGCCGCGCCCACGGCAAAACGGGAATAGGGGGCGTAGGCACGCGCCCGGATCGCGATGGCCTGGGCGATCAACTCGTCCATCACCGCTCCTTCACATAAGGCGTGCCCAATGCACGCGGAGGGATGGCCCGCCCGAAGAACCCAGCCAGCAAAAGGACCGTCGAGATGTAGGGCAAGGTCTGGATCAGGGCGATTGGGGCCTCGCCGATCAGTGGAAGCTCCACGCCTTGCATCCTGGCCGCCGCAGCATCGAGAAAGCCGAAAAGCAAACAGGCGAACAACACCGGCCAGGGCCGCCATTTGCCGAAGATCATGGCGGCGAGCGCAATAAAGCCCTTGCCAGCCGACATCTCACGCACGAACCCTGCGCCATGGGCGGTTGACAGATAGGCACCGGCAATCCCACAGAGTAGTCCCGCGATCAGAACCGCGCGGTATCGCAGCCACACAACTGAAACCCCGGCCGAGTCCACCGCCTCCGGCATTTCTCCCACCGCACGGAGACGCAAGCCGAAGGTCGTCCTGCTCAGCATCCACCAGATCAGTGGCACCGACAGGAGTGCGAGATAGACCGGAAGGGTATGGCCCGAGATCAACTCGGAATAGACCGGCCCCAGAACCGGCACGCCAGACAGAGTTTCCGATAACGGCAGGGCGATTGGGCCGAACCGCTCCTCTCGGCCCAGGATCGGAGTCTGTCCGCCTTGGGCGAAGATTGCGATCCCCACGACGACCGTCAGACCCGAGGCGAGGATGTTGATGGCGACGCCCGAAATGATCTGTTCGCCGCGATGGGTGATGCAGGCAAATCCATGGACCAGCGCCAGAACCAGCCCGATCCCCATTGCCGCGACGAGACCTAAAACAGGCGCTCCGCTGAGGCTCGCCACCGCGGCGGCCGTGAAGGCCGCGGCCAGCATCTTTCCCTCAAGCCCGATATCGATCACGCCTGCCCGTTCGGAGATCAATCCGGCCATGGCACAAAGGATAAGGGGTGCCGAGAGGCGCAGCGTAGCGTCGAGCACCTGGAGCACCTCGATCAGTGTCATCGCGCCAGTCTCCGCGACAGCCAGGGCACGAACATCAGTGCCAAGGCGCCGGAAAACAGGATGATCAGCCCTTGGATCATCAGCACCATCTCGCGCGTGATTGTGCGGAATTCGAAGTCGAGCTCGGACCCGCCCTGATAGAGCGCACCGAAAAGGAGGCTCGCCAAGATGATCCCAACCGGATGGGTCCGCCCCATCAACGCCACCGCGATGCCGGTGAACCCGTAGCCCGCGGTGAAATTCAGCACCATCTTATGCTGCGCGCCCAGGATTTCGTTGACGGCCATACAGCCAGCCAGGGCACCGGAGATCAGCATGGCGACCAGGATCATCCGGCGGACCGGAATGCCGGCATATTCGGCTGCGGGCTCCGATGCACCCAGAGCGCGCAGAGCATAGCCCCAGCGTGTTCGCCAGATCATGAGCCAGACGCCGAGACAGGCGAGCAGCGCCAGAGGAAAAGAGAGGTTGAGCGGCGTGGTCGTCGCCTCGAATCCCAGTCCCCGCCAAATGTCATGCAGGAAGGGCAGTTGTGCGGACTCACCGATCTCGCGGGTTTGGGGCGAGCTTTGACCCACCCGCTGCAACGGCCCGGCCAGCAGGCTAACCATCAGCCCGGCGGCGATGAAGTTGAACATGATCGTCGTGATCACCACATGGCTGCCCCGCCAGGCCTGAAGATAGCCGGGGATCGCCGCCCAAGCTGCGCCCAGCAGAGCCGCTCCGGCAATGGCGAGCGGGATCAGCAGCAGGCCCGGCAGGACCGCATCCAGCGCTAGGCAGACCAGAATGGCGCCCAGCCCACCCAGATAGGCCTGCCCCTCTCCCCCGATATTGAAAAGCTGCGCCTGGAAAGCGACTGCAACCGCCAGCCCGGTGAAGATGAAATTGGTGGTATAGTAGAGCGTGTATCCGAGGCCGCCGTCATAGACGAAGGCTCCGGCCACCATTACCGAGAGCGCGCGGAACGGGTCCTCTCCGATCAAGGCAACCACCAGGCCGGCCACGAAGAAGGCGAGCGCCAGATTCATCAGCGGGATCAACCCAAAATCCGCCCATGCAGGGAGCTTCGTCACCAGACCGCCCTCGCGCAGCACGACGAAGGCCACCCCCCCCCCCCCCCCCCCCCCCCCGGGCCCCGCCCCCCCCGGGGGGGGGGGGGGGGCGGGGGGGGCGCTGGGCCGTGTAATGCTCGGTAAGGTGCTCGGCCGACTTGTCCTGCGGGATCTCTTCCTGCGA
>JBCDKL010000010.1:0-26722 GCA_038746695.1 Pseudomonadota bacterium | reverse complement strand
GCCTCGGCGGGGCGGCTGCGGCGATAGAAGCGGCGGAATCCGGGTTCCTCCAGCAGTGTCTGGAAGGTCTCGGCGGGCACCAGATAAAGGGTTGCAGGTTCGACCGCCTGGGCCGACGTCAGGGCACGGCCGTCGCGCATCAAGCCGCGTTCGCCGAATGAGTTGCCGGGTCCAAGGCGCGAGAGCAGGCTGCCGCCATCCTCGCGGATCTCGACATGGCCGCTGGCGACAACATAGAGCCCGTCCAGCATCTCGCCTGCGCTGTAGATCTGGTCATGGGCTGCATAGTCCACGCGCTCGACGGTATCGGCGATCTCGGACAGCCGGTCTTGGGGCAGCGTGTCATAGGGATGCTGTTTGACCAGGAATGTCTGAATGGCGTCGGAGGTCATGTCCATGACGGCGATCCCTGGCAGGGGAGGCTTGGCGGGCCCGGTGTCCGGGCCCGCCGATTGGTTTCACGATCAGTGGGCGACCGCACCACTGGCGCCGCGCGGCACCCGGATGCTTTCGACCAGATCCTGGATCTCCTGCGGCGTCTCCTTGGTTGAGCGGCTGACGCTGATCGCCACGGCGAAGTTGATTGCCGCACCGACCGCACCGAAGGCCGTCGACTTGATCCCGAACAGCAACGGATCGGAGTCGTCGAAGCTGTTGGTGCCCGGGATGAACAACCAGCCCTTGTGCAGGAAGATGTAGACAAGGGTCACGCCGATCCCGGCCAGCATCCCGCAGACGGCGCCCGTGTTATTCACGCGCTTCGAGAATATGCCCATCATCAAGGCCGGGAAGATCGACGATGCCGCGAGACCAAAGGCCAAGGCCACTGTCTGCGCTGCAAAGCCGGGCGGATTGAGCCCGAGCCATGTCGCCACCCCGATTGCCACAGCCATCGAGATCCTGGCCGCCAGAAGCTCTCCCTTCTCTGAGATATTGGGCGTCAGAGCCCCTTTCATCAGATCGTGAGAGACCGCAGACGAGATTGCCAGCAACAATCCAGCCGCTGTCGACAAGGCCGCCGCCAGGCCGCCCGCAGCGATCAACGCGATGACCCAGCCCGGGAGATTGGCAATCTCCGGGTTGGCCAAGACGAGGATGTCGCGGTTGACGCTCAGCTCAGACCCCTGCCAGCCATTCGCCGCCGCGGTTGCGGCAAAGCTCTCAGAGGCATCGTTGTAGAACTGGATCTGACCGTCGCCGTTCTTGTCTTCGAACTTCAGAAGACCGGTGACTTCCCAGTTCTTCATCCAGTCCGGCCGCTCGTCATAGACCAGCGCTTCGGCCTGCGGACCGTTCGGATAGACCGTATCGACCAGGTTCAGCCGCGCCATCGCTCCCACGGCGGGGGCCGTCAGATAGAGCAGCGCGATGAAAACCAGCGCCCAACCGGCGGACCAGCGGGCATCGGCAACTCTGGGCACCGTGAAGAAGCGGATGATCACATGCGGCAGACCCGCGGTCCCGATCATCAGCGAAAGGGTGAACAGCACCATGTTGAAGGTCGAAGTGTGGTGGCCGGTATAGCTGTTGAAGCCGAGATCCTGGATCACCTGATCCAGCTTCTCCAGCAACGGAACTCCCGAAGCGGTGTGGTCGCTGAAGAGACCGAGCGCCGGGATCGGCGTGCCGGTCAACTGCAGCGAGATGAAGACCGCTGGCACGGTATAGGCGGTGATCAGAACGCAATACTGCGCCACCTGAGTATAGGTGATCCCTTTCATGCCGCCCAAGACCGCATAGAGGAACACGATCCCAGCCCCGATGAAGAGCCCGGTTTCCACAGGCACCTCAAGGAAGCGAGAGAACGCGACGCCGACCCCGGTCATCTGGCCGATCACATATGTGACCGAGGCGATGATCAGGCATGCCACGGCCACCAGCCGCGCGGTCTGGCTGTAGAACCGGTCGCCGATGAACTCGGGTACCGTGAACTTGCCGAATTTACGCAGATACGGCGCCAGAAGCAGGGCGAGCAGTACGTAACCGCCGGTCCAGCCCATCAGGAATGACGAGTTGTCATATCCGGTGAAGGCGATAAGCCCGGCCATCGAGATGAACGAAGCCGCCGACATCCAGTCCGCCGCTGTTGCCATTCCGTTGGTGACCGGGTGTACGCCGCGTCCTGCGGCGTAGAACTCCGATGTGGACCCGGCCCGGGCCCAGATCGCAATGCCGATATAGAGCGCGAAGGTCGCGCCCACTACCAGCAGGTTGAGAGTATACTGGTCCATCAATTCCTCCCCTTATTCCTCGTCGACGCCGTATTTGCGATCGATCGCGTTCATCCGGAACGCGTAGAAGAAGATCAGCGCCAGGAAGACCAGGATCGAGCCTTGCTGCGCGAACCAGAATCCGAGATCGGTGCCGCCGACCGGGATGCCCGACAAGAGCGGCCTGAGGATGATCCCAAAGCCAAACGAGACGATTGCCCAGATCACCAGGCAGTATTTCACCAGACGGATATTGGCCGCCCAGTATTCATTGCTTTCTTCCGCCATCCCGAGTTCCCTCCTGTTTTGGCGTTGTGCGCCCCGCCCTGTCTCCAGGGCATGAGCGATGGCGTGGCACCTGTTCCGGTGCGGTTTGGGCGGCTGGGCCGCCGGTGACCTGCTCGATCGGCTGCATGGCATCGATGCTGGCCAAAAGCCCGCGCCTGGCGGTGGTGGCGCTGGATACGGGCTGTATTCGAAGTCGTGGCGGTCGCCCACGGTTGGGCGGTGATGCTGCCGCCTTGGGGAAGGCACTTGGTGCTTAGCCGGGATGCGCGCGCTCCAGCCGTGGAGGAGCTCTCTCTTACTCCAGCAAGGGCAGTGATCTTCGCGGCTCCGTCAGCCGTTGCGGGCCGCCTTCCCCGGGCGTACCTGCCGCCCCTCCGGTCTCCCTTCGTGTCGAATTTTATCGAGCCTTAGCCTTTTGTAGAGAGTGGCATATCGGCAATGGCGGACTTTGATCAAGCGCAAGGTTTTCTGTCAAGTTTTGACAAAAATCTCTGTCAATATGTCAAAATTCAGTCTGCGCGCCGACGACTCCAAGCATTATGCAGCACGGGCGTGCATGGCTCTGGCTTCTTGGACAGGGGAGCCTTCTCGCCGGTCAGGCTCGGCGATACATCAGATTGCACTGGCGGTCGTTGATTCCGACCTGACCGCGCGGACCGGGTGATTCCATAATCGTGCCGGTCGAACGGTGGCTGCCCGGGCGGAGCAAGTGATGTGCCAGCTCATGGGCCAGTGTATCGCCCCAGCCCGAATTCAGCACGACGATAATCCCGCGCTGCAGGCTGTGGATCCCGCTGGTCCCGACGCATGACCAGCCCAGAGCATTGGCATTGGCCGAGGTCGGCACGAAATGCGCGCGATAGCGGGCGGCCCCAATTCCATAGGTCTGCCGCGCGCCCTGGATCATCCGACGCTCTTCTCCGGTGACCACCCCGCAACGCGGGCTGGTGCGCAGATCCTTCTCGGCGCCGATCCAGGCAATGGTCTCGGCCTCGGTCGCGGTGGCATCGACGCCTTGCTTCACCCTGATATTGCATTGCGCATAGATCGCATCGGCGATCGCAATCTGAGTGGCGGGGTTCTGGGTAGAACCGTCGAGCTTGATTGTGTCGATGGTGATCGTTTTCTCGGGCCGCGTGCGCCGCGCGGCGGGCGTGTCGATCAGGCGGAAAGTCGGCCGGTTCAACATCAGATTGGCCCGGTCGATGGCGCTCTGTTGATCGGCGCTGGGGGTGGCGGGGGCATTGGCCAGTTCGCCTAGGATCTCCCACAGAAGCAGCACGCCGTCTGTCTGCGAGGCAAGCATATCGACCTGCAGATTGACCATATGGTTCATGATCTCTAGCGCCAGTTCGAAGCGCTGGTTGGTGTTCAGCTGGCGATTGATTGCGAGATAGAGCGGGAACATCGTCGTCACATTGGTGAGCGCATGATGCATCAGGCCCAGGCCGCGGTCCATGATCGTGGGGTTTTGGGCCAGGAATGCTGTGGCGGCTGCGTCCTCGGCTGCGGCGTTGGGGGCGACCGGTGCGGTGGCGGCTTGGTCGAGAAGATTCGTCCAGGCCGCATCGAACGTACCAGCCAGTGAGGTGATGACATCGGGGTGCAGGGTCCCGATCACACGTGAGGCATCGTTCGGGTCCGGCGACAAGGCGATCGGTAGCGGAAAGCGCAGGCCCGAGGCCCATTGCGCCATGTTCGGCAGGCCGAGATAAAATCGGTTATAGACCATCAGCCCTTTGGCCAGTGTCTCCTCATCCACCATTGTCAGGGCGTTTGGCGTGGAGGCGCCTTGTGGCGTGAAGGGCGTGGCCGTGGTCCAGAGCGGCAGCAGCTGGCGGGCCAGAACCCGCGGCGTCATGTTCTCGCCGATGATCACGTTCAGCCGGTTGGCGCGGTCGCCCTGCCATCCTCCTGGCGGCGGGGGGCCGACCACGGTGTCGGTGATCTCGGCGGGGATGAACTGCATGGCCGAACCAGCCGTGTTGGCGAGCGCTTCGATCCGGTCGACCGCGGCGGGATCGGCCTTGGCGAGGCCCAGGGGCGCGGGTCGCGGTTGCAGCGCCCTTGTCACCGCACCGCCGCCGCCGATGCGTGCACCGACCGCTTCGGCCTGGCGTTCCGAGGAACTGGAGGGACTGGCAATCGGGATTGCCTGGCCGGCGGCGGGGCGCCTGGCACTGGATTGCTGCACCACATGGGCAAGCTCATGCCCGATCAGCGCCCGCCCCGCCGCGTGGTCGGGACGGAACTGACCCGAACCGAAGACGATCTGCGGACCAACCGTGTAGGCCCTGGCATTGACATCGCGGGCCGAGGCGGCGGCGGCGGGGTTGTCATGCACTCGGACCTCCGAGAAATCGCGCCCGAAGCGCGGCTCGAAGAACTGCCTGGATGATGGATCGAGCGGGCGGCCAGGCCGGGCCAGGGTTGCATGCACCGAGGCCGGGGCGACCTTGGAATGGGCTGGCCCTGCTGCCTGGCGCTCCAACCCGGTCTCGGTGTTGGATTGGCAGGAGGGACAACCACCGCCACAGGCGCAGGCCCGCTGCAGGCTGGGCTCGAGGCGTTCGGCGTCGTCCTCGATCTCGGGCATGGATGTCTCCGGTGCCCGATGGAGCTGGACCGGTGCCACCGAACGCTGCGCGGGCATCCGGGGTTGCGAGACAGGCACTGCGCCGGGGATGGCACCAGCGAGCAGATGTTCGGATTGTGCGGCCTGTTTGGCCTTCGCTTTGACTGGCGTCGTCTGCCGTGTCGTTGGGGCCGGTGCTGCGCGTCTCACGATCTCTCCCCTGCTGCGAGATCTCCTCAGACGTGCACGATATCACAGAATCGGCGGGGCGCTGCGGAAACCCGTGCCCCGCCGGTGAAACGTCTCAGCCAAAAACCCTGGCGAGCAGACCCTTCTTTTTCGGCGCCGCCGCGGCGGCCTCGGCGGCGGCATCCTTCATCACAGTTGCGACGGTCACATAGGTTTCGGTCCAGGCCTCCTTCAGATCGTCGTTCCAGGCCTCACCAAGTCCTTTCTCGAGCGTGTAGAGCAGGGCCGCGCCCACTGTGTCGTAGTGTTCGTCTTTCACGCCATAGCCGACATGCCGGACACCCAGATCTTTGACCACGGGCAGAATCGTTTCGACCTGATGGAGGTTCTGCACCGCAGTGCCGAGCGTTTGCATCAGAACCTCTTTCTGCCGGCTCATATCGGCGGCGAAGAGCGGGCGCACCTCCGGCGCGATCTCGAACAGCCGATCATAGAAGATATCCGCCGCCGTATCGGCGATTGGGGCCACTTTGGTAAAGCTGTCCTGGACCAGTTTCACTTTCTCTGGGGTCATCTGTCCTACTCCTTCCTTGGTTGGTTTCCTGGGTGAATGGGTGAGCATTGGGATCAGTCGAGACCTTCCAGGGCGATCTGCGCGCCTCCGCTGTGATAGACCATGAAGCGGACGGCGGCCTCGACCTGGGTATCGGTCAGTTCGTCATTGCCTCCGCGGGCTGGCATCAACCCGCCGAGCGAGGTCTCGAACCCGTTCTGGGCATGCGAGATCAGGGTAGCGATGCCCTTGGTGACGCGTTTGGCCCAGAACCGATCACCCGTGATCTTGGGTGCGCCAAAATTGCCCGAGCCGTGGCAGATCCGGCAATTCTGATCCCAGACCTGCCCGCCCGTGACCAGCAGCGGATGGGGCGGCACCGGCAGGCGCTTGGCCGAGACGGTACCTTTGAGCCCACGCTCGGGATAAGGCGGCGGCATCCGCTCGGAGGCCGCGCCCGGGGCGGCGAACCCGCCCCAGACGATCAGGACCGCCGCTGCGATCCGGCCGGGCATCAGCCGTCGATCGGGATGCGTATCACCACACCGCCCATCACATCGCCGACCTTGAAGTCGGTGCGCGGTGTGTCCTTGTGATCGTTATGGCAACTCGCGCAAACCTCGGCCACGGCCACATCCGGATAGACGGCGGTGAAGTAGGTCTCGCCGCCCAACTCCTCCTCGCCATAGAAGTTCTCGCCCGGGTTGTCGGCGATGTATTGCAGCCCCTCCTTCTCCATATCGGTCTTCGGCGCGTTCTGCTTGTTGATCGGCCAAAGCGATTGCAGCGAGTAGGAGAAGAGGTCGGTCTTGTCCGCGACCATCTCGGAGCCGAAGCGGAACATCTGCGCCGGCAGGGGTGCAGCCACATCATCCTCGTAGAACTCGCTCGCCTTGATCAGCTTGTGCTGGGCGACCAGGCGCTGGACGATCATCTTGGTATAGATCGTCCGGTCGCTATCCATCACAGCATGCAGCATATCGGCCACATCCTGCGGTTCGAGCCCGTCCGAGCTGGCCGCCACCGGGCTCAGCACCAGCATCGCGCCCAGGGCGGATGCCTTGAGGGTTTTGGCATTCATCGCTAGATCCTCTCTTTGTTGCGTCTCGACGTAACGCGCGTGGAGTAGGGTCCTGTGATTGGCGTCATGGTCCTACTTCACGCGTTTCAAAGCCCATCCGATGCTTTCGATCTGCACCGAGGGGCGCCCGTTGAAATTGCTCTCAACGAGTTCGGGATCCGCCAGAGCGTCGATCGCGAAATCGAGGCTGTGGCAGGACATACAGACCGCCCGGATCATCTTCTCGTTCGGGCGGAGATAGGCGTTCTGGTTATGGGTCGTGAATGCTCCGGCGCGCCGGTCCTGAAGCTTCGGCATATGGCAATCGGCGCAGGAGACACCCGAGCCCGGGGCGGCCCCGGCCTGCTCGGCTTTCCAAAGCGCATGGTGGGGCGAGCCGGGGTAATTGCGTGTGTGCTGATCGTCATGGCAGCCCATGCAGCTTTCGACCGCGGCGACAGTGATACTCACCTCATGCGGCTTGTGGCAGGTGTTGCAATTGCCGATCTCGCGGCCAGCCGCCTCGGGTTTCATCGCGGTCAGCAGGCTGTCGCCCACGGTGATCGGCTCGGGCGGGCTGTCCTGGAACAGCGAATGGAGAAGCGCCTCGATCCCCTCCTTCGGCTTCTTGCGCGGTTTTGGCAGTTTGGGATGAAAGCGCATGCCGTGACGACCTTCGCGGAAGGTCTTGGCCTGGGGTTTGTGGCAGGACTGGCAGGCGGAGAGATCGGGGGCGGGCACCCAATTCGCGGCGATCTGCTCCGGTCCCTCTGATTTTGGCGCGTGGCAGTCGGCGCAGTTAACCCCCTCGAGCGCATGGGCGGAGCCAGCCCATTTCGCCACCGCTTCTTCGGTCCTATGCTTGGCAGGGGCCAGCGCGTCGGCTGCGGTCAGAACCCGCGAAAGACGCTCGGCGGCGGCAGCGCCGGGATCTTCCGGCGCTTCCTCCAGCGCTGTGAGATAGGCGGTCAGATCTGCCAATGGATCGGCCGAGGCGAGGGCGACACTGACTGGATGCTGACCTCGCCTGAGGGCAGCAGCCGCGACCACCGGCACGGGTTTGATCTCCGGCCCGCCAGAATGTTTGACCAGGAATTCCTCGTAAAGCGCGCTGTTGTCGTGGAAATTATGGCACCCCGCCGAGGCGCAGGTCGCGAAGCTGTAGCCGATATGGGAGGGGCGGTTCTTGTAGACCTCCTGATGGCAGGCCGAGCAGTAATCCATCGGCAAGCTGACCGCCCCGACCCGAGTGATCTCCGGCTTATGTTCGGCGTGGCAGGTATGGCAGTAGAGCGCGTCGAGCTTGGCCCGTACATCCGCATTTCGCGGGTCGCGGAACTTCTTCACCGGGTGGCTGTCATTGGAGAGTTTCAACTCGTCCTTGTGGCAGTTGAGACAGGCCTTGTTCATCTCCTTGGCGGTCTTCTTGGGCGTGGCGAAAGGGTCGGCGGCGTGACAGCTCTCGCAGGACAGCTCGATCTGGTGGTGGGCGCCGGTGGTCTGCCCGATCAGCAGCGCGTCGCGTGGTCCTCCGACATACATCACCGCGGCCACCGCCACTCCGGCCACCAGCGTGCCGAGGAGCCAGACGAGCCAGAGGATGGTGTTGCGCGTCATCCCCCGCCCCTCAATACGAGTAGACCGAGAGGATATGCGCGAGCAGCAGCGCCGGGAGCGGCCAGAGCGCCAGCACATGCACCCAATGGGGCACCGAGCGGGGCGGCTTCTTCGCGTTGCCGACCCCGGTTTCGACCAGCTTATGCTCGGCCCCCGTGGCGAGCCCCGCAATGGCGCCGAAGATCAGCGAGGCGCAGAAGCTCGCCATCAGCCAGAAGTTCAGGCCAGATCCCATCCGGAACCCGGTATGTGCGAAGAGCGTGATCACCGCGATCACGCCAATCGCCAGATGCACTAGACGCCAGCTATCGTATCCGCCGAGCCGTCTCAGCCAGCCGATCCGCCGTCTCAGACCCAGCGTGGCCGCCGCCACGGTGAAGCCCAGCAGGATGTAGCCCGACCATTGCTTCCAGACCCCGTCGAACCACAGATGGAAGCGCAGATCCCCAACGACGAACGTATCGCGCAGCGGTACGCGCGGCAGCAGCAGGGTCAGCAGCACCAGGACTGCGGCTGCTCCCGAGACGCAGAGCAGGCTGCGCCACCATCTGACAGGCTCGTGTTTGGCGGCGCCTTGGCCCAGAAGATCCAGCACAAGCGGCTTGCAGGACCCGCAGACCGAATTGGCGCTGGTGGTCATCCGAACCTCGTCCAGCGAGGCTGCGCCCAGGGTGATCGCGTCCGAAATCGCGCCTTTGGTCACTCCAGTGCAATTGCAGATAATCGCACTGGCCGGCCATGCGCTGACCTGCTCCTCGCTTTCACGCCAAAGCACGCCCTTGCGTTGAAAGCTCCAGCGGTTCCAGACATGTATCGCGGCGCCATCGCCAACCGCCTGTTGCAGACGTCTCGCCTCGGGCCAATCGCCGATGCCGAGTGCAGCCACCAGTCGCCCACGGCGCAGGAAGATCCGGCGGTAGAGCCCTTGATCTGCATGGGTCCAGACATGTGATGTGACGCCGGGCAGTTGTTCGATCGACTCGAAATCGCCCATCGAGAAAACCTCGGCGCCCAGCACCTTCAGCTTGGTTGCGGGGATCGAGCCGTCGTAGTGGCTCTCTCCTCCACCGGCGATCTGATCGGCGGCCACCAGCACCTGCTCATAACCCGGGCCAACTAGACCATAGACCACGCCCTCATGTTCGGCGCATTCGCCGATTGCATAGATATGCGGGTCCGAGCTTTGCATCCGGTGATCGACCTCGACACCGCGCCCATGGCGCAGGCCGATGGCGGCGGCCAATTGCGTGTTGGCCCTGACCCCAGTGCAGATAATCACGGTATCTAGCGGCAAGCGCGAGCCATCGCCGAGCGACAGCGCCTCGACCCGCTCCGCGCCCTCGATCCGGGCGACCTTGCAGCCGGTCAGCACCCGGGTTCCCAGGGCCTCGATCCGGGCTTTCAGAACATTGCCCGCCGCTTCGTCTAGCTGGCGCGGCATTAGCCGGTTCTCATGCTCGATGACTGTGACCGAAGCACCCTGTTTCGCCATCCCTCGCGCGGCCTCGAGGCCCAACAGCCCACCACCGATCACTGCCACCCGGCGCGCAGCCATCGCCCTGGCGACCAGTGCCTCGGCATCGTTCAGATCTCGGAAGACATAGACACCTGGCAGTTCGGCGCCCGGGATCTGCGGCACGAAGGCCCGTGAGCCAACCGCCAGCACTAGCTTGTCATAGCGCAGTACCCGGTCGGTCGATGTGAGGATCTCGCGCGCCTCGCGGTCGATCTCAACCACCGAAACCCCGTCATACCGGGCCACTTTGCCGGGGCGGGGGAAATGCTCGCTGAGATAGACTTGGCCGAGCTGTGTCTCGCCTGCCAAAAGCGGGGTCAGCTTCACCCGGTTATAGGGCCGCCAACGCTCGGCATTGAACAGGATCACTGCGGCGCCGCGGCGCGACAATTCCTGTGCCATCCGCATGCCGACCGGCCCGCCGCCGACCACAACCACCGGATCGGGCGCCTCGGCATCGTCCATTGCCGTGGGCATTTCGGAGCTGGGGATATCGCTTTGAACGTTCACATTCGCATCCGTCGCAGCGTGCTTGCGCACCCGTTTCGTAAGCTATTTGCGACGGTTCCGCCGCGCCTTGCAGGAGAGATCTCCTACGCTCCACATCCTCGTGGTGGCACGACACTGTGCGAGTCCAAAGGCGGGCCAGTTTGTGGCAGCGCCTTCCATGCTTCGTTGCACGGGACCAGTAACGAGCATTCCAAAAGCTGGGTCAAGGATTTTTGTGCAACGCCGAAGTAATACCTTGCGGCACTGCAAAACGCCGCCCGGATTGCACGTTATTTTGCGCCTAGCTCCAAACCGGCCCGGTGTGCTGCCCATGATCGGGCGCCCATTTTCCCGATGCCAAGCCACCAGATCAGACTGCGGGGTATGACGATCCCGGCCCGCATCCTCTAGCGTAACCGCTCTAAGTCGCAATCGGGGACAAACGGCCGGATGACGGGAGGCAAGGCACACACGGTCAGCCAGGCACGGAGCGCCGGAGGATGAGCGGTTTTGCCCGCAGGCATCCGGTTTGGACCGCGCTGATCGTGATCGCGTTGGCGATCCTGCTATGGATGATCTTCGCGCTATGGCCGAAATGGCTGATCGAGCTGATCGGGCGCAAAAAGATCTTTCTCAACGCGCTGTTTAACGGGATCACGCTGGGCGGACTTTACTTCTTGGTTGCGTCCGGCTTCACGCTGATCTTCGGGCTGATGCGCAATGTCAATCTCGCGCATGGTTCGCTTTATCTATTGGGCGGATATATCGGGTATGAATTCGCCGAGCTCACGGGATATTGGCTGATCGCCTTCCCGGCCGCCTTCATCTTGGTCGGCGCTCTGGGCATTCTGCTGCAGATCGTCGTGTTTCGCCGGATGGAGGGGCAGGATCTGCGCCAGACTCTGGTGACCATCGGAATCTCCATCGTCATTGCGGATTTAATGCTCTGGGGCTGGGGTGGAGACTTCTACAATATCGCTGCACCAAGCTGGCTCAGCGGGCCGCTCGAGACCATTCTGGTGACCACACAGAAGCGCTCGGGCGATTTGGTCTATCTGAAATATCCGATGGTGCGGATCGTGATTTTCCTGGCCGCCGTCGCGATCGGAATCGGCATGTGGCTTCTGCTGAACCGCACCCGGATCGGAATGCTGATCCGGGCGGGGGTCGATGACCGCGACATGCTGTCGGCCACCGGGGCGCGGATCCAACTGGTGTTTTTGGGGGTCTTTGCCTTCGGCGCGGGGTTGGCCGGGATCGCGGGTGTGGTCGGTGGAACCTTCCAATCGGTGGCACCGGGCGAGGATATCCGCTTTCTGCTCGCATCGCTCGTCGTGGTGATCGTGGGGGGAATGGGCTCGATCCCCGGCGCAGCCCTCGGAGCGCTTTTGATCGGTTTGGCCGAGCAATTCGGCTCGGTCTATTTCCCAACCTATGCGGTCGTCCTGACCTTCGTGATCATGGTGCTGGTGCTGGCCTTCCGGCCTCAGGGCCTGATGGGGAGGGCCTGAGCCATGGCCGTCACCGACCCCGCATCAGCCCCGCGCATGGCCAGCGAGACCCGGGTGAGCTGGGTCGAGCGGGTACCAGCGGCCTATTGGGTCCTGGGTGTGGTCCTTCTGGTGATGCCCGCCTTTGCCGGGAACTTTGTGCTGAACGATATCTTCGGTCGGAGTTTCTATACCGGCATCATCGCGCTGAGCCTCATGTTCCTGGCGGGCTATGGCGGCATGGTCAGCCTGGTGCAGATGAGCATCGCCGGGGTCGGCGGTTACATGATCGCGATCTTCGGAGTCTCGGCGATCGATACGATTTCACTCGGCTGGCCCTGGTATGTGGCGATCCCGATCTCGCTGGTTATCGCAGTGATCTTCGGGACCCTGGCCGGGTGGCTGGCGGTCAGAACCGAGGGGATCTACACGATCATGATCACCCTGGCGATCGCGGCGGCGTTCTTCTACTTCACCCGCCAGAATTACGTGATCTTCAATGGATTTTCGGGCTTCAACGGTGTGCTGCCTCCACCGCTGTTCGGGGTCGATTGGCAGCAGGCGGTGCCGTTCTACTACCTCACGTTGTTCTGGGCGGTGCTGTGTTTTCTCGCCGTGCTCTATGTCTCGCGGGCGCCATTCGGGCTCGCGCTTCAGGGGGTGCGTGATAATCCCAGGCGGATGGCGGCGCTGGGCTTCAATGTAACTGCGCATCGGGTGGCCGCCCATTCCTTCGCTGCCCTCCTGGCCGGGATCGGCGGCATTCTGCAGACCTGGAATCTCAGCCAGATCTCGCCCGGCACGGCGGGGATTGGACCGGTGATCGACATTCTGGTGATCGCTGTGATCGGCGGGCTGCGCCATCCGATCGGGCCCTTTATCGGCGCCTTCATCTTCGTGGTGCTCGAGACATTCGCGACTGATGCTCTGATCGCGGTCGGTCTTTCGGGCGACCGGTTCCAATTGCTGATCGGGATCGGCTTCTTGGTCATTGTCTTCTGGTCACCCGATGGGATCCTTGGTCTTTGGGAGAAAGTGCGCGCCGCCCGCGCCCGCGATCCTCTTTTGGACCGCGGGGGGGAGGGTCGATGAACGCGCCGCTTCTGACCCCGAACAAAGGCTCGATCTCGGAGCGGCTGGACGCGACCGGCACGGCCAATGCGCTGGAGCTGCGCGGCGTCTCGAAGCTTTTCGGTGCCCTGGCAGCCCTCAGCGATATCAACCTCACCGTGAGACCGGGCGAGCGCCGGGCGGTGCTGGGTTCGAACGGTGCCGGCAAGACGACGCTTTTCAACTGTGTCACCGGGGATTTCGCCGCCTCCTCCGGCTCGATCCGCTTCTTCGGTGAGGATATCACTCAGTTCCCACCGCAAGAGCGGATCCGCCGCGGCCTGCGCCGGACCTATCAGATCAGCCTGCTCTTCGCCGGGTTGTCGGTTCTCGACAATGTTTATCTCGCCTCGACCGGGGTCTCGCGCAGCCGGTTCTCGTTCCTGCGCCCGGGGCGGAGCGATACGCTGATGGCCAGCACCGAAAACCTGGTGCGGGTGGTGCATCTTGAAGACGCCAAGGACACCATGGTGGCCGAGCTCTCCTACGGCCAGCAGCGTCAGTTAGAAATCGCCATGGCACTGGCCGGGGCGCCGCGCTTCATCCTGTTCGACGAACCTGCTGCGGGACTGAGCCCGACCGAACGTTCCGAACTGATCGAGATCCTGACCGGTCTGCCCGGCCATATGGGCTTCATCATAATCGAGCATGACATGGACGTGGCACTGCGCGTCGCCGAGAGCGTCACGATGATGCATAACGGCCGAATTTTCAAAGAGGGCAAACCGGCCGAGATCGAAGAGGATCCCGAGGTTCAGGCGCTCTATCTGGGGGATGGCCATGGCTGATCCCAGATTGCTCGCTGGCGGATCGGGGCAGGGCGCCCTCGCAAGTGGTGTCGAGCGGCGCAGCGGCCCGGGCGATGTGCTGAGCGTGCGCGATCTGAACGTCTACTACGGCCAGTCTCACGCCTTGCAGGGTGTGGATTTGACGCTCGGCCATGGTGTGCTGTCGGTCGTCGGTCGCAACGGGATGGGCAAGACCACGCTCTGCAAGGCGATCATGGGGCTCGAGCCGGTCGCCTCGGGCGATATCAGCTTTGACGGGCAATCCCTGGCGGGGCGCGGCCCGGCCGAGATCGCGCGGATGGGTATCGGCTATGTGCCCCAGGGGCGGCGGCTCTGGCGCTCACTGACAGTGGACGAGCATCTCCGCCTGGTGGCGACCCCGGGCCCCTGGACGCCCGAGCGGGTCTACGCCGTCTTCCCGCGCCTGGCCGAGCGGCGCCAGAACGGTGGCGCGCAATTGTCGGGCGGAGAGAGCCAGATGCTCGCCATCGCGCGGGCGCTGTTGCTGAACCCGCGCCTCCTAGTGATGGACGAGCCGACCGAGGGGCTCGCCCCGGTGATCGTCGCCCAGGTCGAGGCCATGCTGATCCAGTTCGCCCAGGATGGCGAGATGGATGTCCTGGTGATCGAACAGAATATCGGCGTTGCCTGTGCCGTGGCCGAGCGGGTCGCGATTATGGTCAATGGCCGGATCAACCGGGTGATGGATTCGGGTCTCCTGGCGGGTGATCGAGATCTGCAACAGGCGCTGCTGGGTGTCGGGCGCCACGCCCATGACGAGACGCCCGATCCCGCGGCGTCGCGGCCGGAAACTGCCCCGGCCAGCGGCGCGAGCAAAGCGCCGAGTGCAGGGCCCGAGAAGATCTATGTCTCCAATCCCAGCCCGCCGACCCGTTGGTCGCAACCGGTGCCTGTGAGGGTGATCGAGCAAGCCGCGCGCACCGTCACATCCCTTCCCTCCGCCACGGCCTCCCCGCTGAAACCCTTCAGCGCCGCATCCCGGTCGAACGGCGGCATGGTTTATGTCGCCGGAACGCTCGACACCAAGGGGCCGGAGCTGCGCTTCATGCGCGATATCCTGCGCGCCGGGGGACTGGCGGTGCAGATGATCGATCTCTCCACCTCAGGCAAACCCTCGGGCGCGGAAGTGTCGCCCCATGCAGTGGCAGCCTATCACCCGCGCGGGGCGGCGGGTGTTTTTACTTCGGATCGCGGCACGTCCGTGGCGGGCATGACGCTGGCCTTCGAACGCTGGATGGCGGCGCAAGAGAATGTGGCCGGGATCATCTCGGCTGGCGGCTCGGGAGGCACAGCGCTGGTCGCCCCTGCGATGCGGCTTTTGCCGGTGGGTGTGCCGAAGGTGATCGTCTCGACCGTCGCTTCCGGCAATACCGAGCAATATGTCGGCCCCTCGGACATTCTGATGCTGCACTCGGTTGCGGATGTGCAGGGCCTGAATTCGATCACAAGACAGGTGCTGACCAATGGAGCCGGGGCGCTGGCAGGCATGGTTGCCGCGCGCGAGAAAGCCCCCCGTGTGCAGGACAAGCCCGCAATCGGCATCACCATGTTCGGCGTGACGACACCTTGCGTCCAACAGGTGACCGCGGCGCTCGAGCCAAATTACGATTGCCTCGTTTTCCATGCCACCGGCACAGGCGGGCGAGCGATGGAGAAACTGCTCGACAGCGGCATGCTGATCGGCGTGCTCGACCTGACCACGACCGAGATCTGCGACATGATCGCGGGCGGGGTGTTCGCCGCCGATCAAGACCGGTTCGGCGCCGCGATTCGCAGCGGCCTGCCCTATATCGGCGCCTGCGGTGCGCTCGATATGGTGAATTTCAACGCGCCGGATACCGTGCCCGAACGCTATCGCGGGCGGGTGCTCTACGAGCATAATCCTCAGATCACCCTGATGCGCACCACGCACGAAGAGAACGCCGAGATGGGCCGCTGGATCGGTGCGAAGCTCAACCAGATGACCGGTCCGGTTCGGTTTTTCCTGCCCGAAGGCGGCGTCAGCCTGCTGGATGCGCCGGGCATGGCTTTCCACGATCCGGAGGCGGATCGCGCTCTGTTCCAAGCGCTGGAGGCAACGGTCAACCAGACCAACACGCGGCAACTGATCCGCGTGCCGCACAACATCAACGATCCGGAATTCGCAGGCCGGGTGGTCGAAACCTTCCGGACACTTACAGGCGGCGCACGGCTTGGCGCGGCAGGAGGCTGAATGTTCCAACGCTCGGACCTAATGCAGAGATTTCGCGCGATGCGCGACCGCGGCGAGCCGATCATCGGCGGCGGCGCGGGCACTGGCCTGTCGGCGAAATGCGAGGAGGCGGGTGGGATCGACCTCATCGTGATCTACAATTCCGGCCGCTACCGCATGGCCGGGCGCGGCAGCCTCGCCGGGCTGATGCCCTATGGCGATGCGAATGGCGTGGTGATGGAGATGGCGGGAGAAGTCCTGCCGGTGGTCAAAAAGACGCCGGTTCTGGCCGGGGTCTGTGCCTCGGACCCATTCCGGCTGATGGACCGCTTCCTCGACGAGATCAAAGCCGCCGGATTCTCGGGCATCCAGAACTTCCCGACCGTGGGGCTGATCGATGGCACGTTCCGGGCGAATCTCGAGGAGACCGGAATGGGCTATGCCCATGAGGTCGATCTGGTCGCGATGGCGCATCAGAAAGACATGCTGACGACCCCTTATGTCTTCGACGAGGGAAGTGCCGCGGCGATGGCTCAAGCGGGTGCCGATATCATTGTCGTGCATCTCGGGCTGACCACCGGCGGTGCGATCGGCGCGGACACGGCGCTGAAGCTCGACCAATGCCCGGAATGCGTCGATGCCTGGGCGGGTGCTGCACTCGCCGTGAATCCGGATGCGATCGTGCTGGTCCATGGCGGGCCCGTCGCGATGCCCGAGGACGCGGATTTCGTGCTGAAGAACACCAAGAATTGCCACGGTTTCTATGGCGCCTCCTCGATGGAGCGCCTGCCGACCGAAATCGCGCTCACCGAACAAACCCGAAAATTCAAGGAGATCGGGCGCTGACCGCCCGGGGAGGACCCTCATGACCGGCGAGTTGATCGGACAACTGATCCTGTGGCTCATCGCAGCCGTCATCGTGATCTTCATCCTCTATTGGGTGATGCACTGGCTCTATCGCCGCTCGACCAAGGAGGTCGCCTTCGTGCGCACCGGGTTCCTGGGCGAGAAGGTGGTAATCAATGGGGGCGCCTTCGTCTGGCCGATCATTCACGACATCACACCGGTCAACATGAACTCGCTGCAATTGGCGGTAACGCGGGAACGCGACGAGGCGTTGATCACCAAGGATCGGTTGCGCGTCGATGTCGATGCCGAGTTCTATGTCCGGGTTGGGCAGACCAACGAAGCCGTATCGCTCGCCGCCTCGACGCTGGGCCGACGGACACTGGAGCCCGAGCGGATCCATTCGCTGCTTTCGGGCAAGTTCATCTCCGCGCTGCGCACGGTGGCCTCGGAGATGAGCATGGAGGAGATGCACGAGAACCGGAACGCCTATGTCGCGCGGGTGCTCGAAATGGCGCAGCAGGGGCTCGACAAGAACGGGCTGGAGCTGGAATCGGTCGCGATCACCGATATCGATCAGACTGATCTCGAGTATTTCAACCCGTCGAACCGCTTCGATGCCGAAGGTCTGACCAAAGTGATCGAGACCATCGAGGATCGCCGCAAACTGCGCAACGATATCGAGCAGAACGCGATGATCCAGATCCGCGCGCGCAATCTCGAGGCGGAAAAGGAATCGCTGGATATCGAACGCCAATCCGAGGAGGCGCGGCTGGAACAGGAGCGCGAGATCGAGTTCCGCCGCGCCCATCAGCGTGCGGAACTGGCCCGCGAAAGGGCCGAACGCGAGAAGGACGGCGAACAGGCCACATTGGCCAATCGTGAGGCCATCGAGACCGCGCGGATCGCCCAGGAACGCGCGGTCAGCGAGGCGCGCATCGCCTCGGAACGCGAAGTCCGCCAGCGTGAGATCGAGCGTCAGCGCACCGTGGAACAGGCCGAGATCGCCACCCGCGAGACGCTGGAAAAGGCCCGCATCGCCCAGGAAAGGGCTATCGCCGAAGATAGGATCCGCACCCAGCAGGAAACCGACTCGGCCGAGATCGCCGCCCGCGAGGCGGTGGAACGTGCCCGTATCGCCCAGGAACAGGCGGTAGAGCAGGCCCGCATCTCTCGCGACCGCCAGACCCAATCGGAAGATATCGACCGGCAAAGGGCGATCGATGCCGCCGGGATCACCGCGCGGGAAGAGATCGAACGGGCGCGGATTGCTCAGGAAAAATCTGTGACCGAGGCTCGGATCGACTATGAGCAGACCACCCGCGAACGCGAGGTTGCAAAAGATCTGAGCATCCAGGAGGCCGAAATCGCCGCGCGCGAGGCCGCCGAAAAGCTGCGTATCATGCAGGAGAAAGCCGTCTCGAACACAAGGATCTCGTCCGACCGCGAGGTCCGTGCGTTGGAGATCGCGCGCAACCAAGCAATTGATGAGGCCGAGATCGCAGCCCGCGAGGCCGTCGAGAAGGCCCGCATCCTCCAAGACAAGGAACTGGCTTTCGAGCGGTTGCAAAACGAGGAATCGGTGGCCGCCCGCGAGGAAGCCAAGGCCGAGGCGGTAGAAGCGGCCCGCATCGCCAAGGACAAGAAACTCGCAGCGGAACGGATCGCCTATGAACAGGACATGCGCGAACGCGAGATCGCGCGCAACCGTGCCGTCGATCAGGCCAATATCGCGGCGCAAGAGATGATCAACGCCGCGAGGATCGAGGAGGAAACGAAGACCCGTGCCGCCGAGATCGCCAAGGAGCAATCCATCGAAGCTCGCCAAATCGAACGGCGCCGCGCGCTCGAGACGCTGGATGTGGAGCGCACGCAGGCGCTGCGCGAGGTCGAGATCGCCAGCCAGGATGCGGTGGAGCGCGCACGCGTCGCCTCGGAACGCGGGCTCGACGATGTCCGCATCGAGCAGCAGACCGAACGCCGCCGGCTCGAGATCGAACGCGAGCGCGCCGTCGAGGAGGCTGCGATGGACAAAGCGATCTCAGTCGCGACCAAGTCGCTCGAGGAATCGGCCGCCGCAATCAAGGCCGATGAGGCGCGCGCCACCGCCGCCGAGATTGCCGCCAAAGTCGACACCGCGACCGCGATGGAAGAGGCGAACCGCCGAAGATCCGTCGATGTTGTGCGTGCGGAGAAAGAGGCCGAAGAGACCCGCCTCGCCGCCGAGGCCGAGCGCATCCGCGCCGCTGTTACCGCCGAGGCACAGAAGCTGATCAACGAGGCCGAGAATATCCTCACCGACGAGGCCCGCGCGAGCCTGTTCAAACGCAATATGCTGGCCCGGCTCGAAGGCATCATCGCAGCCCAGGTCAAGCCGCTCGAGAAGATCCAGGAGATCAAGATCATGCAATTGGGCGGCTCGGGCACCACGGGGCTCGACTGGGCCGATGGTTCAGGCGGCGGCGGTGGCGGCGCCTCGGTGGGTGCTGGCGGCAGCCCCACCGACGAGGTGATCAACTCCGCACTGCGCTATCGGGTCCAGGCCCCGATGATCGACAGTCTGATGACCGATATCGGCATCGATGGCTCGAACATCGCCAGATCGGGTGTCTTCCAGGATGCCAACAATATGGCCCGTGCCGCGAACGAGGCGCAGAAGCTCGCTCAGGCAAATAAGGCGGACAGCGACAAGAAGGACGGCAAGTAGATGGCGCGTGTCTACGTCTCCTCGGTGATCAGCGCGCCTGCGGCGCGGGTGTGGGAGCGGATCCGCGATTTCAACGGTCTGCCACGCTGGCATCCAAGGATCCGCGACAGCCGGATCGAGGACGCGCTTCCCTCCGACAAGGTGGGCTGTGTTCGCAATTTCAATCTGCAAAACGGGGATATGATCCGCGAGCGGCTTCTGGGGTTGAGCGATTACGACATGTTCTGCACCTACTCGATCCTGGAAAGCCCGATGCCCTTGACCGAGTATATTGCCACGCTGCGGCTGACCCCGGTGACCGAGGGCGACCGGACTTTCATCGAATGGTCGGCCGAGTTCGACTGCGACCCGGCCGTCGAAGGCGATCTGGTTCAGGGGATCGGGGCGGATGTCTTCCAGACCGGTTTCGACGCGCTCAAGCGACATTTCGGGGGCGCTTGATGCCGAGGGTGCAGAAATCCACGGTGCTAGCGGCTCCCATCGAGGCGGTTTGGGAGGTGATCCGAGATTTCAACGGCCATGATCGCTGGCACCCGGCTGTGGCCACCAGCCAGATCGAGCGCGGCGAACCCTCGGACCGGGTCGGCTGCGTGCGCAATTTCCGGCTGGAAGGCGGCGAGACCTTGCGAGAACAATTGCTCACCCTTTCGGATCTCGAGCAGAGTTTCAGTTATTGCCTCTTGGACACGCCGGTGCCGCTGTTCAACTACGTGGCGCATGTCCGGCTGTTCCCGGTGACCGATAGCGACCGGACATTCTGGGAATGGGAAAGCCGGTTCGATACGCCCGCTGGGCGCGGGCCGGAGATGCGCGATCTCGTCGGCGAGGGGATCTATGTCGCGGGCTTCGAAGCGGTGCGCAGCCATATGGGGATCGGCCATGCTTGAAGTGGTCACCACCGCAACCCTGGCCGAGGCTGCAGCGGCAATGGGACCGGGCGCGCGCTTCCTGGGGGGTGGCACGCTCGTGATGCGCGCCGCGAACGAGGGCGACCCCACGCTGCGCCGCATCGTGCGCAGCACCGAGCGGCTCGATCGGATCCAGACCGAGGGCAACCGCATCCGCATCGGCGCCGGTGTTACCATGTCCGGACTGCTGGCAGCTCGCGAGACCGCGTTTCTGGCCCCCGCCGCCCGTGCCGTGGGGGGACCACAAGTGCGCAATCAGGCCACTGTCGGGGGCAATCTGCATGCGCCGCATCCCTATGGAGATCTGACAGTCGCACTCCTGGCACTGGATGGGATTGTGCATCTCTCGAACGGTCAAGACATGGCGCTCGAGCCCTATCTGGCTGCACGGGCCCATCCGCCCGGGCTGGTCGCCGCGGTCTCGGTCACCCAACCGATGGGTGAGGCGTTCCGGTTCCGCAAGGTCTCTCGGATCAAGCCCAAAGGCGTCTCGGTCCTGTCGATGGCCGCGCATTTGAGCCGGTCGGCAGGGCGGCTTTCAGGCGTTCGGATCGCCTATGGCGCGATGGGACCGGCGCCCGTCCGTGCCGCCGCGGTCGAGCGCGCTTTGGAAGGCGCGGATCTTTCGGCGACAGGTATCGCGTCGGCACTCGCCCAGGCCACCGTTGGGCTGGAGCCACCTGACGATGCCCTCGCCTCCGCCTGGTATCGCCGCGAGGTGGCGCCGGTCCATCTCCGCCGGCTCTTGCTGGGAGAGCCGTGATGGCGAAGACACCTGTCACCTTCACCCTGAATGGGGAAGAGGCGGCGACTTTCGTCGACGCAGGCGCCAATCTCTTGGAGGTGCTGCGCCGCGGTCTCGGCGATCTCTCACCGAAATACGGCTGCGGTCAGGGGACTTGCGGCTCCTGCACCGTGCTGGTCGATGGCGCGCCCAGGCTCGCCTGTCTGACCCTGGCCGAGACGGTCGAGGGGCAAAGCGTCGAAACCACCGGCGGCATGGCCGATGGCCCCGATTTGCATGCCTTGCAGAAAGCCTTCATCGAGGGGTTCGCGGCTCAATGCGGCTATTGCACGCCGGGGATGCTGATGTCAGCCAAAGCGTTGTTGCAGTCCACCCCGAACCCGACGCGCGAGCAGGTGATCGATGCGATCTCGGGCAATCTATGCCGTTGCACCGGTTATGAGCCGATTGTCGAAGCGATCCTGGCCGCAGCAAGATCGCCCCGCCGCAGCTTGGGAAGCCCGCTATGAACCGGGTCGATTACCGCAAGGATCTGTTTGCCGATGAGCGCGATGACAGTCTGGCCGAGATCGGCCAGCCGACTTTGCGCCAGGATATTCTCGGCCATGTGACCGGGCGTTCGCCTTACTATGACGACCATCTCTTCGATGGGTTGTTGCATATCCGCTGTGTCCGCTCGCCCCATCACCATGCCAGAGTCCGTGCGGTCGATTGCAGTGCTGCCGAGGCGATGCCCGAGGTTCTCAAGGTGATCCGCGCGGCCGATGTGCCGGTCAATATGAACACGCTGCTCAGCCTGATCGGTTTTGGCAAGGATGACGAGCCGCTCTTGGCCGATGGCAAGGTCGCCTATATCGGCCAGCCATTGGTCGCCATAGTTGCCCGCTCGCTGCGCGCGGCTCAGGCGGCGGTCGAGGCGGTGCGGGTCGATTACGAGGTTCTGCCCCATGTCCTCGATGTCGAAGAGGCGCTTGCCCCTGGCGCTCCAATTGTCAACGACGTCTATCCCAATAACAGCTTCGACTATCACGAGCGCTATGATCACCAGAAGCTGCGTTTCGGCGATGTCGAGGCGGCACTCACCCAGGCGGATCACATCGTCGAGAGCACATATCAGATGTCGCCCATCGAACAGGCGCCGATGGAGACATGCGGAGCGATCGCAGCACCGGAGACCAATGACCGGATCGTCTGTTACACCGGCACCCAGGCCCTGTTTTTCTCGCTGGGGGTGACGGCGAAGCAGTTGGACATGCCGTCCTCGCGGCTGCATTTCATCGGCGGGACGGTGGGCGGAGGGTTCGGTGGCAAGGTCGACAGCCATCATGAACCTTTGGCGGTTTTGGGCACGCTCCTCACCGGGCGGCCGGTGAAGTACCAATGGGACCGGGCAGAGGAGATGCAAGTCGGCGCGCCCAGGGGTGGCGAGCGCTGGAAGGTCCGCGACGGAGTCATGGCCGATGGGCGGATCATCGCCCGCGCCTTGACCGGGTTCTTTGATGCGGGCGCCTATACGCGGCTCTCCTCCTACGCCGTGCAGAAATCCACCGGGCATCTGCCCGGGCCCTATACAATCCCAAACGTCGCCTCGAACGTGTTCTGCGTCTATACCAACCGCACGCCCTCGACCGCGATGCGGGGATTTGGGATCACCGCCTGCGATTTCGCCATCGAGTGCCATATGGACAAGGTGGCAGAGACGGTCGGCATGGACCCGATCGAACTGCGCATCCTCAACGCCTATCGCGACGGAGACATGAAGGCGCATCGGCGCAGTGCCAAGAATTGCGCATTGATCGAGGCCTGTCAGGTGGCGGCCGAAAAGGCGAGTTGGCCTCTCTCACCAGAAGCCTCGGCCGCTTCGTCGTTGAGCGGCGGCGGGATCGGCTGGCGCAGCGAGATCCCTGAGACGTCGATCGATACTGCAGGCCAGATCGGCAGGCGCCGCCAGGATGGTCATGGTACCGATCCCTATGCCGGGGCCGACACGCGGGGCCGCGTCGCCGCCGGGCATGTCGATGCAGAGGCAAAATCGGCGCTCGGCAATGCGCCTCAGGACCGGGAGATGGAAGCGGATCTGGAACGGCTCGGCTTTAAGACCGGCCTCGATGACCGGAGAGCGGATGAGATCCCTGTCCAGGCACCGCCGCCTCCACCGCCCGCGATCCCTCGACAGTCTGGCTCCGCGCTATTTGTCGCCCGTGGCAATGGGCCAAGCCTGCCATCGGGCTTTTCCCCGCGGTCGCAACCTGCGCCTGCAACAGTGCGGCCTTCCGCTCCGCCGCCCAGTGCTTCGGGCCCTGATGCGCTTGCAAGACCGCCATCGCCTCCGCAGCCTTCATCCGGCTCGAGCCCTCTTGAGACCAAGGCGCAGGAGGAGGACGCGGCCCCCAATGCGCTCCGTCGCCCCACGGTGTCGCCTTTTCTGCGCGGGAGGCGGCGATGATCCATTCCGGACGCGGTTTTGCCTGCATCAACTATCCGATCGGAATGAATCTCGGCGGAGATCCCAGCCAGGCGTTGGTCCATGCCACGCCCGATGGGAAATTCATGGTCACGCTCTCATCAATTGATCTGGGGCAGGGCGTGAAATCAGTGATGCGCCAGATCGCTGCCGAGTCCTTGGGCGTGCCGGTGGCGGATGTCTATGTCGATACAGCCGACAGCGATACCGGGCCGCATGACATGGGCTCCTTCGCCTCGCGCGGGACCCACCGGATGGGCAATGCGGTGATCCGGGCGGCTTCGGAGGCGCGCCATCAGATGATGGAGGCCGCCGCCGAGGAGTTGGAGGTCAACGCCTCGGATCTGGTCACCGACGGCCAGGGCCATATCCATGTCAAAGGTGCGCCCAGCCGCCGGATCACCATCGAGGAGACCTCGCAAGCCGCGCAGTTCCGCCAGGGCCGAACCCTGTCTGGGCGGGGCATCTTTCTGGTGCCGTTCTCTCCGGTAGATGCCGATACCGGCGAGATGACCCCGGTCTCCAGCTTCGCCCATGCCGCTCTGGTGGTGGATCTGACGGTGGATGACGAGACCGGCGAGGTTACGGTCACGCAGATCAATTCGGCCTATGAGGTCGGGCGCGCGCTGAACCCCAAGCTGGTCGAACAGCAATTGATCGGCGGCGCCTGGATGGGGGTCAGCCATGCGCTCTATGAGACGACCGAGCCATACTATCCTGACCGCGCCCATGGGCCTGAGGATTTCAACCATTATCTGATGCCGGGTCCGGGGGATACGCCGCCGAACCATATCTCGATCCTCGAACGTCCGGCGCCCGACGCGCCTTTTGGCGGTAAGGGGCCGGGTGAGATGTGCGCCAATCCGGTTCTCCCTGCCATCGCCAATGCTGTCTACAACGCCGTGGGCGTGCGCTGCGACAGCCTGCCGATCACGCCGGAAAAAGTGCTGCGCGGCCTGCGCGCCAATGGCGGTGCCCGACCCCAGCCTCGGCCCCAAACACGGGTACAGACGCGGTCTCAGACGGGGGCCCATACTCAGCAACAAACCCTGACGGGACCTCAAGCATCAGGACGGCCCGGATGACCTGGCTGCGGATCTGCCCATGCCGGTAAGCGCCTCGATCTCCGGCATCGCCTCGCCTGCCGATTTGGCGTCGGCACTTGCGGGGGCGCAATACCTCGCCGATGAGTGGCTTTCGACAGCGGCCTATCTGGCCCTGGCGCTCGGCAAACCCTTGCTTCTGGAAGGCGCGCCTGGCGTCGGTAAGACCGAGGCGGCCAAGGCGATCGGCGCGGTCCTGACCCGGCAGGTCACTCGGCTGCAATGCTTCGAGGGGATCGATCAGGCCGCAGCGCTCTATGAATGGAACTATGCACGGCAGATGCTGGCGATCCGCCAGGCGGGCGAGGCCTATGTCAACGTCTATGCAGACGAGTTTCTGATGGCCCGCCCCCTGCTTCAGGCCTTGCAGGCGCCGGAGACCACTCTGCTCCTGATCGACGAGATTGACCGGGCCGATCCTGAGTTCGAAGCATTTCTGCTGGAATTCCTCTCCGATTTCACGATCTCGATACCCGAGACAGGGACGGTTCGCGCGCAGCGCCCGCCCGTCGTGGTTTTGACCTCGAACCGCACCCGTGATCTGCACGAAGCGCTGCGCAGGCGCTGCGTCTATCACTGGATCGACTATCCCGATCCGGCATTGGAGGCCGGGATCGTGATGGCCCGTGCTTCCTCGGTGGCGCAGGCGACGGCTGAGGCAGTGGTGGCCAGCGTCGGCCTGATGCGCCAGGAACCGCTGACCAAACCCCCGGGGGTCGCAGAGACGATCGAATGGGCCGAGGCGGCGACGCTGTTGAACGTCCAAGGCACCCCATGGCCCGCTGCCTTCCGCCGAGCCATCGGTGTCGCTCTGAAGGATCAGGACGATCTGACCTATCTCGCGCCCCGGCTCGAGGCATTCCTGCCTGGGGAGGCGGCATGATGTATGCGATCGACGCAACTTCGCTGCCGCGCGCGATGCAGCCCCTGGTCATCTTCGCCTCGATCCTGCGTGCAAACGGCTTCACCATCGCGCCCGATCAAACGATGGCCTGGATCGAAGCAGTGGGGCTGCTGGGCCCGCGCGGCGTCACCGATCTGCGCCGGGCGGGGATTGCAACGCTTGCCGTTCCACGGGCGCAGCAGCCTGAGTTCAACGATTTGTTCGACGCCTATTTCCTCGGTGCCGCTCTGCCTGCTGCGATGGAAGGCGACGAGGAAGAGACCGAGGCGCATGAACCCCAGGGCGTCGAGCGCGAGACCGGTGAGGAGCCCGATGACAGCGAGGCGGGCGAAGAGGCTACCATGGCCGAGCGTCTCGGCCACCGAACGTTGGCTGAGCGGCCCCAGGAAGCGCTCGCCAGGCTTGCCCGGCTTGGCCCAAAGCGGCTGCCTCAGCGCCGTTCCCGCCGATTGATTGCGGCCGAGCACGGCCACCGTATCGACCTCAGACGCATCTTGCGCGCGGCCGCGCGGACCGAGGGCGAGATCCTGTCGCTGGCCCGGCGTCAGCGGCGGATGCGCCAGCGCCGACTGGTTCTGTTGATCGACATCTCCGGCTCGATGCGCGACCGGACCGAGGCGTCTCTGACACTGGCACATCGGCTGGTGCAGACGGCGGAGCGGGCGGAGGTCTTCACCCTTGGCACAAGACTGACCCGGATCACGCCCGCCCTGCGCCCGCGCCATCTCGACCGCGCCCTGGCCCGCGCCAGTGCTCTGATCGCCGATATCGATGGCGGGACGCGGATCGGCGATGCTCTGAGTGCCTTTCTGGACGTGCCCCGCTTTGGCGGCCATGCGCGTGGGGCGGCTGTTGCGATCCTGTCGGACGGGCTGGAGCGGGGCACCCCGGATCAGTTAATTCTGGCCGTGACGCGGTTCTCACGCCTCGCTTGGCGGCTCGATTGGC
>JBCDKL010000009.1:0-26775 GCA_038746695.1 Pseudomonadota bacterium | reverse complement strand
GCCCGCTGGGGCTTGATCCCGCCTTGGTTTCGAGGCGAGGTTAAGGCCTTCCGTCAAACGACCTTCAATGCCCGCATCGAAACCGCGCATGAAAAGCCGAGCTTTCGGGCCGCTTGGGCGGGTCGGGGGCAGGGCGGGCGCTGCCTGGTGCCTGCCAGCGGATACTACGAATGGACCGGGGAGAAGGGGGCTAAGCAGCCCTGGTTTATTCATCTCTCGGGCAATGCGCCGTTTTTCTGCTTCGCGGGATTGTGGGAGCGGCGCACGGACGGTCTGGTCAGCTATACGATCCTGACCCGCGCTGCAGATCCGGTGCTGTCGCATCTCCATCACCGCATGCCGGTGATCCTGCCCCAGGACAGTTGGTTGGATTGGATGGCAGTTACCGAAGGCGATTGGATCGAGACCGCGGGCACCGGGTTCGGTCCGCAATTCGGCTATCACGAAACCGGCCCAGTGCGCGGAGACGCCCCGGACCTGATCGAACCTCGCAAGGAGGCGCAAGATGCTCAGGATCTATTCTCTTAAGTCCTGCGATACCTGCCGGAAGGCGATCAAGGCGCTGGAGGCGGCAGGGCAAAGCCTGGAGATCACAGATATCCGCGCCGATGGCGTGCCGCGAGAGGTTCTGGCGGGCTGGCTCGCCAAGCTCGGCCCGGAGATCCTGGTCAACATCCGCTCGACCACTTGGCGCGGTTTGGGCGAGACGGACCGAGCCAGGGCCGCGTCGGTCGAAGGCGCTTTGGATTTGCTCCTGGAACATCCAACCCTGATGAAGCGGCCCGTGATCGTGGCGGGTGAGACAGTCCATGTCGGCTGGACCAAAGAGGTGCAGGCAGCTCTGCTATGACGTCTTGGAATGGTGCGCCAAGGTTTATCCAAACAACTCAATAGAATTGGAAGCCAAGCGGAGAGGCGCTGGCGGTTTGGCGGGCTCGATCCGCGGCTTGAATTCACGGGTCTTCTGGGCCGCGGCCTGTCCGTCATTCCGTGTCAGACGTCTCCACGCTCTGCATGTGAAACGGCGGCAGCAAGGGTGCTCACCCGGAGCAGTCTGCCAGACACCATGCCAGTCATCAGATCGGTATCAACCAGAGAACTGACTGGACAGCATGCCCCCCAGCGCGGCAGGGTCGCGCCGGGGAAGAGAGCGACGGGAGAACAGCATGCGCAACGCGGCATTGGTTCTGGGGATCATCGGCGGGGTCATCGGCATCGTGGTCGGCTTCTTCGCCTATGGCTGGGCCGAGTTCGGCAGCTGGTTTGTTGAGAATACCGGTGTCGGCGCCGACCAGCTCGGCACGCCGGAGGAGCAGCAGGAGGCGAAGATCATCTCGCTCGCTGCGCCGATCCTCGGCATCGCCGGCGGTGCGATGGCCCGCTCGCAGCCGCTGATCGGGGCGCTTCTGATGCTCGCCTCGGCCTACGGCATGTTGTGGGGTTTCGGCTTCGGGCTTTTCACCATGTTCCCGATTGCCATGTGCGCCATCGGCGGCATGCTTGGTCTGATCGGCATCGCCACCGGGCGTGATCGCGACTGAGCGCGCCAGTCCGGCACTTTACAAATCCATCTGCCTGGCCAAGCCTTTCGCGATGGCAGTTGCATTTCTCGATCTGGCCGATCCGGCGTTCTCGACCCGCTCCGAAGCGGTGCGGGAAGCCCGCGCTGCGCATTGGTGCGCCCGCACACCCTTTGGCCTGGCGGTGTTGCGCCATCGCGAGGCGGGGCTCTTGCTCCGCGACCGAAGACTCAGACAGGGCAGCCATGCCTGGCCGCGGCTGACCGGGCTCGAGGGACCGTTTGCCGAGTTCTGGATGGCCTCGGTGATTGCCAAAGAAGGCCCGGAGCACAAAGCGTTGCGCGCCCGGGTGCAGGTGGCGCTTCACCCCGATCACATCGCTGCGCTGATCCCGGATTTCGAACGTATCGCTGGGGATTTGCTCGATCGGGGTGGTAGGGTGATCGAGTTCATGTCGACCTTCGCTATCCCCTTCGCGGGCCGGGCGATCTGTGCTCTGCTCGGTCTGCCGGAGAGCGCCTGGCGCCGCGTCGCCCAAGATGCCGCCACCCTCGGCCTGGCCATGGGGGTGGATGCCAAACGCCACGAGGCGGCGGTGAACGCGGCGACCGAGCGGCTCTACGATCTCGCCCGCGATCTCGTCGCGCGGCGCGGCGCGTTTGTCCGCCGCCTGGACGAAGGTGGGGAAATTGCTGAGGATGCGCTGCTCAACCTGATCGTGATGTCTATTTTTGGTGGAGTCGATACCACTCGCAGCCAACTCGGCCATGGCATGGTGTTGTTCGCCGAGCATCCAAGTCAGTGGCAGGCCCTGCGCGCCGATCCCGCTCTGATCCCCAGAGCGGTCGAGGAGATGATCCGCGCCTTCCCGACCACCACTTGGTCGACCCGCGAGGCGGTGGAACGCTTCGAGTTTGCAGGCGAGACCATCGAGGCAGGCCAGACCATCCACATCCTGGTTCACGCCACCGCGATGGACCCGGCCGTGACCCTGCCCCAAAGCTTCGACATTACCGCCCCGCGCCGCACCCATTTCGGCTTTGGCGGCGGCGCCCATCACTGCCTGGGCTCGCAAGTCGCCCGAACCGATATGGCGGCGGCGCTGAGGGTGATGGCAGAGAGGGTCGAGCGGATCTCGCTGGCTGGAACACCGGTGTTTCTTCCGGATAGCGGGAATACCAGCCCGGAGCATTTGCCAGTATGTTTGGAGACAGTAGCCTGTGTCGGACGTCGAAGCCTTTGAATTTTCTTGCCTAGATGATTCTTCGGAATCTGCGCTTTGAGGCGTTGATTTCTCCTGTTGTGATCTTTGTGGCCTGCTCATCCTGTTTGAAATCCACAACTCAGAATGCGCCCCTGGTTCGCTTTGGGACTCATTGTCTGAAGGCTCGACTGGAGCAAAAGCTCCAGTGAATCGAACAGTCTTTCTCAGATACTCCACCGTGGTGAATGCATAGTGGGTCCTAAACTAGCATCCAATCCTTTTGACGCTTACCGCCCGGGGTAAGGGATCAAGGCCCCGCCCTCTGTTGCCGCATCAATGAAGTGGCGGCCATCCTCGTTTCAAAACGGCTCCGATTTAGATCACTCCGCGCTGCCGCTTGCCGCTAGAAGTTGCGCGTTCCCTCCCGCGGCGGTCGTGTCGATGCAGACATGCCGTTCGAGGATAAATCTTGCCGGGTCGGGCTCGGTGATCAGCGGCCGGATCGGGCCTTCGCGAACGGCGAGGGCTTGGCGGAGCGGGCGGAGCACCTCCGTCTCGGCCTGGCAGGCCACTGCATCGAAACGGCCGGTCAGCGCCGCCGGCGTGGTCTCAACGCGTTCTTCGGCGGAGTTTCCGGTGGCGCGGGCGATCTCGGCAAGCTCAGCGGCGTGAGGGCCGAGGCAGAGGATATGGCCGCGCGGGGCATGGCTCAGCCGGTTCGATTCGCCGGTCGGGCCGGGCAGGGTGAGAGGGCCGTCTGCCACGTCTTGCCGAAAGCTGCCTGGCAACAGGAACCGTGGGAGATAGGCTGGCCCGCCTGCCTTTGGCCCGGTACCGCTCAGACCCTCTCCGCCGAAGGGCTGGGAGCCGACAATGGCGCCGATCTGGTTTCGGTTCACATAAGCGTTGCCAGCACGGATCTGGCCGATGATCTGTTGCACCCGGTCGTCGATCCGGCTGTGCAGGCCGAAGGTCAACCCATAGCCGGTGGCGTTTATGTCCTCGATCACCCGGTCGATCTCATGCGCGGCAAAGGTCGCGACATGGAGGATCGGGCCAAAGATCTCGGCCTTCAGATCGGCAATCCCGCCGAGCGAGATTACGCAAGGTGGTACGAAATGCCCGCCTTCCGGCACTGGGAGACGTTTAAGGATCCGGCCCTCGGCCTCCATCGCGTCGATATGCGCGTCGATTCCGGCCTTCGCCTCGGCATCGATTGCGGGGCCGATATCGGTGGCGAGGTGCCAGGAATCGCCGATGGAAAGCTCGTCCATCGCGCCGAACAGCATCTCCAAGAGGCTTTCGGCGATATCCTCCTGGACATAAAGCATGCGCAGTGCCGAGCAGCGCTGGCCCGCGGACTGAAAGGCGGAGGCGATGATATCGCGCACCGCTTGTTCGGGCAGGGCGGTGCTGTCGACGATCATGGCATTGAGCCCACCAGTCTCGGCGATCAGCGGCGCTGTCGGCGCAAGATGGGCGGCCCTGCTGCGATTGATGATCTGAGCCACTTCCGTCGAGCCGGTGAAACAGACCCCGTCCACCCTGGCGTCCGAGGTGATCGGAGCGCCGACTTTCTGGCCGTCGCCCGGAAGCAGGTGCAAGGCGGCGGTGGGCACGCCGGCTTGATGCAGCAGATCAACGGCGCGCGCGGCGATCAGCGGCGTTTGCTCGGCGGGTTTGGCCAGAACGGCGTTACCCGCCGCAAGGGCCGCCGCGATCTGGCCGGTGAATATGGCCAGTGGGAAGTTCCAGGGTGAGATGCAGGCGAAGACCCCGCGCGGAGTCCCCGCCAGGCGTTCGGCCTCGGCGGCATAATAGCGCAGGAAATCCACCGCTTCGCGCAGTTCGGCGACGCAATCGGGCAGGGTCTTGCCCGCCTCCCGCGCCAACAGGGCGAAGAGTTCCGCCGCATGCGTTTCGTAGAGATCGGCGGCACGGCGCAGAATGTCGGCGCGTGTAGAGACTGGCAGGGCGGGCCATTCCGTCTCGGCCCTGGCCGCAGCGATGGCTGCCTCGATCTCCGCCGGCAACGCCGGGCGGACCATGCCGACGAGATCCTCTTTCCGAGCAGGATTGCGGACTTCCAGGGTCTCGCCGCCCTCGGCACCGGAAAAGCGCTCAGTGGCCTGCCAGCGATGTTGGGTGTAGGCATCGCGTTCGGCTTCCAGTGCGCTCACTTCCAGCGGATCGGTCAGATCCCAGCCGCGGGAATTGACCCGGCCGGGGAAGAGCTCCGCCGGGCGGGCAATGGCGGGATTTGCGGCAATCGTCGCCGCAAAAGGATCTCGTGCGACGTCTTCGGGCGGGATATCCTCATCCACGATCTGATTGACGAAGCTGGAGTTCGCGCCGTTCTCCAGCAAGCGGCGCACCAGATAGGCCAGAAGGTCGCGATGCGCTCCCACCGGCGCATAGATCCGGCAGCGCGTGTTGCTCTGGCGTTTGACCACCGCGTGCAGGCTGTCGCCCATTCCGTGGAGCCGCTGGAATTCGAAAGGCCCCTCGCCTGCCATGTCCAGAATCGCGGCCACGGTATGGGCGTTATGGGTGGCGAATTGGGGATAGATCCGGTCGCTCATGCTCAGAAGCTTCCGCGCGCAGGCGATGTAGGAGATATCCGTATGCGTTTTGCGCGTGAAAACCGGGAAGCCGGCCAGGCCGAGCTCCTGCGCATGTTTGATCTCGGTATCCCAGTAAGCGCCTTTGACGAGGCGGATCATGATCCGGCGATCGTGTTTCTCGGCCAAGGCATGGAGCCAGTCGATCACCTGCGCAGCGCGCGGACCATAGGCTTGGACCACCACGCCGAACCCGTCCCAACCGGCCAGTGCCGGTTCGGCCAGCACCGCCTCGATGATGTCGAGCGAGAGGTCGAGCCGGTCTGCCTCTTCGGCATCGATATTGAGTCCCATATTCGCTGATTTCGCCAGCATGGCCAGCGAGCGGAACCGGGCCAGTAACCCGCGCATCACTCGCGTGCGCTGACCGTATTCGTACCGGGGATGCAGGGCGGAGAGCTTCACCGAGATGCCGGGGTTCTGAGCCACATCGCTTGTGCAATTGGCGGCAATGGCGGCGATGGCGCGGGTATAGGACAGGTGATACCGTCTGGCATCGGCATCGGTACGCGCCGCCTCGCCCAGCATGTCATAGGAATAGGTGTAGCCTGCCTGCTCCATCGCCCTGCCATTCTCCATCGCCTCGCCGATCTCGCGGCCGAGCACGAATTGGCGGCCCAGTTCCTTCATCGCCTGGGCGACGGCGGTGCGGATCACGGGTTCTCCCAGGCGCTTGACCGCGCCGCGCAGAGTACCGGCGAGCCCCTCGCCGTCCTCCGCCAGGACCCGGCCGGTCAGCATCAAGGCCCAGGTTGAGGCATTGACCAGCGAGGAGGAGGACTGTCCGAGATGCCGCCCCCAATCCGAAGGGGCGATCTTGTCCTCGATCAGCGCGTCTATGGTCTCGGCATCGGGAACGCGCAGCAGCGCCTCGGCCAGGCACATCAGGGCGACGCCTTCGCGGGTCGAAAGACCGTATTCGGCTAGAAAGCTCTCCATCAGCCCGGGATCGGAGCTATCGCGCACGGCTCGGACCAGATCTGCGCCTCTCGCCGCGATACGAGCCCGGGCGGCTGGGTCGAGCGCCGCAAGCTCGGCCAAGTGTTGAACGGTGGCGGTTTCCTCGGCCAGATGCGCGGTGCGGATCCGGTCGCGTAGCTGAGTCAAAGGATCGGTCTGGAGCATCGGGGCCTCCTGGTGCGATCAGATAATCCTACCACCGATTTGAGCGTGATTTTTCCTGTCTGGGGAGATATGGAGGTCAAATAACCTGAATCTAAAATACTACGCAGGACAAACGCCCATGCTGGATTCGTTCGACCAACGCATTCTCGATGTCTTGGCCCGTGAGGGCCGGATCACGGTGACCGAGCTTGCAAGCCGGATCGGGCTGAGCAAGACCCCGTGCCAGGCAAGGATGCGTCGGTTGGAACGCGAGGGGTATATCCTCGGCTATCGCGCGCGGCTGAACTGGCAGAGGATCGACCGGGCGCATATCGCCTTTGTGCAGGTCCGGCTTGAGCGGACGACCGAGGCGGCGCTCGGTTCTTTCAACCGCGCGGTGCGGGATCTGCCGGAGATCGAGGAATGCCACATGATCGCGGGCGGGTTCGATTACCTGCTGAAGATCCGCACCGCGGATATCGCCGCCTATCGCCGAGTTTTGGCCGAGGAGATCTCGGCCTTGCCGCATATCGCGCAGACATCGACTTTTGTGGCGATGGAGGCGGTGAAGGAGGCAGGTGAGAGCCTGTCATGATCCGGGTCGCTTATCTTGTCCCCGTTTTGACGCCGCACTTAAAACAGTTAGATCCGTCAATCCGCCTTAACCCGCCCAAAAACTTACCCCCGGACCAGATGACAAATACGCATCATTCGATCCGGGGGCTGAGGGCGCAGGTTGTCGCGTTCGCCGGTCACCTCAACCCGAAGTGCCGGAGAAACTGGTCTGAAATGTGATCTCAAATCAGCATATTGAAGGACAGGTAGTATGATGCACGTATAAGTTAAAAATTTCCATATCATATGATCTTAAAATTGAAACCTTGCTCTTAAATGAGACCTTATGGTCAGAATCGGTCCGTGCGTTGCCAATGTGCATGTTGAGGGGAAATGTGATTTAATCGTGCTTGTGTAGCGGAGTGAGGGGGCAAGTTGGCACGGCAGATCTTCCGACAGGCAGCGCTCGACCGTATGGCGAGCCCCGAGCGGACCGATCGGGCGGTGCGCCTGGTAGGCTCGCCCGGATGGCTGATCCTGGGCGCTTTCCTTGTCTCGCTGGGCTTTGGCTCGATCTGGGCAATAGCGACCGAGGCGGCGGTGAAGGTGGCGGCTACGGGCCTTTTCATCGACCGCGGCGGGCTTGTCGAGGTTATCTCGATTGCCGAGGGCCAGATCGAACGGCTCGAGATCCGCCCGGGCGATCTGGTCGAAACCGGGCAGGTCGTGGCCGTCCTCAGTCGCGCCGAACTCGTCCGCGAGCTGACAGCCGCCGAGGCGCAGCTGGCCGATGACGAGGAACGGTTCGCCCGCCTTAAGGCCTTCAATGCCGAACAAGCGCTGCGTGAGGAGCGCACCGATACCAGACGCCTGGCCACTATCGCCGAGACCCGCGCGGTGCTCGAGCAGCGCAAGGCGCTGTTGCAGGAGAAGGAGGCGAACACCAGCCGCCTGGTCGAACGCCAAGTCGTGCTCCGCGATCGGTTGATCGATGCACAGATCGCCGTCTCGGATGTGCAGGAGCGGCTCTCGGCCCTTGACGAGGAGGAGATGCGCCTGCGCCTCGGCCGTGATGAGCGCGAGAGCGAGCGGCAATTGACCCTGCTCGATGAAAAGCTGGGGATCGAGGAGCAAGAGCGTCTGATCGCACGGCTTACTTCGCGGCTTGGCGAGCAGCGGGTGGTCCGCTCGACCCATGCCGGACGGGTGGTGGAATTGAAACTCAATCCCGGCGATCTGATCCAGCCGGGCAGCGCGCTCGCCACCCTGGCGCCGGAACAGAGCGATATCGTAGCGCTGCTCTATGTACCGCCGGCCGATGGCAAGCGGGTCGAGATTGGTATGCTGGCCGAGATCGCCCCGACCACGGTCGAGCGTGAGGTTTATGGCCATATGCTGGGCGAAGTAATTTTCGTCTCGCCCCTGCCTGCCACGCCCGAGGGGATGCGCCGGGTGTTGCAGAACGATCAACTGGTCAGCCAGCTTTCCGCCGATGGCGCGCCGATCGAGGTGCGTGTTGCGCTCAAGACCGACCCTGCCACCACCACGGGTTTTGCCTGGTCGGCCAGCCAAGGCCCGCTCCGGGGTATCGGCGCGGGGGCTCTGATCGACGGCAAGGTGGTGATCGACCACACGCCTCTGGTCGATCTGGTGATCCCCGGCGCGTCTCGCATGTTGGAGGATGCCGGGCTGGTGACCGGTTTGACCCGGTGATGGGCATTGTCTCGAAACGCCGGGCTTGCCCCACCGTCTTGCAATTGGAGGCCGCGGAATGCGGGGCCGCAGCCCTGGCCATGGTGCTTGGCCGCTTCGGCCGCTTCGCTCCTTTGGACGAGTTGCGCGCGCTTTGCGGTGTTTCGCGCGACGGGTCGAAAGCGTCCAGCCTGCTGCGCGCCGCGCGCAAGTTCGGGCTGGATGCACGGGGTTTGAAGGCCGAGCCGAGACATCTGCCTGACCTCGATTATCCACTGATCGCCTTTGTCAATTTCAACCACTTCTTGGTGCTGGAAGGGGCGACCAACAAGAAAGTTTGGATCAACGATCCCGCCTCGGGCAAGCGCACCGAGACGATGGAGGAGTTCGAGGAGGGCTTCACCGGCGTCGTCCTCACCTTCTCGCGCGGGCCCGAGTTCAAACGCGGGGATACGCGGCCTGGCCTGGTCAGTTCGCTGGCCGGGCGGTTTGCGGGGGTCGCCCCGGCGCTTTGGTTCGTGTTTCTCGTCAGCCTGGCGCTGGTGATCCCTGGGATCATTGTGCCGGTCTTCAGCCTGATCTTCGTCGACTATGTGCTTGTCCGTGCCCTGGACGACTGGCTGGCACCTCTCTTGATCGGGATGGGCATCACCGCTGTAGTGCGCTTCATTCTGTTGGAGCTGCAATCGCAGACCCTGCTGCGCGCCGGAACCGAGATGACGTTGCGCACCGCCGACACCTTGGTCTGGAAAATGCTGCGCCTGCCGATCAGTTTCTTCGATCAGCGTTTCGCCGGAGAGATCGCCGACCGGGTGAACCTGAACGAAAACCTGGCGGGGCTCCTGACCGGAGATCTCGCTTCTGCCGCCGTCAACATGCTGATGGCGTTGTTTTTCCTGGCGGCGATGATGGTCTATTACCCGCCGCTCGCAGCCGTTGTGGCGGTTTTGGCGCTGCTGAACGTCGTGGTGCTGCTGCTTTCGGCCCGGGTGATGTCGGATCGGTATCGCAGGCTTTCGATCGACAATGGAAAGTTCTCGGGCGCCCGTGTCGCCGGGTTGAAGGATATGGAGACCTTCAAGGCGTCAGGCTCGGAGGATCTGCTGTTTGGCCGCTGGTTGGGGCTTTACGCGAATGTGGTGAATGGCGGGCAGGAGGTGGCGCGGCTTTCGGCCTGGATCGCGCCGATCCCGGGGTTGATCTCGGCGGCCATCACCGCCGCGGTGCTGATCGGTGGCGGCTTTGCGATCATGGCGGGGGATCTGACCATCGGCGGTCTGGTGGCCTTCCAGTCGCTGGCCGCAAGTTTCGCCGGCCCTGTCGCGGCGCTCGCGGGCTTTGGCGCCCAAATGCAGGAGATCCGGAGCTATACCCAGCGGCTCGACGACATCCTGGCGCAGGATTTGGATGTGCGGTTCTCCGAAGCTGCCAATACGGCGGCGCCTCAGCCGGGTGATCCTCTACCGCGGGGCGCCGTTGAGCTGCGCGATGTCTCCTTCGGCTATGCGCCGCTGGAGCCGCCTCTGATCGATGGTCTGAACCTCTCGCTGGCGCCGGGCGCGCGTGTCGCCCTGGTCGGGGCCTCGGGCTCGGGCAAATCCACAGTCGGCAAGTTGATCGGCGGGTTGGAGCAACCGCGCGACGGCCAGGTGCTGATCGACGGCCGGTCTCCGCTCGACTGGCCGCGCGAGGCATTGGCGACCCGGCTCGCCTATATCCGCCAGGATGTGGTGCTGTTCGAGGGAACAGTGCGCGAGAATCTCTGCCTCTGGGACCGTACGATCCCTGAGGCCGACATGATCCGCGCCGCCCATGATGCGCAGATCCATGCCAGCATCGCGGCCCGCCCCGGCGGTTATGACGCGGTGATCTCCGAGGGCGGTGGCAATTTCTCAGGCGGTGAGAAGCAGCGGATCGAGATCGCCCGTGCCCTTTCAACCAATCCATCGGTGATCATCCTTGATGAGGCGACCTCCGCGCTCGACCCGATCTCAGAACTGGGCGTGATGGAGGCGATCCGGCGGCGTGGGGCGACCTGCATCGTGATTGCCCACCGGCTCTCGGCGATCCGAGACTGCGACGAGATTGTGGTGCTCGACCGCGGTCAGGTGGCCGAGCGGGGGCGGCATCAGGATCTGATGGGCTCGGGCGGCCTCTATGCCCATCTCTTGGAGGCGTGATGGAGGGCGAGCGCGCAACCTCTCCCGACGATCCCGGCACCGCCCCGGTTCTGGAGGTGCCCGAGGGCGCGCCGACCGATCTGCCCGCGGGCCCGGTGCCCTTGCGGGTCACGGACGGCGCGGTCGAGGTCTATCTCGTCACCGAGGACCTGCGCCGTATGGTCGCCGCCATCGAGCCGGGTGCGTATCTTTTTCCGCTGCCTGAGGAGGCGGGGCAGGGGGTGCGGCTTGCTCTTGTTGCCCTGAGCGGTGCGCGGCTGATCCCCGATCCGGAACCCGATCCCGACGCGCTGGCACAGAGCGGGGCGGACTGGGTGGCTCAAGCGCTGGCGGGTAGGCCGGTTGAGGACAGATCGGCCCAGGCCCTTGCCCTCCGAGCAGGTGATGGCGGAGAAGTCGAGGCAGGCGCGATCCTCACCTCAGCCGAACCGCTGATCTGGATCGAGGCGGAGCCCGAGGCGCTGGTGGGCACAGGTCTGGCAGTCAGCAGCCCGCTCGCGGTGAAGCAGGGCTGGCAGGTCCGCGTCGACCGCACTGCAGAGGTCAGCGCCCTCGCGAGCCTGGACCTCGCGCGTCAGGGCCGCCTGACCGAGGTGCTGAGCCGGTTCACGCAAGCCCTCGCGCCATTACTGTCTTCCGAAGCGGAGCGCCAAGATGCCAGCGCTGCCGCGCGGTTGGCCGCCAATTCGGGGCAGGCAAGCAATACGGCTGGACCCGGGGGAGAAGGTACGATCCTCTCGGCTCTCCACCAGGCCGCGAAGTCCCTAAAGACACCCGCGCCACCATCTGGCCTGCCCGATCCCGGCAGCGATCTGACACATCTGCCGCAAGCCGCCCGCCTTGCAGGTCTGCGTGCGCGCCGGGTTGCGCTCGAGGGTGATTGGTGGCGGCGGGATCAGGGGCCGCTGGTGGTGCGCGACCATGGCTCGCAGCGGATCGACTGCCTGATCTTCAAGCGCGGGCACTATCGCCGCGGCGACCGGATGGTCCTGTCCAGGACCCGGGCACGCGCCTATGAGAGCAATGCATTCGCACTCCACGCCCCGCTGCCCGGCGCGGTCAACGGATTTCTGCCGCTCGCCCGTCATGTGTGGACCGGGATGCGCCAGGACAGTTCAATCATGGCACTTGGCGGGGCGGGGATCGCGGTTCTGGGTATTCTGGTCCCGCTCGCCACCGCCTGGATCCTGACGGATATCGTACCGGCAGGGGCCGGCGGGTTGCTGGCTGCAATTGGCATCGCCCTGGCCATGGCGGCGCTGATCACGGCGGCTCTCGGCTCGGCCCGGGGCCTGGCGCTGGCCCGGATCAACGGTCGGGGCAGCTTCACCCTGGCTGCCGCCATGACCGACCGTGTGCTTCGCCTGCCCGCGGGCTTTTTCAAAAGCCATTCCGCGGGCGATCTCGGGCAGAGGATCGCAGCCGTCGAGGCGATGCGCCAGCTTGTGACCTCTGTGCTTCTATCCTCGGGGATGACCCTGGCCTTTTCGGTGGTCTATCTGGTGGTTCTGTTCTTCTACGACACTCGGCTTGCCATGATCGCGCTCGCGCTCACGCTGATCTATATCGCGGCGACGGCGTTGTCGCGGGTGTTGCAGATGAAATCCCTGCGCGAGGCGGCGGAGCTGGACGGCAAGATCGCCTCGATAACCTATGAGACGCTGGAGGGGGTCGGCAAGCTGCGCAGCGCTTCCGCGGAAGGCAGAGCGATGGCGCGCTGGAGCGAGATCTACCGGGCCGAGCGGATGGCCGCGGTCGAGGGTGGACGGATCGCCAATCACTATGCCGCGTTCTCGGATGCCTACCAGACCCTGACCCTGCTCAGTCTTTTCGCCGCCACGGCACTGCTGGCCCAGGAGGATCTGCCCTCGGGGATCTTCATCGGTTTCGTCGCGGCATTCGGAGCCTTCCAGAGCGCGTTCACCGGGTTCTGTCAAAGCATACTGTCGATCTATGCCGCCAAGCCGCTGCTAGACCGGGCGTTGCCGGTTCTGACCGCCGAGCCGGAATTGGCCGAGGGGCGGGCCGATCCCGGGCGGCTGAGCGGTGCCATTGAGGTCTCGAACCTCACCTTCTCGTACAGTGAAGGCGCAGCCCCGGTGATCGATGGGCTCAACTTTTCCGTCCAACCCGGAGAGCATCTCGCAATCGTGGGTGGTTCGGGTTCGGGAAAATCCACGGTGCTGCGGCTGCTTTTGGGCTTCGAGATAGCTCAACGGGGCGCGATCACTTATGACGGGCAGGATCTTGCCAATCTCGACATGGCGCGCGTGCGTGGCCAGATCGGGGTCGTGCTGCAAAGCTCGAAGCTTTTTGCCGGGTCAATTCTCGAGAATATCCGGGGTGCAGGGGATGCCTCGCTAGAGGCCTGTCTGGCCGCCGCTGAACGGGCCGGTTTTGCCCGCGATCTCGAGTTCTTCCCGATGGGTGTGCATACTCCCGTGACCGAGGGGGCCGGCACACTCTCGGGCGGGCAACGCCAGCGGATCATGATCGCCCGCGCGTTGGCTGCCAATCCGAAGATCCTGTTCTTCGATGAAGCGACATCCGCGCTCGACAATGCTACCCAGGCCGTGGTCGCGTCCACGCTTGACGGATTGAACGCCACCCGGATCACCATTGCGCACCGACTCTCGACCGTGCGCAATGCCGACCGGATCGGGGTGCTGCAAGGCGGACGGTTCGTCGAGATCGGCACTTATGATGAGTTGATCGCTTTGAACGGAGCCTTCGCCGCCCTCGCGAAACGGCAATTGACCGATGGGTGAGCGGGTGCTTTTCCAGTCGCCGGGTGTTCTGCCGCGACAAAATCAGATTGAGGTCCAGACCATGAGGTCGGGCTGGTGCGCGACAGACCTTTGCGTCTTTAGTCCGGTGGCCTTTGGAGGTTGGACATTTCGTGCTCCTCCAATTTTCCCGCTTTCCAAAAGGACAGATCCAAGATGAGAAAAGCGCTCTACATCCTCGGCGATTTGGAGGATCGCGATATTATCTGGATGTCGCGCCAGGGCAACATGCGCTCGCTCGACCCGGGTGAGGCATTGGTGACCGCCGGGCGCGAGATTGCCGATCTCTTCTTCGTCACCGAGGGTACACTCGTGGTGACCCTGCCGGGCGGAATCGAGCTGGCCGAGCTTGGCACCGGCGATGTGGTGGGCGAGATGTCCTTTGTCGAGAAACGGCCCCCCAGCGCCAATGTGACCGCCACCGAACCCTCGCGCGTCCTGGCTGTCCCCAAAACTGCCATGCTGGCCGCATTCCGCGAGGATCCGGCGATGGCCGCCCGCTTCTACCGCGCCTTGGCGGTTTTCCTGTCCGACCGCTTGCGCTCGATCAGCGAACAGACCCAGCCGGGCGATGCGGCTGGCGAACTGGATGAGGGCCTGCTCGACATGCTCCACATCGCGGGCGACCGCATGGTTCGACTGATCGGCATGTTGGAAGGCCGGATCCATTGAAGGCGTTGATCGCCACACCCACGGCGGGCGAGATCGTGACCACCGCCTATGTCGGCTCGGTGGTGGCGGCAACCCGGGTCTTCAATGGGCTCGGCTGGAGCTATGTCCATGCGACTTTCGACAGCGCGGATGTGGTTCTGGCGCGGAACTATATGGCCAATCTCGTGCTCTCGCGGCCCGAGATTTCCCATCTTCTGTTCCTCGACAGCGATATGGCCGTGGAGGAGTCGGTGATCAGCCGATACATCTCCGCCGACAGGGGCGTTGTGGGCGCGATCTATCCGGAACGCAGCCTCGACCTTGCCCGTTATGCCCGGCTTTCGGCGGAAGGTGCTGCACCGGAACGGGCGCGGGCCATGTCGCTGGTCTATAACGTCCATCTCACTCCCGGCCAGGTCAGGGTCAAGGGCGGTTTCTGCGAGGTAGAGGGTCTCGGCTTTGGCTGTGTTCTGATCCAGCGCCAGGTGCTTGAGCGGATGGTCGAGACTGGGATCGCCGCCGAGACCTCCAGCGGCAAGCTGGCGCAGAAAGGAATGGGCAAGGTGATCCGAGATTTCTTCAGCCGGGTGCAGGCGCCGGATGGGCAATGGCTGTCCGAAGACTATGCCTTTTGCCAAAGAGTGCGTACCGGATTAGGAGAGCCGATCTGGGGCGACGCCTCGGGCGAGGTCGGACATGTCGGCCGCATGACCTATGGCGCGCCATTTTTGGAGCGGCTCAAAGGCGAAGCCGAGGCAGGATAACCGGGCTTGCAGGTACACTGCCGCCAGCCGGGCGCGCGGCAACTCTGGGGCATTGCCGTTAGATTTGGCGGCTCGACAGTCTATGGATGCCGTAAATCCCAGGACCACCGCGTGCGCGTTTAGCTGGCCAAGCGTTAGCTAGCACGCCTAGATCGGGAAACGCAGAGCGCGTTGGGCATGTTTGAGTGTCTTCGTTACTTGGAGCATATAGATCGGAATAGCCCTATTTCCCCGCACCGATCTGATGACCAAGGATCCGGCGGATCCGTTTGGCGTGGCGGGTCACGTGGCGGGTCAACGAGAAGGGCTGCGAATAGGCAGCCTTCATCCGTGCGGCATTCCCTTTGAGATCGAGCGGCGCCGGATTGGCCCTGGGATCTCCCGCCTTCACTGCAAAAAGCGACGTGCGAGCCCTCTCTGTCATCACCGCAAAACCTGCTCTCTCCAGCGCCAGGACCAGGCAGTCATGGCTGAACCCGAGAGTGTGGGCGAAGTGGAAGCGGTCGAAGCCCTTGTTCGAATATCCCTCCATATCAGGGACCTCCAGAAACAAGATACCATCGGGTGCGAGCCACTCACGCATCTGTTCCAGGGCTGCCACGGGGCGGTTGAGATGCTCGAGCACATGGAGACAGGTGATCAGATTGAAATGTCCGGCGGGAAAGGTCATCCGCGCCCACTCGCCATGATGGATGGTCGCCTCGCCGGCTTCGCCTGCTGCATGTTGGGCGAAACTGTCTCCGGGCTCGATGCCATGCGCCTCGTGCCCCTGGGAGGCGAGATGCCGGACCAGTTCTCCCGACCCACAGCCGAAATCCAGTGTTCTCAGCGGCTGGGAAAGATCCGCTGCCGCGTCGATCTGGGCCTCGCGCCCCGCCGCCTCGCGCGCTTTGCGAGCTTGGTGCGAGGCTGAGGGGCGGCGGCGGAGAAACTGATACTCGAAGCGATATGTGCTGGCGTAATAGGCGCTCAGTTCTGCATCCGTGGGCATCGGATTGTGGAACATCAGCCCGCAGTGATGACAGATATCGGTGCTCAACCGCTTCAGCTTTCGGTCCAGCACCCCGATCTGCGCGTGATCCGACGATCCGCAGACCGGGCAATCGGTCCTCTCTCCCTCGAAGGGATAGGGAAGGCCGGGGAGGAAGTAACCAAGCATACCACGCGAGTGCCCCTTGCCGCAGCACTTGTCAATCGCTCAAGGCGCCCAATAGGCGGGCGTCAGCCGTGGGGCGGGCACTTGGAGCTCACCCGGTGCGATGGGGTCTGAGAGTGTCAGCGACTGCCAGGCCGGTGCCCAATCCTTCGGGATGGGGCAGGGAGGTGTGACCGCCTTCTCGGGTCGGAACCCGAACCGCCGGTAATAGGCCGGATCGCCCAGTACGAAGATCTGCCGTGTGCCGATCTCGCGCAGACGCTCAACCCCAGTTTGCACCAAGCGGCTGCCAAGACCCTGGCCCTGATCTGCCGTTACGACTCCGAGGGGGCCGAGCAATGCGGATTTCCCTTCGAGCCCGCAAGGCGTGAAGAGGACCAGACCGACTGGCCCGGCATCTCGGAAGGCGGCGAGTGAGAGAACACCGGGTTCCCGCCAGAGTGCTGCGACAAGAGGGCGTAGATCCTCGTCCGGGAAGATATCTGCGGCCAGGCTCAGAAGGCCGGGGCGATCCTGCTCGACCGGCTCCCGGATCACCCAGCCCCGCCATCGGCAAGCGGGTGGCGGGTCAGGACCAGATCCTTTTTCCTCGCGTCGAGCACATGGGTGTAGATCTCGGTGGTCGAGATATCCGCATGGCCGAGCAATTGCTGGATCACCCGAAGATCCGCGCCATGGGCTAAAAGATGAGTCGCGAAGGCGTGGCGGAGCGTGTGGGGTGACAGGCCCTCTGGGCTCAATCCCGCCGAGACCGCCAGTTTCTTCAACGCCATCCAAAACGCCGCGCGGGTCAGATGCCCGGCTTTCCCGCGAGACGGAAAGAGGTAGGGCGAGCGGCGCTTGGCCTCCTCCTCTTCCTTGTCCCTGAGGGCGAGCCAGTCGGTCAGCGCACGCCGTGCTGGATTCGAGAGCGGGACCATCCGCTCGCGCCCGCCTTTGCCGCGCACGAGAATAAGCTTCGGGTCGCCGCGGACCGCCGCCACCGGTAGGCCGACCAATTCGGTGACCCGCAATCCGGTGGCATAGAGCAGTTCCATCAGACAGCGCATCCGCGGCCCGGCCTCCTCCGTCGCCGCCAGAAGGCGCGAGACATCCGCCTCGCTCAGCGCAGGCGGCAGGGTCTTGGCCCGCCGCGGCCCACCGATCCGGGCCGCAGGATTATCTGCGCGAAGACCTTCGGAAAAGGCGAAACGGTAGAACTGGCGCAGCGATGAAAGCCTCCGCGCCCGGGTCGCCGCCGACATTCCGCGGGCCTCGAGCGCAGCGAGATAATCCTCGATCACGGCCCGGTCGGCGGTTGCCAGCGCCTCCGCCCCGGCATGCGCCATAAAGTCAACCAGATCCCCGTGATAGGCGGAAAGCGTATTCTCTGCAGCGCCAGCCTCGGCTTGCTGCGCTTCGAGAAACGCGCCAATCCAACGGGCGGACATCAGTTCGGCTCGGGCAGCGGCAGGTCGATCATCTGCTCGCGCACCGGTGGGGGCAGATCAAACAACAGCGCATAGCCTGCAAGGCCGGCGACGCCCAGCACGCCGATCAAGATCAGGAATTTGATGATCCGTCCAAGGGTGCGCACCGCTTGCCCTCTCCGCTCTTGTTTCCATTCCCGCGCGGGGCAATCGGCGCCTGCGCGCAGATTTGCGAGCGGGCCGCCGCCGGGGCGCGGTGTCTCTTATCGAACGCCTGTCTTTTCCGCATCCGTCCCCTGGTCTATGAAGCCAAAGGTTCGGACGCCTGCCTATCGGGAATCTACCCGCAGGAGAGGTGTCGCGCAATCACCGATGGGCCAAAGTGGCGAGAGGGGGACGGGAGGATCATGTCTCAGCCAGACCGAGCCGAGAGCCAGCGTCACGCGCCGGGTGCCCTGCGGCTGACCCGTCCCGTGGTGCTGATCGGGCTGATGGGGGCTGGCAAGACCTCGGTCGGGCAGCGGCTGGCGACTCAACTTCAGGCGCCCTTCCACGATTCCGATCACGAGATCGAGACCGCAGCTCAGATGCAGGTGGCCGAGATTTTCGAGCAGTTCGGCGAGCCCGAGTTTCGCCGCCTCGAATGCCGGGTGATCGCCCGGCTACTGGAAGGTGGACAGGGCATCCTCGCCACCGGCGGCGGGGCCTTCATGCAGGAGGAGACCCGGGCGGCAATTGCCGAGCGCGCGGTCTCGGTATGGCTGAAGGCGGATCTGGAGGTTCTGGTCGCGCGCACCTCTGGGCGAAGTCATCGCCCGCTGCTGAACACCGGCGATCCAGAGGCGGTGCTTTCGGGGCTGATCGAACGGCGCTATCCGCTCTATGCGCTGGCCGATTTGCATGTGGAAAGCGTCTTGGATCAGACCCATGAGGATATGTCCGAGCGGATTATCGAGGGCCTGGCTAGGATCGGGGCGGTAAAGTCCGCATGACAGAGGTTCTGACCGTGGGCCTCGGCGCCCGCAGCTATGACATCGTGATCGGACAGGGGCTGCTGGCCGATGCGGGGGCGCGCATTGGCCCGCTTTTGCCCCGTCCCTTCACCGTGATCGTCACCGATCAGACGGTTGCGGGAGTGCATCTGCAAGCGCTCCAGGCCGGACTGTCGATTCAGGGGATCGCGTCGGAGGCGATCATCCTGCCTCCAGGCGAGGCGACGAAATCAATGGCCGCTCTCACACGGGTGGTCGAGCGGCTTCTGGAGCTGCAGGTTGAACGCGATGATCTGATTCTGGCCTTTGGCGGCGGGGTGATCGGCGATCTGGCCGGCTTCGCAGCCGCCGTGCTCCGCCGTGGAGTGGATTTTGTGCAGATACCGACAACGCTGCTGGCCCAGGTAGACAGCTCGGTCGGCGGAAAGACCGGAGTGAATGCGCCCCAAGGCAAAAACCTGATCGGAGCGTTTCATCAGCCACGGCTAGTCCTGGCTGATATCGATATGCTTGGAACGTTGTCCGGTCGCGAATTCCTGGCCGGCTATGGCGAGGTGGTGAAATACGGGTTGCTGGGCGATGCCGATTTCTTCGCCTGGCTCGAGATGCATGCCCCAGCGCTCCGCGATGGCGATGTGGCCAAGCGGGTCGAGGCGGTCCGTCGCTCATGCCAGATGAAGGCCGAGATCGTGGCGCGGGACGAGAAGGAGCGCGGCGACCGAGCGCTGCTCAATCTCGGTCACACGTTCGGCCATGCGCTGGAGGCGGCGACGGGCTATTCAGACCGGCTTTTGCATGGTGAAGGCGTGGCGATCGGCTGTGGCCTTGCCTTTGAAGTCTCGGCTCGGATGGGTCTCTGCGCCCAGGAGGCGCCCAGCCGGGTGCAGGCCCATCTGGCCGAAATGGGGATGAGACGCCGCCTGTCCGACATTCCCGGAGACCTACCGGACGCGGACGGCCTGATCGATCTGATGGGGCAGGACAAAAAGGTTCGTCAGGGCCGCCTGACCTTCATCCTTGCCCGGGCCATCGGTGAGGCTTTTACCACCCGCGACGCGGATCTGGAGGTGGTCCACCGGGTTCTGACAGACGCATTGGCCGAACGCTGATCCCATCAGGCCCCAAGCCGCGCGATCAGAAATTCGCGAAGTGGTTCGCGCGACTCGGGCTCGATCCTGGTGCCGCAACGCTCCTCTTCAGACTGTCGCTCTCGCACATAGTTGCGGATCGCCGGGGCTATTGGAGGAGACCAAAAATGAACAATCCGATTAGGAGCGCATGTTTGCACGCTTCCCCGTCGCAGCCGCGCGCTGACTCTCGTCAAAGCGCCTTCGCCTTAGGTTCGCGAAGTCGACAAACGACGGCGGGAGTTGATTAGCGAGTGGGTGGCGTTCTGCGTTGGCGGAAAGAGCGAACAGTCATCAGCCCCAAAAGCGAGAGATCAAGAAGCCCGGCGGTTGCAGGGAGCGGCACCACCGTGGACTGCGTTTCAAACTCCAGGGACGGTCAAGAGAGAATGGCCCCGCCTCATCCGCACGCGGCATGAAGACCGAGATGGAATAGAGCCCGGGCAACACTGGCGAAAGAAGCGCATTCACGGTCGGACCGTCACCACCTGCCACAACAAACGCCGGGCCAGCCAGGATGACGCTGAAATCCTCGTTGTTAAGTCGAAACGGATTTCTTGGCCAGTCGGCCCGCTGAAGGACGAGACCGTGAGGCTCGCGCTCACGAGCTCCAATCCAGTGGGAACCGATGTCAGAAAACTATCCTGCCCTTCGCCAGCGAAGTTGCAGTCAACAAAGCCACAGAAGTCTCAGCATGAGCCGGAGAGCCCTCCGGTGACTGTACTCAAACCCGCCATCAAAACGCCGATGTTCACGGAGTTGGTTGGACTGAAACTCCTACTATCCGGGAATTCCCCCGGAACAACCAGTACGGCGCTTTTATTGAAGGTAAGGGCGCGCGCTGGGCCAGCGAGCAAGGCTAGCACTACGGCACAATACGTCGATCGAACAGACATGAATCTAGCTCCCACCCACAAGCAGACTTGCTAGATCGCCCTAGAATGCAACGCCGTGTGTTGAAAACGGCTCATCGTTTGACCGGAACCCACAGTGACGACGTCATGTCGAAAGGGTAGTCTCTGGGATACGTGAATGTGGTTGGGCAGAGTGTTGGGGACAATGAATAAACTGTGGCGTCTTTGCGGCTTCCGCGCTGCTTGCGGTCTTTCACAATGGGGCCGAAGCTGCTCCGGTTGCCATCACCTACGATGACATCACAGCCGACACCACCTGGACGAGCCCCGTGAAAATGGCCCACCAACTCGGACAGATTATCCCACAATTTGGAGGCTGAGTGATGAGCTCCCGCCATGGTCCAAAGACCGTTTCACTTTACGAGGCTATTTCATTGTGTCAGCAGCAGTATAACGCGATGTACCAACTATGGGCATTTTATACTGCGACGATATTGGGTTCGATTGTTTTTTCGACGGGCGCAGAAATCTTGTCTCATGCGAGTATATTCCTGTTTCTCATTGCCTTCTGGGCATTCGCTCTTGGAGAACTCGCTCTAATGCTCGAAGTTCTGAAGAGGATACGAGTTTTTCAGAATGACATCTCTGAATTGATCAAAGACCCCTCTGAGGAAGCTTTCTATCTGAAGGAGTCCGCGCGGCTGTTCTCAGGTGAAGGCAAGCGTAACAACCAGTGGATCTCAATCCTAATTCAGCTGACTGGCAACGCGAGCGTCACAGTGATTTTGATGCGAGACATTTGGTTCTGAAGATCAAAAAAGAGGAGCGTTAACGTTTTCAAGAACCCGGTTGCAGACCGTCGTTATCCAAGTCGGCTTTTAGTGATGCAAATTCGAGAATGCTACAATTCTGGCATTATCGGCGGCAATTGGATTGGCGATTTGCAAGATCCAGAACACCAAGGGACTTGCGTCAAAGCAGATGATAGAGCTCAGGAAATATGATCGCTGGAAGCTCTCGACACAAGGGAGCCTCTGTATCCCGGCGATAGGCCGAGAAATCGGCCAGGTGTGGCGCCATGGGGAGGCAATCGAGCCGGAATAAACCTTCCTCGGACAATATCAGCCCGTCCTAGCGCCCTTCAAATCAAACACTCCGATCATCCCGTTTTTGGGATCTTGGAGCACGGTCTCTTGATAGAAGTCAGGAAGGGCTCAGCCTCTCCGCTGCACCAAAAAGACTATGCCTTGTAGAGAACCCAAGGATGCCGGGCGGAGACATACCGAGCCGTGCGCGAGTATGGGTAAGTCCTGGAAATGACCGAGAAGGATCACCTGGCGAAGTGGCTGACCGGGCGGCTCATTGCCAGTGGCCCTATTTTGGCGTCATTGCATAGCAGCGGAAGACTGCCGGCACCGCCAATCCGCCCTTTCATCTGCCGTCGGATGACTGCCTCATGTGGTGCGGGTAGCAGGTTCGCGCGTTCGGGCCTCTTGATAACCTAGTGCCCCGGGAGGAGCATAAGTCTCTGCGCTTCCTCGCGGGGCTCGACTTCCGCCTAAATCAGTGCACCAAAGCGCTGCCGCGTTAGGAAGATCGCTCGGGCCCGCTCATCCGTGAGAATTGTCTGCTGAGGGGTGGAGCTGGGCATCTCGGATCTCCTACTGCGGCATTGCATTTGGTGCACGAGCATCATGCGCAACACCGATGCATTCGTAAAATGGAATTGTCTTATATATTAATCTGAGAAACAGATTAAATATCACCATGCACGATTTTTCGTGACGCCGTATCACGGCTGGGCTACCAGGATGGCATGACAGGGGCGCCTGCGGGCTGAGACGAACCCTTAGAACCTGATCCGGTTCGCACCGGCGGAGGGAGTCAACGGGTGCGTCGCCCGGGATCCTCCGATTATGATGGAGGATGGAATGACCCGGCTTCTTGCCATTATCTGGATGCTCGCTGCTACGCCTGCTTTGGCTGCTGACAAAATGACGATCATCCTCGATTGGTTCATCAACCCCGATCACGGGCCAATTCTGGTGGCCGAAGAAAAAGGTTATTTCGCCGAGGTTGGGCTGGAGGTCGAGGTCGTCCCCCCCGCCGATCCGGCCGACCCACCGAAACTGGTGGCAGCGGGTGCGGCGGATCTGGCCGTCTCCTACCAGCCGCAATTGCACCTTCAGGTCCATCAAGGCCTGCCGCTTGTGCGGGTCGGCACGCTGGTAGGCACGCCGCTGAATTGTCTTTTGGTGCTGGCCGATGGGCCGATCGAGACGCCCGCCGATCTGAAGGGCCGCAAGGTCGGCTTCTCGGTGGCGGGGGTAGAGGAGGCGCTGCTTTCAGCCATTCTCGACCGCTACGGTGTCGGCTTTGACGAGATCGAGCTGATTAATGTCAACTGGTCGCTCTCGCCTTCGCTGATGTCCGGCCAGGTCGATGCCGTGATCGGCGCCTTCCGGAATTTCGAACTGAACCAGATGGAAATCGAGGAAGTCCCCGGCCGCTGCTTCTACCTAGAGGAAGAGGGCCTGCCCGCCTATGACGAGCTGATCTATGTCGCCAATCCCGAAACTATGGATGCCGACAAGATCCTCCGGTTTTTAGCAGCAACCGAGAAGGCCACCCATTTCATCGTGAACCAGCCCGAGGCGGCGTGGGAGATCTTCTCAGGCACCTCGCCCGATCTGCAGGATGCGCTGAATGCCAAGGCCTGGGTGGATACCTGGCCCCGATTTTCGCTCAGCCCTGCAGCGTTGGATCATGGCCGTTATGAGCGGTTCGAGGTCTTCATGGAGCAGGCGGGGCTGATCCCCTCGATCAACCCGGTCTCGGCCATGGCGATCGATCTGGGGGCACAGTGATGTACGGCTCGGCGGTCCTGGCCGCCTGGCGCGAGGCCGCACCGGAATGGGATGCCTACACAAAGCACGCCTTTGTCGAGGGTTTGGGCGACGGTACGCTGCCGCGCCCGGCCTTTCTGCATTACCTGGTGCAAGACTATGTCTTCCTGATCCATTTCTCCCGCGCCTGGGCATTGGGTGTGGTGAAATCCGGCTCTCTTGACGAGATGAAAGCCTGTGCCGCCACGGTCGACGCGCTGGTCAATACCGAGATGCGGCTGCATATCGAGACCTGCGCGGGCGAGGGGATCGCCGAGGCGGATCTCTATGCGGCGCCTGAGTCGAAGGCGAACCTCGCCTATACCCGTTATGTCATGGATGCCGGGATTTCAGGGGATTTCCTGGATCTGATGGCGGCGCTCGCCCCGTGCGTTTTCGGGTATGGCGAGATCGGTGCGCGGCTGGGGGCAGGGGAGGTCGAGACCCCATACCGCCCCTGGATCGAAACTTATGCGGGTGCTGACTATCAGGGTCTCTGCCGCGATGTGGCCGCCATGGTCCAGCAGGCAGCCGAGGACAGGTTGGGCGCCGACCCAACGGCCTCGCCCCGCTGGCCCGCGCATTGCCAACGCTTTGCCATGGCCACGGCGTTGGAGGTCGATTTCTGGCAGATGGGGCTCGACCAATCGTGAGGATCGCGGGCGATTTCCAGATCGGAGAGATGCCCGTCTTCACCGGCCTCGATCTCGCTCTGGAGCCGGGCGAGTGGACCTGTTTGCTTGGCCCGTCTGGGGTTGGCAAATCGACCATTCTCCGGCTTTTGGCGGGGCTGGAGACCGGGGGCAGGTTCAGGGGAAGTCTCACCGCCCCGGACCGCCCGGCCTATATGGCGCAATCCGATCTGCTGGCACCCTGGCTGGATGTGACCGGCAATGTAACACTCGGCCCAAAACTGCGGGGAGAGACACCCGATCTCGCCCGCGCGAGGGCCCTGATCGCCGAGGTCGGACTGGCCGGGCATGAGAGCAAACGACCAGCCGAGCTTTCCGGCGGGATGCGCCAACGCGCCGCCCTGGCGCGGACCTTGATGGAGGATCGCCCAGTGGTCTTGCTGGACGAGCCTTTCTCGGCGCTGGATGCTGCCACCCGTGCGGCCTGCCAGGAATTGGCCTTTCGGCTGCTTGAGGGCCGCACGGTCCTCTTGGTCACCCATGACCCGGGCGAGGCCGCACGGCTCGGCCACCGGGTCCATCTGCTTGCCAAGCACGGCATTGCCGAGACCCTTCTACCCGACGGCCCGCCGATCCGCCCCGCCATGGCACCCGAGACCCTTTCGGCCCAGGCCACCCTTTTCGAACAGGTTCGCGCCGCATGAAGCGGCTGGTCTCGCCGCTGATCACACTCGCCCTGATCGTCGCAGTTTGGCAGGCGGTGATCTGGCTGACCGGGGTGAGACGGTTCATCCTGCCCGACCCTTGGTCGGTGGCCGAGGCGCTCTGGCGGCATCGCGCCTCGCTGGCCGAGCACACTGTCACGACTTTGACCGAAATTGTGCTGGGCATTCTGATCGCCGTGACCCTTGGGATGCTGACCGCACTTCTGTTGATGGCCTCGAAGACGGCGCGCGAGCGCGGGCAGATCTTGCTGGTGATCACCCAGGCCCTGCCAGTCTTTGCTTTGGCACCGATCCTGACGCTGTGGCTCGGCTATGGTCTCTGGTCGAAGATCGCGATGGCGAGCTTGATCATCTATTTTCCGGTCACTGTGACATTCTTCGACGGGCTTAGACGCACCGATCCAGGGCTCTTGGACCTCGCTCGGGTGATGGGCGGCACGCCGCGACGCATCCTGTGGCTGATCCGCGCGCCCTCCGCCCTGCCTGCTCTGGCCTCGGGCCTGAAACTGGCGGCTGTCTACGCGCCGATCGGTGCGGTGATCGGCGAATGGGTGGGGGCGTCGCACGGGCTTGGCTATCTGATGCTGCGGGCCAATGGCGAGGTGAAGACAGATCTGATGTTTGCCTGCGTGATCGTGCTGGCAGCGCTTGCCGTGACGCTCCACGCCTTGGTTTCTGCCTTCGCAGCCCGGCTGGCGGGCTGGCGGCCCGAAAGCGCTGATCAGCCGGAAAGCGCCCAGTCCCAATAAAGCTCGCGGACCCGCTTGGTGATCGGCCCATGCTGATAATGGACCTCGTCGAACTGCGTGACCGGCGTGATTTTTGCGATATTGCCCGACATGAACACTTCGTCCGCCGCTTCGAAATCGGCAAAGCCGAGTGTTGCCTCATGGACAGTCATCCCTTCGGCGCGGAGCAGCCCGATCACCCGCTGCCGCGTGACTCCGTTCAGAAATGTGCCGTTCGGCACCGGGGTGAAGACCTCTCCATCGCGGGCCATGAAAACATTGGAACTCGCTGTTTCGGCGACATTCCCCAGCGGGTCCGTCACCAGCGCGTTGGTGAACCCCTTGTCGCGCGCCTCGCGCAGCATGCGGGCATTGTTGGGATAGAGACAGGCGGCTTTGGCATTGGTCAGGGCCGAGGACAACATGGGCCGGGTAAAGCGCGTGCGGGTCAACCGCTGGCTGGTATCTGCCGAGGGCATCGGCATGGCCGAAAGACAGAGGCAGAAGGCGGTCGAACTCTCGTCGGCCACAATCACCGAGAAACCGTGCTCGGTCGACCAATACATCGGGCGGATATAGACCGGCGTCTTCTCCGGAAAGCGCGCGAGGCCTTCGCGGACCAGCGCCACGATCTCCTCTGTCGTATGTGTTGGGATCATGCCCAGAGCCTCGGCCGAGTGGTTGACCCGAGCGCAATGCGCCTCGAGATCCGGGGCGACGCCTTCAAAGGCCCGCGCGCCGTCGAAAACCGGCGTGCCCTGCCAGAGACCGTGATCGTCCGCCCGCATGACCATCGGATTGCCCGCATGCCAGGCTCCGTCGAACCAGGTGTGGATCATCTCGCCGTCCGTCATGCATGTCTCCTCTTATTCGGCCTTTATAGGGCCGGGCTTTATCGTATCGGGGCTTCAATGCACGACGATCTCACCCGTCCAGGACCGGTTGCTGGCACTAGGTTTCGCCGCTTCGGACGCTCGCGTCAAATACCGTATTGTGGGCCTGTGATGACTGCGTCGCAGATCGTGTGAGACGCGCCGCGGCACTGGCGGTCGAGCACCAAAAAGCCCCTTGCCACGGCGCCGGGGAAGTGCCATACCCGCGCCACTCAACGACGCGGGCGTAGCTCAGGGGTAGAGCATTACCTTGCCAAGGTAAGGGTCGTGAGTTCGAATCTCATCGCCCGCTCCAAT
>JBCDKL010000008.1:0-27059 GCA_038746695.1 Pseudomonadota bacterium | reverse complement strand
CGAAATAGCCGAACGCGTCATGCGAGGTCACGATGGTTCGCGCTTCAAGCGGCAAAGTGTCGATCAAGGTGCGGATCTCGGCATCCAATGCCTTCATTTCGGCGATATAGGCTGCCGCGTTCGCCAAATAGTCTGCGGCGTTCGCGGGATCGGCTTTGGCGAGGGTCGCGGCGATATTGGTGGCGTAGATCTCTCCATTGGCAAGGCTCTGCCATGCATGGGGGTCGAAGGCCCCATGATCGTGGTCATGGGCATCGCCATGCTTCTCGCCGGCATGGTCGTCATGCCCAGCATGGTCATCGTCATGCCCGTGATCATCGTGACCATGATCATCATGGCCGTGATCATCATGGCCGTGATCGTCGTGCGCCGCTTCTTCTGCGTGATCGTCGTGACCATGGCCGGCATGATCATCGTGATCACCATGCTTTTCCTCGCCGTGATGGTCATCCTCCTCGAACGGGATCGCTTCGACCCCCGTGGTGGCGACCATCCGCGTGCCGTCGAAGCCTGATGCATCGACCAGGCGGTCGATCCAGCCCTCGAACTCCAGACCGTTCACGAACAGGATCTCAGCCTCGCTGACCGAGCGCGCATCCGCCGGAGTTGGCTGATAGACATGGGCGTCGCCATCGGGGCCGACCAATGTGGTCACCGCGATATGGTCTCCGCCGATCCGCTCGACCATATCGCCGAGGATCGAGAAGGTGGCGACCACCGGGACCTTTTCCTCGGCCCGGAGGCCCGTCGGCAGGACCAGCGAGAGGCTGAGGGCGGTGGTTCCGAGGGTGAGAAGGGTTCTGCGCTGCAACATGGTGGGGTCCTTTCAAGCTTTCGCGCCCGTTGTCATTTGCGCCCGGCTGGCCAGCCCGCCGACCGGTCCGACGACCAGCGACAGGAGATAGGCCAGACCGGCCGATAGGATGATCGCCGGCCCGGAGGGCAGGCTGTAATGGTAGGAGAGGAGCAGGCCCGCAACGCTGGCCAAACTGGCCATGACCACGGCGACCGCGATCATTCCGCCCACGGATCTCGCCCAGAACCGCGCCGCTGCCGCCGGCAGGATCATGATGCCCACGATCATCAGCGTGCCGAGCGCGTGGAACCCACCCACCAGATTGAGCACTGCGAGCCCCAGAAAGGTGAAATGGGTGATCGCGCTCAACCCGCTGACCGAGCGCAGAAACTGCGGATCGGCGCATTCCAGAACCAGCGGGCGGAACAGAACCGCCAGGATCATCACCGTCACGCTGGCAATCGCGCAGAGCAGAATCAGCGCGGCATCGTCCAGTGCCAGGACCGTACCGAAGAGCACATGCATCAGGTCGACATTGCTGCCCCGCATCGAGACGATCAGCACTCCGGCAGCCAATGAGATCAGATAGAAGGCGGCCAGCGAGGCATCCTCGCGCAGCGGCGTGGCCCGCGCCACGAAGCCCGAGAAAAGGGCCACCGCCATGCCAGCGATCAACCCACCGATGGTCATGGCGGTAAGCGACAGCCCGGCGATCAGATAGCCGACAGCCGCCCCGGGCAGGATCGCATGGGCCATCGCATCGCCGGTCAGGCTCATCCGGCGCAGCATCAGGAAGACGCCCACCGGAGTAGCACCGACCGAAATCGCGACACAGCCGATCAGCGCGCGGCGCATGAACCCGTATTGGGTGAAAGGCTCAAGCAGAAGCTCTGCACTCATGCGGCCCCCCTAGTCTCGCCCCTTGGGTTGCCGCCGATATCGTGCACTTCGCCTTTCGAGCAGGTATGCGGCGGCCCGGCACACGCCTCGCACATCTGCCGGGCACGGAACTGGTTCTCCGGCGTCAGCACCTCGCCCGTCGGCCCATGCGCGACCAGATCGCGGGCCAGCATCAGGGTTTCGGGAAAATGCGCCCTGACCGTGTCGTGGTCGTGCAGCACCGCCAGCACGGTACGCCGTTCGCGATGCCAACGGCGAATGATCTCCAGAAGATCGGTCAGTGTCGCGCTGTCCACTGCGACGAAGGGCTCGTCCAGAAGGACCAGTTCGGCATCCTGAAGCAGCAGCCGGGCAAACAGCATGCGCTGCATTTGCCCGCCCGAGAGCGTTCCGATCGGCCGCGATTCGAGCCCGGTGAGTCCCACCGCGGCAATCGCTTCGGCCACACGCCGCCGCTCGGCCCGCCCAAGAAACCCGAACGGCCCGATCTCGCGCCAGAGACCCATCGAAACCATGTCGACAACCGAGAGCGGGAACGATGCGTCGATATCCGAATGCTGTGGGAGATAGGCGATCCCACCCTGTTTCGCCGGCCCGAACGAGACCCGTCCCTCGATTGGTGTCAAAGCCCCGGTCACACCCTTGAGAAGGGTCGACTTGCCAGCCCCGTTCGGCCCGACAATGGCGGTGAGGCTGCCCTCGGCAATCTCTGTCTTGAGGTCGCGCACCGCTGGGCTGCGATCATAGCCAAGCGTCAGATCCTGAAATGAGACCGCCGCCTGCATCATCCACCCGTCGCCCAGAAAAACCCGGCCCAAATTGCCGCCACGACCAGGGCCGCAAGGCAGAGCCGCCCGCCGATCCCCATTGTCAGGAGACCGAGCCCGTGCCAACCAAAGCCCTTCATGCCCGTACCGACCCCTCGTCGCAAGAGGCGCAGACGCCATGGATTTCGATCACCTTGCGCAGGGTCGCGAACCCCGATTGTTCGGCGACGGTGGACAATTCCGCCAAGAGACGCGGCGCCGCGCTTTCCTCGACCATGCCGCAATCATCGCAGATTGAGAGGATCGCATGGCCCTCGCCCGCCCCTTTCGCCGCGATAAAGGCATTGACCGAGTCGAGCCGATGCACGGCGCCCATCTCGCCCAATGCCGCCAAAGCGCGATATATCGTCGGTGCGGAAATCGTCGGTTGCGTGCGGCGGAGCTCGGCCAGCAGATCATATGCCGAGAGGGCGCCTTTATGCGCGCGTAGCGCGGCCAGAACCGCCGCTTGCGTCTTCTTGCCCCGGATGCTCATTGCCGTGCCCTGTGAGTTACTTGGCGGCACGATGCGTTATTTTGTAACGCGACGCAAGACGCACTGTTTGGGCTGTCTATGGCGGCGACGGAGGCCGGGTCAGGCCGCGCAAGGCATCGGCCCCGCGACAGGACGCGGAGCCGCCTCAGGCTTACTCTGCGTTTTATTCTGCCGCGAAGTTCGAGGGGAACATGGCGCGGGCGGTCTCCTCGTCGAAATCCTTCTTGAAGGAGATGTCTTTGCCGATGGCGCGCGCGCGGGCGACCGCGGGGCGGGCGTCGATCCCGTCGAACCACGCTTTCACATTCGGATAGCTGTCGATCGCGCCCTCACCCAACACGCGGACATGACGGTCGACCCAGCCCCAGGCGGCGATATCCACGATGGTCAGATCATCGCCGACGAAGAAGGCTTTTCCGGCCAGATGCGCATCCATAACCTCGTAGTGGCGATGCGCCTCGAACTTATAGCGTTTCTTGGCGTAGTCACCGCCGTCGGCCGCACCTGCGGTCTGGAAATGCACCCATTGGCCGGAATAGGGCCCCAGCCCGGTGGCCACGAACATGAGCCAGGAGAGCATTTCGCCCTTCTCTTCCGCCTTACCCAGGAACTTTCCCGCTTTCTCGGCCAGATAGAGCAGGATCGCGTTCGAATCGAACACCCGCACACCATCGTCCTCGATCGCCGGGGTCTTGCCATTCGGGTTGATTTTGCGGAAGTCGTCGGAATGTTGCTCGCCTTTAAACGTGTCCACGCCCTTGACGGTATAGTCGAGCCCGCTTTCCTCGAGGAACAGCGCGACTTTCATCGGGTTGGGCGTGTGATGGTAATAGAAGGTGATCAAGGCGGGTCTCCTCTGCCGGGTGGGATCTGCGGAGAAGACATAGCTTTAAGGTCAAGGGGTGATTACCCAGCTAAAACGCCAAAGACTGTTGCGATAATCGCAACAATAACAGGTTCGTGAGCCTTTCTGTGCACTCCATCCGGCTGGGGCAGTTCCGCTCCTATGCTGCGGGGCGCGTCGAGACGGGTGGCGCCTCGGTGGCGCTTTACGGCCCCAACGGTGCTGGCAAGACCAATGTGCTGGAGGCGGTGTCGCTTTTAACCCCGGGCCGTGGGCTGCGCCGGGCGGGGGGCGAGGACCTGATGCGACGCCCCGACCGGCTCGGCTGGAGGGTCAGGGCCGAAGTTGCTGCGCCCGGGATGGCGCAGACCGGTCTGATCGAGATCGTGACCGGAATGGAGGTCGGGGCTGGCAGCCGCGCGGTCGAGATCGATGGCACCGCCACCACTCAGACCGCGCTCGGCCATTTGGCCCGCATGGTCTGGCTGACCCCTGCCATGGACCGATTGTGGATGGAGGGTGCCTCCGAGCGCCGCCGCTTTCTCGATCGGATCACTCTAGGCTTCCGCCCGGCTCATGCGGAGGCTTCGGTCGCCTATGAGAAAGCGATGCGCGAGCGCAACCGGCTGCTGAAAGAGGGGCGGTTCGACCCTGCCTGGCTCCGCGGGCTCGAGGCGCAGATGGCCCGCCAAGGCACTCGAATTGCGCGCGGCCGGGCCGAAGCGCTTTCGCGGCTCCAACACGCCGCCCAGAGCCCCGATTCAGGGGGGAATTCATTGTTTCCGAGGGCCGATCTGGCTATTCTCGGCACCATGGAGACACGCTTCTGGGACGTGATTCGTTCCGCGGGCCCCGCGGAGACCGATCTCGACAGCCTAATGGATCAAACTGAGAGCGAGGAGGCCGCCGGCATGGCCGAGGCGCTGGCCGAGGGCCGCATGCGCGATGCCGCCGCCGGGCGCACCCTGTCAGGGCCGCATCGCAGCGATCTGGATGCTGTCTATGCCGCCAAGGACATGCCCGCCCGGGCCTGTTCTACCGGCGAGCAAAAGGCGTTGCTGATCTCGCTGATCCTTGCCAATGCCCGTGCTCTGTCCGTCGAAGGAACACCTCCGGTTCTGTTGCTCGATGAGGTGGCGGCGCATCTCGATGCTGATCGTCGTGCGGCGCTTTACGCCGAGATCGACGCGCTGGGCTGCCAGGCCTGGATGACGGGCACCGGGCCGGAGCTGTTTGAAGCGCTGCCCGCCTCCGCGTTGCGCATCTCGGTCAGCGAGACGGCGGGCGCCTCCTCCTTTGGTCCGGCATGACCATCACCCTCACCGAACTGGCGTTGTTCGCTGTGGCGATGTTTGTGCTGGTCGCCTCGCCCGGGCCTTTCGTGGCCGCATTGGCGGCGCGGTCGGCGGCGCTCGGACCGCGCTCGGGCTCGGCCATGGCAGTCGGCGCAAGCCTCTCGGAAAGCATCTGGATCGCTGCCGCGCTTCTGGGCCTCGGCGCCATCGCAACCGCCCATGCTTGGGCGTTGGAGATCCTCAAATATGTCGGCGCTGCCTGGCTGATCTGGATCGGCATTAACTTGCTGACCGCCAGGCACTCGATGATCAAACCGGCCGGGGAGGCGATGCGGCGCGAGCCACTTTGGCGCGCCTTCGCGTCTGGCGCACTTCTAAACCTCGGCAACCCCAAGGCGGCGCTGTTCTACATGGCGGTGTTCCCGGGTTTCTTCGACATGGCGGCCCTGACCTGGATCGATGGCCTGATCATTCTGGCGGTTGCCTTCCCCATCGGCCTCGGCAACGACCTTGCCTATGTCTGGGCCGCCGCCCGGGCAGGGCGCTTCCTGGCCAATCGCAAAGCCGCACGCCGGGTCGATCAGGCCTCGGGCGGCATCCTCACCGGCGCCGGCGTGGCGATCGCGGCGACATAAGGACAATACATGAGCGCGGACGAGACCCCAGACCAAGAACCCGAATACAGCGCCGACAGTATCAAGGTGCTGAAGGGGCTGGAGGCCGTGCGCAAGCGCCCCGGCATGTATATCGGCGACACCGATGACGGATCGGGGCTGCATCACATGGTCTATGAAGTGGTGGACAACGCCATCGACGAGGCTTTGGCGGGCCATGCCGATCTGGTGCGTGTGGTGCTGCACGCCGATGGCTCGGTCAGTGTCAGCGATAATGGCCGCGGAATACCGACCGGGATTCATGAGGAGGAGGGCATCTCCGCCGCCGAGGTGATCATGACCCAGCTCCATGCCGGGGGGAAGTTCGACCAGAATTCCTACAAGGTTTCGGGCGGGTTACACGGCGTGGGCGTCTCGGTGGTCAACGCGCTCAGCGACTGGCTGGAACTGACCATCTGGCGCGATGGCAAGGAACATCTCTGCCGCTTCGAACATGGCGAGACGGTGAAACCGCTCGAGGTCACTGGTGAGACCGAAAAGAAGGGCACCTTGGTGCGCTTCCACGCCTCGTCCCAGACCTTCACGATGACCGAATACAATTTCAAGACGCTGGAGCACCGGCTGCGCGAGCTGGCTTTCCTCAACTCCGGCGTCCGTATCCATCTGCGCGATCAACGCCATGCCGAGGCCCAGGAGGTGGAGCTTTTCTACGAGGGCGGGGTCGAGGCGTTCGTGCGTTATCTCGACCGCTCGAAATCACCCCTGATCGCCGACCCGATCACGGTGAGCGGCGAGCGTGAGGGCATCACAGTCGAAGCCGCGATGTGGTGGAACGACGCCTATCACGAGAATGTCCTGGCCTTCACCAACAACATTCCGCAGCGCGATGGCGGTACCCATCTCGCTGGGTTCCGTGGCGCGCTGACCCGGACGATCAACAACTACGCTGGCAGTTCGGGGATTGCGAAGAAGGAGAAAGTGACCCTTTCGGGCGACGACGCGCGCGAGGGCTTGACCTGTGTGCTGTCTGTAAAGGTGCCGGATCCGAAATTCTCAAGCCAGACCAAGGACAAGCTGGTCAGCTCCGAGGTGCGCCCGGTTGTCGAAAGCCTGATGAACGAGAAGTTGGCGGAATGGTTCGAGGAACACCCCGCTGAGGCGCGATCAGTGGTCGCCAAAATCGTCGAGGCGGCCCTGGCTCGCGAAGCCGCGCGCAAGGCTCGCGAGATGACACGGAAATCGGCGATGTCGGTCAGTTCACTTCCCGGCAAACTGGCCGATTGTCAGGAGAAAGACCCGGCGAAATCCGAGCTTTTCATCGTCGAGGGGGATTCGGCGGGCGGCTCGGCGAAGCAGGGCCGCTCTCGCGAGAACCAGGCGGTGCTTCCGCTGCGCGGTAAAGTCTTGAACGTCGAGCGTGCGAGGTTCGACCGCATGATCTCGTCCGAGCAGATCGGCACGCTGATCACCGCATTGGGGACGGGGATCGGGCGGGATGAGTTCGATATCTCGAAGCTGCGCTATCACAAGATCATCCTGATGACCGACGCGGATGTGGATGGCGCCCATATCCGCACATTGCTGCTGACCTTTTTCTACCGTCAGATGCCCGAGCTGATCGAGGGCGGGTACCTCTATATCGCCCAGCCCCCGCTTTATAAGGTCGCCCGCGGCAAGTCCTCGCGGTACTGCAAGGACGAGCGCGAGATGGAGGATTATCTGATCGGCGAGGGGACCGAGGAGACGGTGTTGCGGTTGGCCGACGGGTCTCAGATGGCCGGGCCGGACTTGCGGCGTCTTGTGGATCAAGCGCGGCGTCTGAAGGCGATTTTGATGATGTTTCCGACGTCTTATCCGCGATTTTTGCTGGAGCAAGCGGCGATAGAGGGGGCTTTGGGTGCCGACTTTACCACGCGCCCGGGCGTGGCTGCGGAGGTGGCGCAGTCAATCGCGGCCCGGCTCGACCGGCTGGCACCCGAGACCGAGCGCGGCTGGGAGGGGAGTGCAATGGCCGATGGCGGCCTGCGCTTCAGCCGTATCCTGCGCGGCGTGGCCGAGACGAGGGTGATCGATGCCTTCGCGCTGCGGTCGGCCGAGGCGCGCAATCTTGGGCAACTGAGCCAGGAGTTGCGCGAGACCTATGACCGGCCCGCGACCTTGATCCGCAAGGATCGCGAGGCGCCTGTGCGGGCGCCCTCGGAACTGCTCGATCTGGTAATGGCCGAAGGCGAACGCGGGCTGACCCTGCAACGCTATAAGGGACTGGGCGAGATGAACCCGGACCAGCTTTGGGAGACGACGCTGGACCCTGAGGCGCGGACCCTTTTGCAGGTTCGGATCGATCATATTGCCGAGGCGGACGAGATCTTCACCAAACTGATGGGCGATGTGGTCGAGCCACGCCGGCAGTTCATCCAGGAAAACGCGCTGAACGTGGAGAACCTGGATATCTGAAGCGCGAGAATGCCTGTTGCCGGGCATGGCCCGACGGGCACCCCAGCGTGCACGGCCCTGGCGGGCCGTCACACGACTGGCCCGCCCACCCAGCCATGCCCGGGATCGTTCTCGCCACAGGTTCCCGCCGGGCCCGAGCTTGTGCTATGGTGAGTGCGCCAAGTCGAATGACGGAGCTGACCATGCGTGCCCTTATCCCGTTTTCCCTTCTCCTTCTCCTCGCCGCCTGTGAGATACCCCTGAACGAGGGGCTCAGCCGTGTGGCAATCATCGAACCGCCACAATCCCCGCTTTCCGTGAGTTACAAATGCGAGGAGGGGCCGGCGATTTCGGTCGTCTTCTTCGAACGCGGCGGTACCGCGACCGTTGCTGTGATCGGGATCGGCCAGGAGGTGCTTTACAAGCAACCGGTCGAGACCGGATATCATTATCGCAGCGAGGGCTTCGATCTGAAAGGCAACGGCGACACAGTGCGTTGGAGCCAGACCGGCGGTCTCTCGACCACCTGCAAGGCGGTCGGCGATCGGATCTAGGCTGGCTGCTCTCGCCGGAAGAGCGGCCTGCTTGCGTGTCAGATCCGAGTAAGCGGTTCCTTTTCCCCCCATCCACAAGGCTGTGGCGCCGTCGCGTCCGAGATTGACCTGCATTCGTCCGATGGGCCAAAATCAACATGGGTGACGAGGAAAGGGTGGCGGCGATGCCGGAGATGCTTCCGCAGGCTCGGGTCGATGATCCGGTCTATGATCTTGGCAAGGCCCATATGGCCGATGAAATCCTGGTGCAGTTTGCGGCAGATGCCGAACCGGCAGAGATCGCCTGGCTCAAGGCCGAACTCGGCGCCGAGACGCTGGGCAGTACCTCGGTTCTGGGAATCGAGCGGCTGTTGCTCCCCCAAGGCAGCGATCTTGCCAAGGTTCTGGATTTTCTGGCGGAGCATCCGCTGGTGGCTTTGGCCGATGCGCATTATCGGATCGCCGCCGATGCGCTGGCCGAGCCGGTGATCCCGAACGACCCGAATTTCGGCATACAATGGGGATTGGAGAACACCGGCGATATCGCCTCGTTCGGCGATCCGGGCTTTGAGGCGTTCCTCGAGAGCATCGCTGTGCCCGATGCGGATATCGACGCGTCAGAGGCGTGGGCCCATTCCACCGGCGAAGGCGTGGTGGTGGCCATTATCGACACTGGGATAGATCTGAACCATCCAGATTTGGCCCCCAATCTGTGGGTCAATCCGGGCGAGATCGCCGGGAATGGGATCGACGACGACAACAATGGTTATATCGACGATATCCACGGCTTCGATTTCGGCGGAGCGGCGATCAATATCCGTGACGACCGCGACAGCGACCCGTCGGATATTCAGGGCCACGGCACGCATGTGGCCGGGATCGTTGCCGCCGATGGTGAGAACGGGATTTCGACCATCGGCGTCGCGCCGGATGCCCAGATCATGGCGCTGCGCATCGCGTCTGATGACTCCGAGTTTCTGAGCGGTTTCGCCATCCTCGAGGCCATCGAATACGCCGTGGCCAATGGGGCGCGGATTTCGAACAATTCCTACGGTCCGATCGGTGCCTTTGCCCGCCCCCTGATCGAAGCGGCGGGTGCGGCCGGGCATCTTTTTGTCGCATCGGCCGGGAATGACAGCCAGGATCAGGATCTAGTTCCGGCTTCGCAGCGGATCTGGGATCTGGATAATGTGATCTCAGTGGCGGCGAGTTCGCTGGACGACACACTGGTGGGGTTCTCGAATTTCGGGGCGACCACCGTGGATCTGGCAGCGCCGGGGCATTTCATTCTGTCCTCGGCGCTTGGATCGGGGGCGCGGTTTCTGAGCGGGACCTCGATGGCCGCCCCACATGTGGCCGGAGCCGCGGCGCTGGCTTTGGCCATCGATCCGACCCTGACCGTGGCTCAGCTGAAGCAGGCGATCCTGTCGACCGTCGATTCTGTGGCCGCTCTGGATGGGCTGGTCGAGACCGGCGGACGGCTGAATGTCGCCAATCTGGTGGCGAGCCTGATGCCCGCTGTACCGACTGGCCCGATCACCGGCACTGACGGGACCGATACTTTGATCGGCGGCCAGGGCGATGATGAGATCTTTGGTCTTCAAGACGATGACCTGCTCCAAGGCCTCGGCGGGGCGGATACGCTGAACGGCAATCTCGGCAACGACACGCTGGATGGCGGGACCGGCGCGGATCTGCTGTTCGGCGGGTTCGGAGACGACCTCTATCTGGTCGATCAGGCCGGAGATACGGTCACTGAGTTCCAGGATCGCGGCATCGACACGGTCGAGAGCCAAGTCTCGCTGACCCTTTCGGACAATGTCGAGAACCTTGCCCTGGTCGGCAGCGGCAGCCTGAACGGCGATGGCAATGCGCTGGCCAACGAGATCATCGGAAATGCCGAGGCCAACACGCTCTTCGGCGCCAATGGCGATGATCAGTTGCGCGGCGGCGATGGGAGCGATCTGCTCAAAGGCGGCAATGGCAGCGATACGCTGAACGGAGGGCTCGGCGCCGATGATCTGCGTGGCTGGAAGGGAGACGACCGGTTCATCGTGGACGATGCCGGCGACACGACGCTCGAGCTGCAGGGCAACGGTATCGACACGGTGGTCGCCCTTATCGACTGGACTCTGTCCGACAATGTCGAGAACCTGATCTTCGGCGCTCAGGCCGGGGGATTGCAGGGCACCGGCAACGGGCTGGCCAATCAGATCACCGGTAATGGGGCGGCGAATGTGCTGCATGGTTTGGGTGGGGCAGACCGGCTCGAGGCCCGGGGCGGGGACGACCGGCTCGAAGGTGGTGCTGGCGCAGATATCCTGATCGGCGGGGCAGGCGCCGACAGTTTCGTCTTCACCGCCGACGGTCCTGCGCTGCGCGACGTGATCACCGATTTCGGCAATGGCGCGGATCTGGTCCTGCTCGACGGATTGTCGCTCGCCACGCTCTCGGATGAAACCGGAGGTGCGGTTGCCCGTTTCGACACTGGTCACGAAGTGCAGTTCCAGGGGCTCAACGCAGCTCAGATCGATCCATTGACCGAGTTCCTAGCGATCTGACCGGCTCCTCAACCGAGAAAAGAAAGCTGAGTGAACCAGCTGCGAAGACAGGCCCCTACGACCGTCTTTTATTTTCCCGGAAAGCTCACATAGCGCTTCTCAGTTCAAAGCAGTGGGGGTCGAGCCAGAGGTGCCAAGTGGTCACCAGCCTCGGGGGCTGGTGTACCTGCCGCGCACTTAGCCTGTTGGTTCCTTCCTCGGATCGCTCCCTTCCGGCTGTGACAGGCGCTAATAGCCCCTCGATGCCTTTCGCGTCGCCTGGTCAAAGGCTGGAGGCGGCGATTAAAGCTCGCCTGCCTCCTCCAGTACTTTCCTGGCCACCCTGAAACACTCCAGCGCCTGCGGCACGCCGCAATAGATTCCGACGACATGGATGATTGCTCGGATCTCGGCCTTGGTGACTCCATTGTTCAATGCCCCGCGGCAGTGGATCTCCCATTCATGCATTTTGCCCAAAGCCCCGATCATCGCGAGGTTCATCATGCTGCGCGTCTTCGCGTCGATCGCCTCGTCGCCCCAGCCGAAGCCCCAGCACCAGGCGGTCATCGCTTCCTGGAACGGCCGGGTGAAATCATCCGCCGCCGCCAGGTTCTTCTCGACATACTCCGCGCCCAGGGTCGACTTGCGCTCAGCCAGACCAGTCTCGAACATGTTGTCCATCTGCCCCTCCCTTTGGGTTGAAACCGACATCGCGTGCCGCCCGTCTGTTTGACAGATCGCGACGAGGGGGCAACCCTTCCGGCCATGACCCTCGTCACCGAGACCTCGAGCCGCGCCGGCCTCGGCGCGCCTGCTCTGGTGCTGATCGCCATGGCGGCCTTTGCCAGCCAGGACATCGCCGTCAAGCTGATGGTGGATGAGATCTCGCTCTGGCAGCTCATGATGGTCCGCTCGATCGCGACGCTGGGCCTGATGGTGACTGTGGCCGCGATCCTGTCGCAAGGCGCCGATCTGGTGCCCCGGCGCTGGGGCTGGCCCCTGCTCCGCGGGATCTTCATGTGCGGGGCCTATCTTTTCTTCTATGCTTCGTTGCCGTTTCTCAGCGTCACGGTGGCGGCGGCGACTTTCTTTACTGGGCCGCTGTTTATCACCTTGATGGCGGCATTGATCTTGGGAGAGCCGATCGGCCCGCGCCGGATCGTTGCAGTGCTGGTGGGCTTTGTCGGCGTCATCGTGATCATCCGCCCCGGTGCCGAGGATCTGCGGCTCGCCGCCTTGCTGCCTTTGGGGGCGGCGTTCTGCTATGCCGCGGGCAATATCCTCACCCGCTGGCGCTGTCGTGACGAGCCGAACTTCTCGCTCTCGCTCGTGCATAATCTGATCTATGCCAATCTCGGCATGCTGGGGACGATGCTGATGCCGCTCATACCGGTGACCTCGCCCGAGCATTGGCCGTTCCTTATGACCGGCTGGCGCGATCCTTCGGCCCTGACGATCGCGCTGATCCTGATGACCGCGATGACCCATCTGATCGGGCTGCTCTGCATCGTCCGGGCCTATCAGAACGAGGATGCCAGCCGGATCGCACCGTTCGAGTACAGCTATCTCGCGCTGATCCCGGCCTTCGAGTTTCTGATCTGGCGGAGCGTGCCCGATCTGCAGACTTTCGGAGGCATCGCCCTTATCGCCGCCGCCGGGATCTTCGTCGCCTGGCGCGAGGGCCGACCGGTGCGGCCGCGGGTCCAGACCCAGGGCGAACACCCCTGGACCCCGGATTCGGAGGAAAAGCACTGATCCTCGCGGGAAGTGCCCCTCCGCTTCCCTGAACCCGCGCCCGCCCACCCGGTGCGATGCGTGGACAAGTGGGGAGGGGGATGGCAAACAGCGCAGCATGACCCCGCCCGATCCGTGCCACTTTCTCCGCCAGCTTTTCGACGCAGCCGTCGCCGCCGCAGATCCGATGATCGCGGTGCCCGCGCATCTGCCCGCCCCGCCGGCGGGCCGCACCATCGTGATCGGCGCGGGCAAAGCCTCGGCCCGGATGGGAGAGGCGCTGGAGGCCGCCTGGCAAGGCCCGCTCTCCGGCCTGATCATCACCCGCTATGGCTATGCCCGCCCCTGCCGCCAGATCGAGGTGGTCGAGGCCGCCCATCCCGTGCCCGACGAAGCCGGGCGCAAAGCGGCCGAGCGGATGCTGGACGTGGTTGCCGGGCTCACGCCCGACGATCTGGTGATCGCGCTGATCTCGGGCGGCGGCTCGGCCCTGATGCCGCTGCCCGCGGGCGATATCACCCTGGCCGAGAAACAGGAGGTCAACCGCCAGCTTCTCGCCTGTGGGGCCAATATCATCGAGATGAACACGGTCCGCAAACAGCTCAGCCGGATCAAGGGCGGGCGGCTGGCGGCGGCCTGCCATCCCGCACGGCTGGTCAGCCTGATGATCTCGGACGTGCCGGGCGATGATCCCTCGGTGATCGCCTCGGGCCCCACAGTGGGCGAGCCGACCAAGCCCGCCGATGCCCGGGCCATCGTCGCCCGCTATGGTCTTGATTTACCTGAGAGTTGTGCTCTCCATCTGGCCCAGACAGAAGGCTGCCCGGCGCCGGACGATCCGCGCCTGGCCAAGGCCGAGAATGTGATCATCTCGGCCCCGCAGATCTCGCTGGAGGCGGCCGCAGAGGCGGCGCGGGGGCTGGGAGTGAACCCGCTGATCCTCGGCGACAGTCTCGAAGGCGAGGCCAGCCAGGTCGGCATCGCGCTCGCCGGGATAGCGCAACAAGTGCTGATCCATGGCCAGCCGGTGGCGCGGCCTGCGGTGCTGCTCTCGGGTGGAGAGACCACGGTGACCCTGCGCGGCGACGGGCGGGGCGGGCGCAACGTGGAATGCCTGCTCTCGGCTGCAATCCAGCTCCAGGGCCGCCCGGTCTGGGCTTTGATGGGCGACACGGATGGGGTGGACGGGGCTGAAGAGGTGGCGGGCGCCATCGCCACACCGAAGACGCTGGAACGCGCCCGGCATGCGGGGCTCGACCCCCATGTCGAGCTTGCCAACAACAACGCGCATGGGTTTTTCGAGGCGCTGGGCGATCAGGTGATCCCGGGGCCGACCCTGACGAATGTCAACGATTTCAGAGCGTTCTACATCCCTTAGGCCGGAACGCGCTCCGCTCGATCACACGGCACGATGTGTCGAGAACAGAACCCTCGCTCTCAATCCGCCAGGACCAGGACATCGGGCCATTTCTCATCCGCCTGGGTGATGAAACTGTCCATCTTTTCGAGCCAGAGATTATGCACCCGCATGTTCAGATTGAGATAGAGCTTGCCGTCGACCACCTTGAAGATCTCGGGATTGATCGGCGCGAACCGGTCTTCGACGATCGCCCAGGCGCAATAGCCGCCATATTGCGGGGCCCAGCGTTCGGGATCGGCTTGAAAGCGGGTCCGGTTCGCGGCATTGGCGAAATGCCATTTCGCGCCCTTCCATTCGAGCTCGAGCGCCGGATCGCCAAGCACCGCCTCTCCGGCGAGGTGATAGGCGACCGGGTCATAGCCTTTGAGCGCGACGCCATAGAGATCGGTCCAGACCTCAGGTTTGCGCAATTCATCGGCGGAACCCGGTGCCGCGAAGGGCAGAAGAAGAAGCAGCGACAGGGCGATAAGCAGCGAGCGGATCATGGCAATCTCCTGTTTCGAAGCAGCTTAACTCAGGGCGTCCAGGCGAGGAAGTTCTCGATGAGTCGCAGGCCCACGCTTTGGCTTTTTTCGGGGTGGAACTGGGTCCCGGCCATATTGCCATGGGCGATTGCGGCGGTCACCTCCTCGCCATAGCTGACCCGGGCGATCCGGTGCGCCTGGTCTTCCGGGCGCAGATGGTAGGAATGCACGAAATAGGCATGGGCGCCGGGGGCGATCCCGTCGAAAAGCGCGTGATCCGAGAAGGAAAGCTCGTTCCAGCCCATATGAGGCACTTTCAGAGGCGCAGCATCCGACCCGTTTCCCGGCGGGTTCTCAGGCGCCAGATGCACCACATCGCCCGCGATCCAGCCAAAGCCCGGGGTCTCGCCATGTTCCAGCCCGCGGGTCGCCATCAATTGCATGCCGACGCAGATGCCGAGAAAAGGATGCCCAGCGCGCACCCGTGCCTCGATCGCCTCGAACATGCCATCGACCGCCAACAGCCCGCTGCGGCAATCGGCGAAGGCGCCGACACCGGGCAGGACGATCCGCTCGGCCCGCGCCACGGTCTCGGGGTCGGCAGTCACCAGGATATCCCCCTCCCGCTCGGCCATCCGCTGGAACGACTTCTCGGCCGAGCGCAGATTGCCCGAACCGTAATCGACGATTGCCGTGGTCATAGCGCGCCCTTGGTCGAGGGAATCGCATCGCCCTTGCGCGGATCCGGCTCGACCGCTTCGCGCAGCGCGCGGGCCACCGCCTTGAAGCTGGCCTCGGCGATGTGGTGCGCGTTGATCCCGTCCAGCCGCTCGACATGCAGGGTAATCCCGCCATTCATCGCCAGCGCGGTGAAGAACTCGCGCACCAGTTCGGTGTCGAACGTCCCGATCTTCGGCGCTTCGAAATCCACCTTCCACACCAGAAACGGACGGCCAGAGAGATCGAGAGCGGAGCGCACCAGCGTGTCGTCCATCGGCAAGAGGCACGCGCCATAGCGCCGGATTCCCCGTTTATCTCCAAGCGCTTGGGCCAGGGCCTTGCCCAGCGCGATGCCCACATCCTCGACTGTGTGGTGATCGTCGATATGCGTGTCTCCGACCGCGCGCACGGTGATGTCGATCAGCGAATGCCGGGCCAGTTGATCCAGCATATGGTCGAAAAACCCAACGCCTGTCGCGTTGTCATAGGCCCCGGTGCCGTCGAGTTCGAGGCTGACCGAGATCTCGGTTTCGGCGGTTTTGCGGTCGACTTTCGCGCTGCGCATTTTTCTGCCCCTTTTTTGCGTTTTCTATACGCCCGCTCGGGCATTCTAGCAATGCAGCCCCACGGTGTTATATCCTGCTGTCGCTGTCATAGGAGCCTTGCATGCATGATCATCCCCCCCGTTGGCACGGGACCACCATCGTCGCGGTACAGCGCGGCGGCAAGGTGGCGGTGGCCGGCGACGGGCAGGTCAGCCTGGGCAACACGGTGATCAAGGGCTCGGCCCGCAAGGTGCGGCGGATCTCTCCCGGCGGGCACGATGTCGTGGTCGGCTTTGCCGGGGCCACGGCGGATGCGTTCACCCTGCTCGAGCGGTTGGAGGCCAAGCTGGAGGCCGCGCCCGGGCAGTTGATGCGCGGCGCAGTGGAACTGGCCAAGGATTGGCGCACCGACAAATATCTCCGCAATCTCGAGGCGATGCTGATCGTAACCGACGGCGCCACTCTTCTGGTGGTCACCGGCAATGGCGATGTGTTGGAGCCGGATGGCGGGGTGACGGCAATCGGCTCGGGCGGAAACTATGCGCTGGCAGCGGCGCGCGGGCTGATGGAGAGCGATCTCGATGCCGAGGCACTCGCTCGCAAAGCCCTTGAAATCGCAGCAGAAATTTGTGTTTTCACCAATGGCAACGCGGTTGTCGAGGTGATCGGAGGATGAGCCGATGACCTATCATCAAATGGAGATTGACCCCTCGGGCCGTCCTCTCAAGCGCACGGGATTCGAGGCGGTTTTCGCCATCGCGCTGCTGGCGGCCTGGGCCTTCTTGATGGGCGGGGTCTTCAACTTGATGGGCCGTGGCGAGGAGATGGCCGCCGCCATCGCCTGGCCCAGCTTCTCGCTGGTGGGGCTGGCCTGCCTCTCATGGTGGTATGCCGAGATCGTGGTGGGCCGCTGGGGGTTGATCTGGCCTGGCTCGGCCCTGGGGCTGATCGGGCCCTTGTCGCTGGGCTATGCGGTTGCCCTGTCGACGCCCGAGTTGCGGATGGGGCCGTTTATGCCGCGCCTGGCGCTGATCTCGCTGGTCGCGGGGGTGATGATGATCCCGTTCCTGTTCCGCTTCCGCCTGCCGGGGCTGGTCTCGCCGATCATGACCTTCACGCTGGTTGGGGTGTTTCTGAACCTCTATGGCGCGGATATGGACCGGTTGAGCCAGGTCGAGGGGTTCTCTCCCCGCGGCATCGTCGCCGCGCTGATGACCGATCCCAGGGCCATTCTGCTCTTCGGCTGCTTGGCTGTGGGTGCCGTGGTGATGGCCCGGCGGCTGGATCTGGCGGGCGAGAATTTTCGGCTGGCGGCGGCCCGGCCGCTGCATCTGATCGGAGGAGGTGTGCTGGCCCTGGTCGCAGGCCGGTTGATCGCCATGCTGCCGCACCCGCTGGATTTGGCTTTGTTCGCAACGGCTTGGATGGTCTCCTGGGCCTGGGTGCTGCGGATCAATCGGGTCGCCGTTCTGTTCGCGATGCATTTCGCCCTGGTCAAGCCGATCGTCTTTGCGCTGATGGATGTGTTCGGCTTCAACCTCAGCATCGCCGATTGGAGCTTGCTGCTGGTGGTGATCCTTATCGTCGACATGGCGCTTTGGCCCCGGGCGCACCGGCTCTCTCGCAGGCTCGACTGGACGCTGGGGCCCGGTGGGTTGAAACCGCCATTGGAGCGGCCCGGCTTCCTGTGGCGATATTGGCCCTATGCCACTGAGAAAAAAGAAGAAGCCGCTGCCTGATCCGTCGCGTGGTGGCTTTGTGGGGCGTGGGTGCGGCCCTGGTCCCTTCCCTCTCCCCCGGCACTCGCCTATGTAGGGCTCCATGACCGACCTGACCCCCCGCGAGATCGTCTCCGAACTCGACCGTTTCATCATCGGCCAGGCCCCTGCAAAGCGCGCAGTGGCCGTGGCCCTGCGTAACCGCTGGCGCCGACAACAGTTGCCGGACAGTATTCGTGACGAAGTGAGTCCTAAAAACATCTTGATGATCGGCCCAACTGGAGTTGGTAAGACCGAGATTTCAAGAAGACTGGCAAAACTCGCCAATGCTCCATTCTTGAAGGTTGAAGCCACTAAGTTCACGGAAGTTGGATATGTCGGCCGTGACGTGGATCAGATCATCCGCGACTTGGTCGAAAGCGCGATTGTCATGATCCGCGAGCAATGGCGCGAGGAGAAGAAAGCCGCCGCCCATGCCTCGGCCGAGGACCGGGTGCTGGCCGCCATGGTTGGCGCCAATGCCTCCGATACCACCAAGAACGCCTTCCGCAAGAAACTCCGCGATGGGCTTCTGGACGAGACCGAGATCGAAGTGGAGGTCGCCGACACCGCTAACCCAATGGGAATGCTTGAGATTCCGGGCATGCAGGGCAATGCGGGCATGGCCAATCTGGGCGATCTGTTCGGCAAGGCTTTCTCTGGCCGGACCAAGAAACGCAAGATGACCGTGGCCGAATCCTATGAAGTGCTGATCGCCGAAGAGGCCGACAAACTGCTCGATCAGGAGGAAATCACCCGCGCCGCGATCACGGCGGTTGAGCAGCAAGGCATTGTTTTCCTTGATGAAATCGACAAGGTCTGTGCCCGGTCGGACGCCCGTGGCGCCGATGTCAGCCGCGAAGGGGTGCAGCGCGACCTGCTGCCCCTGATCGAAGGCACCACTGTCACCACAAAGCACGGGCCGGTGAAGACCGACCATGTGCTGTTCATCGCCTCGGGCGCTTTTCATATCGCCAAACCCTCGGACCTCTTGCCCGAGCTGCAAGGCCGCCTGCCGATCCGGGTCGAGCTGCGCGCTCTGACCGAGGAGGATTTCGTCCGCATCCTCACCGAGACTGATAATTCACTGACAAAACAATATGTTGCGATGATGGAGACCGAGGGCGTCCATGTCGGTTTCGCCGAGGATGGCGTGGCCGCCCTGGCCCGGATCGCCGCCGAGGTCAACGCCCAGGTCGAGAATATCGGTGCCCGCCGCCTCTATACCGTGATCGAGAAAGTCTTCGAGGATCTGAGCTTCACCGCCCCGGACCGCACGGGCGAGGAGATCACGGTGGATCAGACCATGGTCGAAAGCTCGCTGGGCGAGCTGGCCAAGGCGGTGGATGTGAGCCGGTATGTGCTCTAACACATTGCTCTGAAATGAAAAACCACGGCTATCACCGCTACTCCCGGTAGAGAATTTCCGTATGCAGCGCGTTCACCTGATAAAGGCCCGTGCGGATCTTTCTCACGATCCTTTCCTTCATCATCTGGGTTAGGGCGAAGGAGGGATAGGCGCGGTTGATCTGGGTATAACCGGCATCCTGCAGCGCCCGGCCGACATCCGAGACCTTCACGATTTTCCCTGCATTGTCAGCGAGATATCCTAGGATCGCATCGCGTTTGCCGCCGTCGCGCGCCTGTTTTCCGCAGCGTTCGCGCTGGGTGTCGGTCAGCTCATAGACCCGGTCGCGCCAAGATCGGCGGGCCTCGATCGGCAGGGCCATATAGGCGCCCCTGAGCCCGGCCATCAGAGTGGTGCGGCGGGCCTCGTTCTGGGCCAGTTCCGACTTGAGGTCGGTGAGATAGGCGAGCTCGCTTTCAAGCTCGCTGGCCAGCGCCGAGACGGCGCCTTCAAGGATGTGATCTGTCATGAAAGGTCTCGCGAATTTTGCGCGACAGGCGGCGCGACATTCAACATGACAAAATTGACTTAATTGTCGATTAACTGCGATCCATCGCGACTTTTGCGGGGGTCAGATGTGCTGAAACGGGAGGGTAGCGCCGCGTCTCGGTCGGCGCGTTGCTGTCTCTGGCCTGCGCGGTACCTCAAAGCCCCCGCGCCGTGTGAGCTGTGTACCGCATCGCCAAAGCGCCCTCCCGTGGGGAGGGTCGGGCGCTGCCCGTTGGTGCCCACCGGGCGGGGCGGATGGGCGGTGCGGTGCAGAGCTAGAAGGAGCGCCGCGTCTCGGTCGGCGCGTTGCTGTCTCGGGACGATGTGGCACGTCAAAGCCCCGGCGCCGTGAGAGCTCTGTACCGCATCGCCAAAGCGCCCTCCCGTGGGGAGGGTCGGGCGCTGCCCGGTGGTGCCCACCGGGCGGGACGGCTGGGCGGTGGGGTGCTGAGCGAGTAGGAGCGCCGGATCATATGGGCGCAATGCTGCCTCTGACCAGCGTGGCACCTTGAAGCCCTCACGCAAAACGGGCTTTGCACGACATCGCCAAAGCGCCCTCCTATGAAAGGGTCGGGCTCTGCTCGGTGGTGCCCACCGGGCGGAGCGGATGGGCGGTGGGGTGCTGAGCTAGAGGTAGCCCTGACTCTCTGTCGGCGCGTTGCTGCCTCTGGGCGGCGGGTCGGGTGGGCGGCGTGATCTTCAGAGAGACCGAACGCTCACTCCCAAGGGATGCCGTCCAGTGCCATTGTCTCGCCCACATCGTAGAGCGCGCGCATGTAGTTCACGTCGAACAGCTCCTCCGAAGGCGCGTTGAAACTGTCGGGCACGGCGATCACTTTCACATCGAAGTTTGCATCCTGGGCTTGTTTGCGCACGACCTCGATATCCGAGATCCCGCCCGCTTTCAGCAGGGTTTGCACCGAACGCGCGGCGATCTGCACGATGCCCGGCTCGGTCTGGGCATATTCGGGGCCGAGCTTCGAGTTGCGAATGGTATAGACCGTGCCGGCCTGAAGAATTTCGCTGGTCGGCGCCTCGGTGATCACTGAAGTGTCGATCGGAAACAGGAAGAGCTGCCGGGTCACACCGCCATCGACATGCATCTCGGAGAACCGCTCACCCTCTGCCTGGACCTGGAAGATCACCGGCGGGAACGCCCCGGGGATCGAGGCCGAGGCCAGCAGGATATTGCGGATCAGCCGGGGCGCATCCGGGCGCGCGGTGGCCGCGATGGCGCCGATATCCCAGATCACCGGGCGCTGGCTGTCGAGATTGGTGGTGCCCACCCAGAGCCGCCTTCCCTTGAAATGCTCGGCGGCGATGCGGGCGACGAAGACCGGAGTGATCTCGCGGCGCAGGATATCGCGGATCGGGGTGGTATCGGTCAGACCGGCCGCGCCCAACAGACCCTTCAAGACGGCAAAGGCCACCAGATCCTCGGTGCGGGTCTCGGTATAGAAACGCTTCAGGGCAGGGTCGAATTCAGGGCCGAGAAAAGCGAAGGGCGCGATCAGGGCGCCGGTGGAGATGCCGGTAACCAGGCTGAATTCCGGCCGGTCGCCCGCTTTGGTCCAGCCGTTCAACAGGCCCGCTCCGAACGCACCGTCCGGCCCGCCGCCCGAGAGCACCAGCGCGTCATAGACCCCGCCATTGGGCACTTCCTTCTCCGACTCGATCCGGGCGGCAATCTGGCTGCGCATCAGCGAGATCTCGGCATCGACTTCCTCTTGCCGGTCGAGGCTGTGAAAGCGCATGTCGCGAAAGCCCTCGGGATGGGCGATCTCGCTGAGCGCAGGTGCGGGGGCCGGGAAGGGGCGCACGCCGACGCAGGCCGAAAGGGCCGTGAGGCAGAGCGCGGCAAGCAGAAAGGGCAGGCGGTGCAGTGTCATCTCAGGCTCCTGATCCATCGGCGGGCCGGTCGCGGGTCGGGCCGCGGCGCAACGCTGCGGCAAGCTCGCCCGGGTGGAATGCGCCGAGCGCCCAGCCGAACGCAGCATATCCAAGCATGCCGCCCGCCACGGCGCCAGTCAGAACCGCCCAGGGCGGCAGTGCGGCAAGGTCTCCGACATGGGCGATCCCGGCGATCAGCGCGCCCATGGCCAGGGTGGAGGCCAGGGCACGCGGCGCGCGGTGGGAGAGCCTGGGGTCCAGTGCGATCCCGCCATGCTTGGCCCGCGCGCCCCGCCAGAGCATCGCCAGCATCGCCCAGCCCGCCAGCGTGGTGCCGATCGCAGCCCCCAGCCACCCGGCAAGTGGGATCAGTGCCAGGGCCGCGCCGACATTCACCGCCATCGACCAGACGGCGTAGCGCAGCGGGCTCTGCGTGTCCTCGCGCGCAAAGAAGGCCGGTTGCAGCACTTTTTGCAGGACGAAGGCGGGCAGGCCGAGCGCATAGATCCAGAGCGCGGTGGCGGTGGCGGCACTGTCCCCGGCATCGAAGGCACCGCGCTGGAACAGCACTTGGGTGATCAATCCGGGCAGAACCACCAGCGCCATGGTCGCGGGCAGGGTCAGGATCAGCGCGAATTCGGCGGCGCGGTTCATCTGGGCTTCGGCCCGGCGGGTCTCGCCCGCACGGACCAGGCGGCTGAGCTCGGGCAGGAGCACCACGCCGATTGCCACCCCGACGATCCCGAGCGGGAGTTGATAGACCCGGTCGGCATACCAGAGCCAGCCGATCGCACCCTCGAACCAGCTTGCGATCTGGGTGCCGACCAGCAGGTTGATCTGCATCACCCCTCCGGCCAGGGCGGCGGGGATGCCGAGCGCGACCAGGCGGCGCATATCGGGGCTGAGCCGCGGCAGGCGCAGCCGGAGCGTGACGCCCAGGCGGCGCGTGGCCAGCACCACCAGCAGAAGCTGCGCGAGCCCCCCGGCGAAGACCGCCCAAGCAAGCACCGTGCCGATCTCCCATCCCAGCGCCCAGCCGAGCGCCATGGCGCCGATCAGCACGAGATTAAGCAGAACCGGGGCGGCGGCGGCCGCGGCGAAGCGGCCGAACGCGTTGAGAATGCCCGAGAACAGCGCGGCCAGCGAGATGAAGAGGATATAGGGAAAGCAGATCCGGCTGAAGGCGATGGCAAGCTCGGTGCGCTCGGTGCCCTGTTCGAATCCGCTGGCCAGGGCCCAGACGAACCAGGGCATCAGGAGCTGGGCCAGAAGGGTGAGCGCGATCAGGGCGGTGGCGAGCAGCGCCTGGGCCTCCTCGGCGAAACCGGTGGCGGCGGCCTTGCCTTCGCCCTCGAGCCGCTTGGCGAAGAGCGGGATGAAGGCCATGTTGAACGCGCCCTCGGCGAAGAAACGGCGGAACATATTGGGCAGGCGGAAGGCGACGAAGAACGCTTCGGCCACCGGGCCGGCACCCAGCAGGGCGGCGATCATCACATCGCGGAGAAAGCCGAGGATCCGGCTGGCCATGGTCCATCCGCCCACAGTGGCGAAGCCGCGCAGCAGCCGGATGGGAGAGCTGCTCACGCCGCCCCCCGGCAATGATGTCCAGCGCGGGTGCGGCCCCGGGGTCGACCCGGGAGGATCGGGAGGCCGGGGTGACGCGCATGCGGTACGCCCAGCGCCACACCCCAAGGGCACGACGAAGCCCCCGCCCACCCCCACCCACCCCCCGGTGGGCAGCGGCTCCGCCATGCCCTTGGGGTGTCGCGCTGGGCGCCTGTCATCCCTCGCGATCCGCGCGGGCCGCGGGGCTGCCTTCGATGGCGGCGATCAGGCGGCGCTCGATCTGGCGTTGTTTCGACTGGGTGTGGATCTTGAGCCCGAAGAGATCGCGGACATAGAACACATCCACCGCCTGCTCGCCATAAGTGGCGATGATCGCCGAGAAGATGTTCACATTCATCGCCGTCAGCGTCCGGGTCAGATCGTGCAGCAGGCCGATCCGGTCGCGGGTATCGACCTCGATCACGGTGTAGAGTTCGGAGACCTCATTGTCGAATTTGATCCTGGTCGGCACGGTGAAGGGGCGGGCGGCGCGGTTGCGGGCTTTCTCGGCCAGCCCGTCGCGCAGGATAACCTCGCCGCGCAGCGTGCGCGAGATGGTGCGGCGCAGCCGGTCGAGCCGGCTTTCCTCGAAGGCCTGGCCCTCGGAGTCCTGCAGAAAGAAGGCCGAGCAGGCCATGCCGTCGGTGGTGGTATAGGTCCGCGCATCCACGACCGAGGCCCCGGCCAGCGAGAAGGCACCCGCCATCCGGCTGAAGATGCCGGGATGGTCCTGCATATAGAGCAGGGCCGCGGTCGCATCGCGGCCGGGATCGTGCAGGAAGCGGCTGGTCACGCCATCGGCCGGGCGGCGCGCCATTTCGGCGAATTTCACGTGGAGCGCGGTTTCCAGCCCCAGCCAGTAATGCGGGTAATGCCGGGTCAGTTCGCGGGCGCGGTCCGCCTCGGGCCATTTCGCCAGGGCTTCGGACAAGGCACCGCGGGCCCGGTCGATCCGGTGGCTGCGCGATTGCTCGGCTCCGCCGGTCAGCATGTCGCGGGTGTCCCAATAGAGATTGCGCAGAAGCTGCGCTTTCCAATTGTTCCACACGCCCGGCCCGACCCCGCGGATATCGCAGACGGTCAGGACCAGGAGCAGGCGGAGCCTTTCCGGGATCTGCACCTGACGGGCGAAATCGCGGACCGTAGCGGGGTCCGAGATATCGCGTTTCTGGGCCACATCGCTCATCAGCAGATGGTGGCGCACCAGCCAGGTGACCATCTCGGTCTCTCCATCGCTGAGCCCGAGCCTGGGACAGACCCGCGCGGCGATTTCGGCCCCGATTTCGGAATGGTCCCCGCCCTGGCCCTTGCCGATATCGTGGAGCAGGAGAGCGACATAGAGCACTGTCCGGTTCAGCCCGGATTTCATGATCTCGGAGGCGACCGGCAGATCCTCGATCGCTTCCTGGCGCTCGATCTCGTTGAGGATGCCGATGGTCTGGATGATATGCTCGTCGACGGTATAGTGGTGATACATGTTGAACTGCATCATCGCGACGATCCGGCCGAACTCGGGCAGGAAGCGGCCCAGAAGATCGGTCTCGTTCATCCGGCGCAGAAGCCAGCCGCCGCTTTCGCGATGGCTCAGCATTTCGAGGAACAGCCGGTTCGCCACCGGGTCGCGGCGCATCGCATCATCGACCCGGTCGAGATTCTGGGTGACCAGGCGCAGCGCTTCGGGATGGATCATCGCATCCATGCGGACGGCCTGATGGAACAGGCGCAGCAGGTTCACCGGATCCTCGGCGAAGACCTGGTCATGGCTGACGCTGAGCCGACCGTCGCGCACCTCGAAAGCGCCCAGATCCTCGGGCCCCTCGCCAAAGCTGAAGGCACGCAGCAGCATCGAGAAGCGCGGCTGCGGCTTTGCGTGTTGCGCCTCGAGTGCTGCGGCGAAAATCCGGGTCAGATCGCCCACATTCTTGGCATGGCGGAAATAGGTCTGCATGAAGCGCTCGACCCCGCGCCGCCCCTCGAAATCCTCGAACCCCATCCGTTCGGCCAGCTCGATCTGGCGGTCGAAGCTCAAAACCTCCTGTGCGCGCCCGACCAGATCGTGCAGGTGGCAGCGCACCGCCCAGATGAATTTCGCCGCTTCGGCAAAGCGCTGCACCTCGTCATGGGTATAGATCCCGCGCGCCACCAGATCCCATGCGGTGTTGCAGACATAGATGTATTTCGAGACCCAGTGCAGCGTCTGCAGATCGCGCAGCCCGCCCTTGCCCTCCTTGATATTAGGCTCGAGCAGATATCGCGATCCGCCATGGCGTTCATGCCGCCGGTCGCGTTCGGAGAGCTTGGCCTCGACGAATTCCGGCCCGGTCTTGCAGAACAGTTCGGACCAAAGCGTCGCGTCCAGCTTGTCGAACTCGGCCCGGTCGCCGCAGAGAAAGCGTTTCTCCAGCAAAGCGGTGCGTATCGTGATATCCGCCTTAGCATAGCGCAGGCAATCGGCGATCGAGCGGACGGAATGACCCAGTTTCAGCCTCAGATCCCAGAGGAGATAGCACATCTCCTCGATCACGGTCTCGCCCCAGGGGCTTTGCTTGTAGGGGGTCAGGAACAGGAGATCGACATCCGAGAACGGGGCCATCTCGCCCCTGCCATACCCTCCGACCGCGATCACCGAAAGCTGCTCGCCAGTGGTGCGCACGGTGTTGGGATGGAGATGCCTTGTGGCATAGTGAAACACCGCTGCGACCACCGCATCGGTGACATGGGCGAGGCTGCGCGCGGTGCGCAGCCCGGCATGGGGTTGCTGGAGCAGCCGCTCCATCACCCGGGCGCGGCCGGTGGCCAGCCGCTCGGCGAGCAGCCGGGTCACTGCCCCGCGCGCCGCTTTGGCTTTGCCCTCGGCCAGACCGTCGATCTCGGCGATCAGGGCTTCAGGGTCGAGCAGCGCCTCCGGCCGGTCGATCAGATAGAGCAGGCCGGCGAAGCTCGCCTCCTCGGATCTGCGCCGCGCGGTCGAAGACAGGGTCAGTGCCGGGCCTCCTCAGAAACCCGCACGGAACCGGGCGGGGGCGGGATCGATGGTGCGAAAGCTGCGGTCGCTGACCTCGAGCACGGCCAGAGCGCGCTCGCTCAACCCGGCCTGGTTGAAGCGGATGGCGCCGATCCCGCCCTCGAAGCCCGCGGGCCGGGTCAGGATCTGAGTCGGAAACGGATCGGTGCTGCCGCCGCGCCGGGCCTCGGCGAAGACCTGGCCCGCGACCCTGACCGCATCATAGCCCAGCACTGCGACCAGCCGTGGCTTGGCCCCGAATTGCCTTGCATAGCGGTCCGAGAACTGGTTCGAGCGGCCGACATCCGGTGCCGGGAACCAGCCGTTCTGGAGGCTGAGTTCCTGGAACGTGGCCCCCGAATACCATTGGCCGAGGCCGAGATATTTCACCCGCGCCGGGTCGAAATCGTTCAGGTTCATGAAACTGCCCGCGGCCTGCAGATCGCGCCCGCCGGTCGCCAGCAGGATTGCATCGGCCCCGCGTGCCTCGGCGGCGAACCCGGAAGAGGCGGCCTGCACCCCCTGAAAGCCGGGCTGGAACGCGCCGCTGCCGATGATCTGGGTCAGTCCCGCCCGCTCGGCTGCTCTCGCGCCGCGCAGGGCCGCTTCGCCATAGCCATTGGCGGGATGGAATACGCCGACCTGGCCACGGCCCTGGCTGCGGGCGAAGGCCAGGATGCGCTTTGCCTCCATCTCCGGCAGAAACCCGGTCAGCCAGACGCCATTGCCAGCCACCGAACTGTCGGTCGAGAAGGAAAGCACCTTG